>CAYMFW010000043.1:4285-29855 GCA_964389785.1 uncultured Planctomycetota bacterium
AATAAAAATACTGGAGTAGTGACCTGTAATGAAGATAAGTGCGTCGGGTGCTGGTAGTTCATCTTGGTGTGCCCGGCGGGAGCGGTGAACCGCGGAAAAGAAAAGAAGGTCGCCTCGAAGTGCGACCTGTGCATGGGTGAAGAGATTCCGGTGTGCGTGGAGAACTGTCCGAACGAAGCGCTGATATATGAAGATAGAACACACGAGGTATCTGGTAGTCGGTAACTCGACCGCGGCGATAGGCGGGGTCGAGGGCATCCGGGCCACGGACCGGGAGGGGTGCGTCACGGTGGTCTCGCGCGAGCCGTACCACACGTATTCCCGTCCGCTCATCTCGTATCTGCTGGCCGGAGAGGTGGGCGAAGAGGATATGTACTACCGGTCGCCGGCGTTCTACGAGGAGAGCGGGGTGGACGCGCGTCTTTCGACGGAGGTGACCGGTGTGGATCCGGACGCCCGCCGCGTAACCTGCGCGGGAGGGCTCGATATCGAGTATGAGGAGCTTCTGGTGGCGACGGGCGGGAGCCCGGTGATACCGCCACTGGAAGGGGTGGACGCGGCCGGGGTGTTCACGTTCCTGTCGTGGGACGACTGCCGTGCAGTGGAGGGCTTCCTGACCTCGCACGAGGGAGAGGAAACTCGCGCCGTGGTAATCGGCGGCGGGCTGATAGGGATCAAGGCGGCGGAGGCGCTTCACGCCCGGGGAGTTGGTGTGACCGTGATCGAACTGGAGGAGCGTGTGCTTCCCCTGATGCTGGATGAAGACGGTGCGAAGCTGGCGGCCGAGGCCGTGGAGCGGGCCGGAGTGACGCTCGTGTGCGGTGTCCCGGCGGAACGGATAGCGGTCGAGGCCGGCGCGGTGGTCGGCGTGGACCTGGCCGGGGGAGCGCGGCTCGATTGCGACATGGTGATCGTCGCCGCAGGGGTGAGGCCGGAAATCACGATTGCAGAGGGAACGGACATCGAGACTGACCGCGGCATACTCATTGACGACCGGTGCGCCACCTCCTGCGAACACGTCTACGCGGCGGGGGATGTCGCGCAGGTGAGGGTTCCGCTGCCCGGAGAGGCGGGCGTGCTCCCGATATTTCCGAGCGCGTACCGGCAGGGAAAGACCGCCGGTGCCAACATGGCGGGGGCGGAGGAGACGCTGGGTTCGGAATTCGCGATGAACTCGGTGCAGGTATTCGACCTGCCTGTGATATCCGTCGGCAGGGCGGGGGACGACGGACAGGACGTGCTGAGGAAAGTGAACGGGCGGAGCTTCAGGAAGATAGTGCTCGAAGGCGGCCGGATCGTGGGCGCGCTGTTCGTGGGAGACATCGACCGCGCCGGCATCGTCACCGGCATGATGCGGCAGGGAGTGAACGTGGCGGGAATGAAGGACCTGCTGCTGACGGACGAGCTCGGCATGGTGTCGGTGCCGGCGGACTACCGGAAGCACGTGGTGGAGGGAGAGGGGATAGAAGTATGAACCACGAACCCGCTCGGGAAGGTCTCGGGAATGCAGGGGCGGCAATCAATGCTGCAGGTGTGCACTATAAAGATCTCAACGATCAGGTCCGAGCGCTTCTGGGGAACGGGACGAAGACGGTGACGCTGAAGAACGTGTGCGGACACCGGTATATCGGCGCCGGGCTGAGGGGGGACGCCGCTATCGCCATCGAGGGGGTGCCGGGGAACGACCTCGCCTGTTTCATGGACGGCCCGTCTATCGAGGTTCACGGCAACGCGCAGGACGGCGTGGCGAACACGATGAGCTCCGGACAGGTGATCATCCACGGCAACGCGGGGGACGTACTCGGGTACTCGATGCGGGGAGGGCGGGTGTTTGTCAGGGGAAACGCCGGATACCGGGTGGGCATCCACATGAAGGCGTTTCGCGAGCGGGTACCGGTGGTCATCGTGGGGGGCGGGGCCCGGGATTACTTCGGGGAGTACATGGCGGGAGGAATCCTGATGCTTCTCGGCATCGGATGCGAGGAGAACGGACCGGTGGCGGGGGATTTTCTGGGAACCGGCATGCACGGCGGGGAGATATTCGTGAGGGGTCGTGTCGACCCTCATCAGCTGGGGAGAGAGGTGGGCCTGGTGGATATCGACGACCAGAGCTGGTCGAGAGTGGAGAAGAGTCTGGAGGATTACAGCCGGGCGTTCGGCATCGAAGGCGAGGACCTTACACGCGAGCGTTTCACACGCCTCGTTCCCGTCTCGAGCCGCCCTTATGGGAGGCTCTATGTGTACTAGGTCTTCAAATTCATGTTGTTCGCCCGGCTGCTTTCACTATAATAGCTGGATTCCCCCCGGGGTCCGAGGGAGATCACAGGAACAAAAGGAGCGATTTGCGTGTGTGAGGAGAACTGGGACGTGATCGTGGTAGGCGGCGGCCACGCAGGCTGCGAGGCCGCCCATGCAGCCGCCCGGATGGGCCGTCGCACGCTCCTTCTCTCTCTTTCTCCGGACACTCTCGGGCTCATGTCCTGCAATCCGGCCGTGGGGGGCATGGGCAAGGGTCAGCTCGTCAAGGAACTCGACGCGATGGGCGGGCTGATGGCCGAGGTGACGGACGCCGCCGCCGTCCAGTACCGGACGCTCAACACGAAGAAGGGCAAGGCGGTCCATTCCTCGAGGGCCCAGACGGACAGGAAGCTCTATTGCGCAGAGATGACGCGGCGCCTCCGGGAGCAGGAGAATCTGGATATCAGGACGGGGGAGGTCGCGGGGCTCGTTGTCGAGCGGAAGCGGGTGAAAGGCGTCGGAACGGTCTCCGGCGAGAGGTATGGCGCCGGGGCCGTCGTCATCGCCTGCGGCACGTTCCTCAACGGGCTGGTGCACATAGGAATGGAAAATCACCCCGCGGGCCGGCTCGGCGAGAAGTCGTCCAGGGCGGTGAGCGAGAACCTGAGAACGCTCGGCTTCGAGCTGGGCAGGTTCAAGACCGGCACCCCGGCCAGGCTGGATGGAAAGACGATAGACTTCGACCGGATGGAGGAGCAGGCCGGCGACGAGAATCCGAAGGCGTTTTCGTTCTGGACCGACCGGCGCGTCGAGAACCGGAAGCCCTGCTTCATCACCTATACGAATGAGGAGACGCACTGGATCATACGGGCCGGCCTGGACCGTTCCCCTCTCTTTACCGGCGTGATCAGGGGAACCGGCGTCCGGTACTGCCCCTCCATAGAGGACAAGATCGTGAGATTTGCCGACAAGTCGAGGCACCAGATATTCGTCGAGCCGGAGGGGTTGGATTCGGACGAGTACTACCCCAACGGGATCTCGACGAGCCTTCCGCTGGACGTGCAGGTGGCGTTCCTCGCGACGATACCGGGGCTGGAGTGCGCGGAGATGACGAAGCCCGCCTACGGTATCGAGCACGACTACGCGAATCCGCTCCAGCTCAAGCCGACGCTCGAGACGAAGCGCATCACGGGGCTCTTCTTCGCGGGTCAGATAAACGGGACGACCGGGTACGAGGAGGCCGCCGCCCAGGGGCTCATCGCCGGGGCGAATGCGGCGCTGGACGGGGAGTTCACTCTGGACCGGGCCGAGAGCTATATCGGTGTGATGATAGACGACCTCACCACCCGTGGGACGAACGAGCCGTACCGGATGTTTACGTCACGGGTCGAGTACCGGCTGGTGCTGCGCGAGGACAACGCGGACGTGAGACTGTCGGGAAAGGCGTTCGATATCGGGCTGCTTCCGCGGGAGAAGCGGGAGAAGGTCGAGGAGAAGACGCGCGCGGCGACGAACGCGATGGTGACGCTGAGGAAGACAGGCATCCGGGGGAGGGAGTCGGTGAACGGGAAGCTGAACGAGTGGGGGATGAGGCCGGTGAGAGAGGGCGCCCGGCTCGAAGACCTTCTGAAGCGGCCGGAGATCGACTACGCGAAGCTCCGGGAGCTTTGCCCTGACATCCCGGATCTCGCGCGCAGCGTGCGGGACTACGTCGAGACTGAGATAAAGTACGCGGGGTATATCACGCGGGCCGAGAACGACATGCGCCGCTTCAAGGAGCTGGAGGAGATACGGATACCGGAGAGTCTCGAGTTCGATAGGGTGGCGGGTCTCTCCAACGAATTGAAGGAGAAGCTGTCGAAAAGCAGGCCGCATTCCCTCGGCCAGGCCGAACGAATCCCCGGGATGACCCCTGCGGCAATACTCGCGCTTCACGTGCACCTTAAGAGGAAAGCTAATGCTGAACGATCTTGAAGAGGCGGCACGGGAGGCCGGCGCCGCTCTGGTGGGAGTCGCGGACCTGACCCAACCGGAGCCGATCGCGCCGGTGGACGGCGAAGAGATCGCCGGTTCCTTCCCGCGCGCGGTAAGCATAGCCGTGCGTCTGTCCCGCGCGGTGCTGGAGGGCATCGTCGACCACCCCACGAAGCTGTACTTCCAGCACTACCGGGCGGTGAACATGATGCTGGATCAGATGGGGCTGAAGCTGGCCGGGCTGATACAGCAGGCCGGATACGACGCGCTTCCAATCCCCGCGTCCCAGATAACGGACTGGGAGAGTCAGAAGGGTCACGTATCCCACAAGGAGATCGCGGTCCGGGCGGGGCTGGGGTGGATCGGGAGGAGTAACCTGCTGGTAACCCCTGAATATGGGTCCCAGGTGCGGCTTGGGACGATTCTGACGGACATGCCCCTGGAGACAGGAACGCCGCTCGAGAGGGACTGCGGGGAGTGCACCGCGTGTGCGGCCGTCTGCCCCGCGGCGGCGATAAAGGAAACACCGGCGGGTTTCGATCACCTGGCCTGTTTCGAGATGCTGAAGGAATTCCAGAAGAAGAAGTACGCCGGCCAGTACATCTGCGGGGTCTGCGTGAAGGCTTGCCCGGGCAGGGACGGAGTTAAGTAATTAAGTTGAGAGCGAACAGAAACCGGATTGTTTCCTTCTCTCCTCACGCGGGTTCGCGTATAATGCGGCGCATGAAGCAAAGGCGGCGTGCCTGATGAAAGCACTGCTCGCACTCGAAGACGGCTTCCTGCTCGAAGGCGAGTCGTTCACCGGATCCGGCGAGTGCAGCGGCGAAGTCGTCTTCAACACCGGCATGGCCGGCTACCAGGAAATCCTCACCGACCCCTCCTACAAGGGTCAGATCGTTACCATGACCTATCCCCTCATCGGCAATTACGGCATCAACGAGGAGGACATGGAGTCCGATCGTATATGGCTCGAGGGGTTCATCGTGGGCGAGGCGAGCGGCATCCCCAGCAGCTGGCGCTCTACGTCGACGCTGGAAGAGTTTATCGGAAAGCACAAGGTGCTGGGTATCGAGGGGATCGACACCCGTGCGCTCACGAAGCACATACGGGAGGCCGGCGCGATGAAGGGGGTGCTGTCCGCGGAAGATCTCGACCCGGCCTCACTCGTCGCGAAGGCGAAAGCGTCGCCGGGACTCGTCGGGAGGGACCTGGTGAAGGAGGTGACGTCGTCGGAGTCGAGGCGGTGGAGCGCCGACGGCCGGTTCCGCGTCGTCGCGATGGATTTCGGCGTGAAGCACAACATCCTGCGGCTTCTCGCGTCCCGGAATATACAGGTGACGGTGGTTCCCGCCGCGACCAAGGCGGAGGAGATTCTGGAGATGGACCCGGACGGGGTGTTCCTCTCCAACGGACCGGGCGACCCGGCCGGGGTCCCGTACGTGGTCGAGGAGGTCGGGAAGCTGCTCGGGAGGAAGCCGGTGTTCGGCATCTGCCTCGGCCAGCAGCTGATCGGGAGGGCGCTTGGCTTCGAGACGTTCAAGCTCAAGTTCGGCCATCACGGGGTCAATCATCCGGTGAGGAACGAAGCGACCGGAAGGATCGAGATCACGTCGCAGAACCACGGCTTCTGCGTGGACATCGAGTCGGCCGACGCACCGGTGGAGGTGACGCACGTCAATCTGAACGACCGGACGCTGGAGGGGTTCAGGCACAGAGAGATGCCGGTCTTCTGCGTGCAGTACCACCCGGAGGCGGCGCCGGGGCCTCACGATTCGGCCTATCTCTTCGACGAATTCGTTGCGTCCATGGAGGCGGCCCCATGAGTGATACCGGGGTGATTGTGGTCGACTACGGCATGGGCAATCTCCGAAGCGTGTCCAAGGCGCTCGAGAACGTTGGGGCGGCCGCCGAAGTGACGAACGACCCGGCGAAGGTGAGGGCGGCGGAGAGGCTGGTGCTTCCCGGCGTCGGCGCGTTCGGCAAGGCGGTGAGCAACCTGGAGGAGGGCGGATTGAAGGGGGCGGTGCTGGAGTTTCTCGGCACCGGCCGCCCGTTCCTCGGAATATGCCTGGGGCTACAGCTCCTTTTCGAGTCGAGCGAGGAGGATCGGGGGGTCGAGGGACTGGGGTTTTTCGAGGGTATGTGCCGCCGGTTCGGGGAAGACCTTCGGGTGCCGCACATGGGATGGAATACGCTGGAGTGGGCGGAGGGAAACGGGCTGCGGGCCGGACTGCCGGAAGAGCCGTACATGTACTTCGTGCATTCGTACTACGTGGAGCCGGCGGAAGAGGGAATCATCGCGGCGCGGACCCAGTACGGGGTGAGGTTCACGTCGGCCGTTCGGAGGGGGCCGGTGACGGGAGTGCAGTTCCACCCGGAGAAGAGCCAGGACGTCGGGTTGAAGTTTCTGTCGAACTGGATTCGGAGCGGATCATGACGACGGCGAAGGAGAAGGTGCTGATTCTGGACTTCGGGTCGCAGTACACCCAGCTGATCGCGCGTCGGGTGCGCGAGACGAACGTGTACTGCGAGATCGTTCCGCACACCACCGGGGCGGACGAGGTGCGGGCGGCCGACGTGAAGGCGGTGATCCTGTCCGGAAGCCCGGCGTTCGTCAGCCAGCAGGAGGCGCCGATGTGCGATCGCGAGATATTCGAGGCCGGCGTTCCGGTGCTGGGGATCTGCTACGGGCTTCAGGTGATGAGCCATCTGCTCGGCGGGGAGGTGGCGAAGGGGGGCCGGCGGGAATACGGCCACGCGGTGGTCCGGATCAGCGGCGAAAGCCCGCTTTTCAAGGGGCTTTCCGGGGAAATCACGGTGTGGATGAGCCACTGGGACAAGGTGACGGACCCGCCCCCCGGCTTCCAGGCGGTCGCGGAGACGGAGAGTACCCGGTACGCGGCGATCCAGAACCGCGAAAAAAATCTGTACGCGGTGCAGTTTCATCCCGAAGTGGTCCACACGCCGGATGGTGCGAAGGTAATACGCAACTTCCTGTACGAGGTCTGCGGCTGCGTGGGGGACTGGACGATGGAATCCTTCATCTCGTCGTCGGTCGAGGATATACGCTGGACAGCGGGGGACGGGAAGGTGCTCTGCGCGATGAGCGGCGGGGTGGATTCTTCGGTGCTTGCATGCCTGCTCAACAGGGCCGTGGGCGGCCAGGCCGTCTGCGTGTTCGTGGACAACGGTCTGCTCCGGAAGAACGAGGCGTCCGGGGTGGTGGAAAGATTCGGGAAGTCGCAACAGCTCAACCTGGTGCACGTGGACGCGAGCGACACGTTCCTGGACGCGCTGAAGGGGGTGGTGGATCCGGAGGAGAAGAGGAAGGTGATCGGGGAAACCTTCATCCGGGTCTTCGAGAAGGAGACGGAGAAGCTCGGCGAGGTGAAGTTCCTCGCCCAGGGCACGCTGTACCCGGACCTGATTGAGAGCCAGTCTCCGTCCCGGGGGCCGTCGGCGACGATAAAGAGCCATCACAACGTCGGCGGGCTTCCGGAGGACATGGATTTCGAGCTTATAGAGCCGCTGAAGTTCCTGTTCAAGGACGAGGTGCGCAAGCTGGGGGTCGAGCTGGGCCTTCCCGAGGAGATCGTCCAGCGCCATCCGTTCCCCGGTCCCGGCCTCGCGGTGCGCCTGCCCGGGGAGACGACGCGGGAGCGGCTTGACCTGCTGAGGGAGGCGGACGCGATATTCATCGAGGAGCTGAAGAAATCAGGGGAGTATGGGAACGTGTGGCAGGCGCTGGTGGTGCTGCTGCCGGTGAGAACCGTCGGGGTGATGGGAGACGAGAGGACGTATGAGGACATGGTCGCGCTGCGCGCCGTCACGAGCGAGGACGGGATGACCGCGGACTGGGCGCGGCTTCCGGAGGACCTGCTCGCGCGGGTTTCGAACCGGATTATCAACGAGGTGTCGGGGATAAACCGGGTGGTGTACGACATAAGCTCGAAGCCGCCCAGCACGATCGAATATGAATGAAGAAGCCTCAATTGAGGGACGGAGTCAGGTAATCAGGTTGACGGAACAAGGACTGGGTGACGATCGGATATGAATGAAAAAGTGGAACCGCGGTATGTGTTCGTGACGGGTGGAGTGATCTCCGCGCTGGGCAAGGGTATCGTCGCCTCCTCGATCGGGTGTCTACTGCAGAGCAGGGGGCTGAAGATAGGGCAGGTGAAGATCGACCCGTATCTGAACGTGGACCCGGGCACGATGAGCCCGTTTCAGCACGGCGAGGTGTTCGTGACGGACGACGGGTCCGAGACCGACCTTGACCTGGGGCACTACGAGAGGTTCACGGGGGTGGCCACGTCCAAACTCAATAACTTCACGACCGGGCGGATCTACAACACGGTGATCGAGAAGGAGAGGAAGGGCGACTTTCTCGGAGCGACGGTGCAGGTGGTGCCGCATATCACGGACGAGATAAAGGGCTCGATCCGGCGGGTGGCGGAGGAGACCGGCTGCGACGTGGTGATCGTGGAGCTCGGCGGAACGGTCGGCGACATCGAGAGCCAGTCGTTCCTGGAGGCGATACGGCAGTTTCCGTTCGACGTCGGCCGAAGCAACTGCTTCTACGTGCACGTGTCCCTGGTGCCCTTCATCGAAACGGCGGGGGAGGTGAAGACGAAGCCGACCCAGCACTCGGTGGCGCGGCTGAGGGAGATAGGCATACAGCCGGACGTGGTCGTGTGCCGCTGCTCGAAGGAGTTTTCGAGCGGCGTGACGGCGAAGATATCGCTCTTCTGCAACGTGGAAGAGGAGGCGGTGATCCAGGCGCCGGACGTCGAGTCCATCTACGAGGTGCCGGTGGTGTTTCACCGGCAGGGGCTGGACCGGTACGTGGTGTACAAGCTGGGGCTCAACTGCCGGGACGCGGACATGTCGGCCTGGCAGAAGATGCTGGGTAGATTGAAAAAGCCGTCCAAGCGGACGGAGATAGTCATCGTCGGCAAGTACGTGGATCTCACCGACGCGTACAAGAGCATCAACGAGGCGCTCCTGCACGGCGGCGTTGCGAACGACTGCGGGGTGACGCTGCGCTGGGTGGAGGCCGAGGACATCGTGGAGAAGGGGCCCGACGGGCTCCTCGGCTCCGCGAAGGGCATACTGGTGCCCGGCGGATTCGGGGAGCGGGGCATCGAGGGGAAGATCCGGGCGGTGCAGTACGCCAGGGAGAACGGGATCCCGTTCTTCGGCATCTGTCTCGGCATGCAGTGCGCGGTGATAGAGTTCGCCCGGAACGTCTGCGGCCTGGAAGGGGCGAACAGCTCCGAGTTCGATGCCGGGTCGCCCCATCCGGTGATCGACCTGCTTCCGGAGCAGAAGGACGTTGACAGGAAGGGTGGAACGATGCGCCTGGGCGCGTATCCGTGTGACCTGGCGGACGGTACCTTCGCCGCGACGGCGTACGGCAAGACGAAGATCGAGGAGCGGCACCGGCACCGCTACGAGTTCAACAACGAGTACATGGATAAGCTGACGCGGAAGGGGCTGCGGGTAGCCGGCACGTGCACCGGGCGTGACCTGGTGGAGATCGTCGAGATCCCGGACCATCCGTGGTTCGTCGGCTGCCAGTTCCACCCGGAGTTCAAGTCGAGACCGCTCGCGCCGCACCCGCTGTTTGCGGCGTTCGTCGGCGCCGCGATGGAGAAGACGGATGCTGGCTAAGCGGATCATACCGTGTCTCGACGTCGCCGACGGGCGGGTGGTGAAGGGCGTTCACTTCGTCAACCTGGTTGACGCGGGCGACCCGGTGGAGGCGGCCGCGACGTACTGCCGGATGGGCGCGGACGAGATCGTGTTTCTGGACATCACCGCGACCGTGGAATCGAGGCCGACGATACTGGACGTGGTATCCCGGACGGCCGAGAAGGTATTCGCGCCGCTGACCGTCGGCGGAGGAATCCGCAGCGTCGAAGACATGGTGACCCTCCTTCGCTCCGGCGCGGACAAGGTGTCCGTGAATTCGGCCGCGGTGCGGGACCCGAGCGTGGTCAAGGAAGGCGCGCGGGAGCTGGGGAGCCAGTGTGTGGTGGTCGCGATCGACGCGAAGCGTCGGAACGGCTCGTGGGAGGTCTACGTGGACGGAGGCAGGACACCCACCGGCAACGACGCGCTGGAGTGGGCGCGGAAGGCCTGCGGTCTGGGCGCGGGAGAGATACTGCTGACCAGCATGGACACAGACGGAACGAAGGACGGGTACGACATCCCGCTCACCCGCGCGGTGTCCAGGGCGGTGTCCATACCGGTGATCGCGTCGGGGGGCGCGGGAACGCTGGAGCACCTTCGGGAGGCGCTCGTAGAGGGGCGCGCGGACGCGGTGCTGGCGGCTTCGATATTCCACTTCGGCGAGTTCACGGTGAGTCAGACAAAGGAATTTCTGGCGGAACAGGGTGTTCCAGTGAGGATGGTGAAGCGTGCGGACCGGGCCTAAGGAGTACTGCGGCGTCGTCGGGGTGTGGGGTGTGCAGGATGCGGCCCGGGTGGCGTGCATGGGTCTCTACGCGCTGCAGCACCGTGGGGAGGAGTCGGCCGGCATCGTCGTTCGTGACGAAGGCAAGCTGATCGGGAGGGTCGGCATGGGCCTCGTCTCGGACGTGTTCAGGGAGCGCGACCTGGACCGACTCGGCGGGGACGGCGCTATCGGGCACGTCCGCTACTCGACCACCGGCAGCTCCCAGTCGGAGAACGTCCAGCCGTTTCTGGCCTCCACCGGCAAGGGGCAGATCGCGGTGGGCCACAACGGCAACCTGGTAAACGCGGTCGAGCTTCACAAGAAGCTCGTCACGTCCGGGGCCATCTTCCAGTCGTCCATGGATACCGAGATCCTGGTTCACCTGTTCGCGAAGTCATACTCGAGAGACGCGGTCGAATCGCTCGTGGAGGCGCTGATACCGCTGCGCGGCGCGTTCTCCTTCGTCGTTCTCATTGAGGACGCGCTCATCGCGGTGCGCGACCCGCACGGATTCAGGCCGCTCTGTCTCGGCAAGCTCCGGGGCGGGCACGTGGTGGCGTCGGAGACGTCGGCGTTCGATCTCATCGGCGCCGAATACCTCAGGGACGTGGAGCCCGGAGAGGTGCTGGTGATCTCGCCGGACGGCTTGCGCAGTCTCAGGCCGTTTCCGGCGGCGAGACACGCCTACTGCATATTCGAATTCATATATTTCGCGAAGCCGGACAGCCGTGTGTTCGGCCACAGCGTGTACCAGACCAGGAAGCGTCTCGGCATCAGCCTTGCCCGGGAGCACCCGTGCGACGCGGACTTCGTCTCACCGATACCGGACTCGGGCACGTTCGCCGCGATGGGGTACGCGGAGGAATCCGGTCTTCCGTTCGAGATGGCGGTGGTGAGGAATCACTACATCGGAAGGACCTTCATCCAGCCGACGACCCAGAGACGGGAGGAACGGGTCCGGCTGAAGCTGAATCCGGTGCGCGATGTCGTCGAAGGGAAGCGGGTGGTGGTCATCGAGGACTCCATCGTGAGAGGCACCACCAGCAGCGCGAGGGTGAAGACGCTCAGGGAGGCGGGCGCGAAGGAGGTGCACATGAGGGTGAGCTGTCCGCCGCACCGGTGCCCGTGCTTCTACGGGATTGATTTTCCCTCGTCCGAAGAGCTGATCGCGTCCTCGAAGAGCGTGGAGGAGATAGCGTCGTTCATCGGTCTGGACAGTCTGGGGTATCTGAGCCACGAGCGGATGCTCGAGGCAATGCCGGTGGACGGAAAGGATTTCTGCACGGCGTGTTTCAACGGAGAATACCCGGTGGCGGTGGACCCGGCCACCGGGAAGCTGTCGCTGGAGGAGGCGGCGTGCCCAAGCGGGAAGACATAAGAAAGATCATGCTCATCGGCTCCGGGCCGATCATCATCGGCCAGGCGTGCGAGTTCGACTACTCCGGGTCCCAGGCCTGCAAGGCGATTCGCGAGGAAGGGTACCAGGTCGTTCTCATCAACAGCAACCCGGCTACCATCATGACCGACCCGCAGATGGCGGACGCAACGTATATCGAGCCGATCGTCCCCGAGGTAGTCGAGAAGATCCTGGAGATCGAGAAGCCGGACGCGTTGCTTCCGACGCTGGGGGGACAGTCCGGGCTCAACGTCGCGGCCGAGCTGTCGCGCAACGGTGCGCTGGAGAGGCACGGGGTCGAGCTGATTGGGGCCAAGTTCGAGGCGATCGAAATGGCGGAGGACCGTTTGGCGTTCAAGGAGGCGATGGAGCGCATAGGCATGGAGATGCCGAGCAGTGCGTGCGTCGGCACGGTCGAGAACGCGCTCTCCTTCGCGGAATCCGTCGGGTATCCGATCGTCATCCGCCCGTCGTACACGCTGGGGGGGTCCGGCGGCGGTATCGCGTACAACGTGGACGAACTGAAGGAGATATCCGCGCGCGGTATCGACCTCAGTCCGGTCTCCGAGGTCCTGGTGGAGCAGTCGGTGATCGGGTGGAAGGAGTACGAGCTGGAGGTGATGCGCGATACCGCGGACAACGTCGTCATCATCTGCTCGATCGAGAACATGGACCCGATGGGGGTCCACACCGGCGACAGCATCACGGTGGCGCCCGCGCAGACGCTGACGGACCGCGAGTATCAGCACATGCGGGACGCGTCCATCAAGATCATCCGGGAGATCGGGGTGGAGACCGGGGGATCCAATATCCAGTTCGCGGTGGACCCGAAGGACGGGCGGATGATGGTTATCGAGATGAACCCGCGGGTGTCCCGCTCGTCGGCGCTCGCGTCGAAGGCGACCGGGTTTCCCATCGCCAAGATGGCGGCCAAGCTGGCGGTGGGGCTGACGCTCGACGAGATACCGAACGACATCACACGGAAGACACCGGCCTGCTTCGAGCCGACGATCGATTACTGCGTCGTGAAGATACCGCGGTGGGATTTCGCGAAGTTCCAGGGCGCTGACAGCACACTGACGACGCAGATGAAGGCGGTCGGAGAGGTGATGGCGGTGGGCAGGACGTTCAAGGAGGCGCTGCAGAAAGGGTTGAGGTCGCTCGAACTGAACATGACCGGCCTGGGCTGCGATGCGGCGGACGATTTCGAGCGGATACGGAGGTTCGCCGACCCGGAAGCGGAGGTGAAGAAGCGGCTGGTAACGCCGTGTGCGGATCGGATCCTCTATCTCCGGTACGCTGTCCGGCTGGGAATGGACCGTGACGAGCTGCACCGCCTCACCGGCATCGACCCGTGGTTTCTGAAGAACATCGCGCAGATCGTCGAGATGGAGGACCAGCTCAGGATCGCCGCGGAGAGCTGCGCGGAGAAGCCGCTCGGCGGGCTGGAGCGGCGAGCGCTTCGCAAGGCGAAGATCTACGGGTTTTCCGACTTCCAGCTCGGGCGGATCTTCGGGACCACGGAGGACCGGGTGAGGGCGCTTCGGAAGGAAGCCGGCGTGCCCGCCACGTTCAAGCTGGTGGACACCTGCGCCGCGGAGTTCGAGGCCTACACTCCGTATTACTACTCCACGCACGAGTCGGAATGCGAGTCGCGCGCGTCGGACCGGCGCAAGGTGATGATCCTCGGGGGCGGGCCGAACCGGATCGGGCAGGGCATAGAGTTCGACTACTGCTGCGTGCAGGCGGCCTTCGCGCTCAAGGAGGAGGACTGCGAGGTCATCATGGTGAACTGCAACCCGGAGACCGTGTCGACGGACTACGACACGTCGGACAAGCTGTACTTCGAGCCGCTGACGCTGGAAAACGTGCTCAATATATGCGACGTGGAGAAGCCGGACGGGGTGGTGGTGCAGTTCGGCGGACAGACGCCGCTGAAGCTCGCCATTCCGCTGAAGGAGCGTGGAGTGAATGTCCTCGGCACGTCTCCGGAGGACATCGATAGTGCGGAGGACCGGGAGCTGTTCGCGGATCTCATCGAACGGCTGGGTCTGAAGCAGGCGCCGAACGGCACCGCCCGGTCGTTCGGAGAGGCGGTTGAGATAGCGCGGCGGCTGGGCTACCCGGTGCTTGTCAGGCCGTCGTACGTGCTGGGCGGCCGGGCGATGGAGATCGTGTACGACGACGAGTCCCTTGAAACGTACATGCACACCGCGGTGATGGCCTCGCCGGACCACCCTGTGCTGATAGACAAATTCCTGGAGGCGTCCATCGAGGTGGACGTGGACGCCATCTGCGACGGGACGCGCACCGTGGTGGGCGGGATCATGGAGCACATCGAGGAGGCCGGGATACACTCCGGGGACAGCTGCTGCAGCCTGCCGCCGTTCAGCCTTTCCGAGGACATACAGAACCGGCTGAGGGAGATCACCGGGAAGATCGCGCGGGAGATGAGCGTGTGCGGCCTTCTCAACATACAGTTCGCCCTCAAGGAGAACGAGATCTACGTGCTCGAGGTCAATCCGCGCGCCTCACGGACGGTGCCGTTCGTGGGCAAGGTCACCGGCCTTCCGGTGGCCAAGATCGCCGCGAAGGTGATGGCGGGCCGGACGCTCGACGAACTGAGGGTGCCGGACCAGCTGGAGATAGCTCACATAGCGGTGAAGGCGCCGGTATTCCCGTTTGCAAAGTTCCCGGGGGTGGACGTGATACTCGGGCCGGAGATGCGCTCCACCGGTGAGGTGATGGGGGTGGACTCCAGCTTCGGGTCCGCCTTCGCCAAGGCGTATCTGGGCGCCGGCGAGACGCTGCCGACTGAGGGCACCGCGTTCGTCAGCGTCGCCGACCGGGACAAGCGTGCGGCGATACCCATCGCGCGGGGGCTGTCGGACCTTGGGTTCCGCATCGTTTCCACCAGGGGAACGGCCGCGATTCTTCGGCGGAGCGGCATACCGGTCGAAACGGCGCAGAAGCTCGGGGAGGGAAGGCCCAACGTGACCGACTTTATACGGAACGGCGAGATGGACGTGATCTTCAACACGCCGATAGGAAAGGGGCCGCGTTTCGACGAGTACCGGATACGCCGGCTCGCGCTGGAGCACGGCATACCCATCGTCACGACCCTGTCCGGCGCGGTCGCGGCGCTGGAAGGGATCAGGGCGCTCCGCTCCGGGAACCTGACCACGAAGCCCATCCAGGAGTACATCGCGGGAACTTCGCCAGTCAACCAGGGACGGAGTTAAGTAATTAAGTTAAGTGGCGGTTGACGCTCTCGTCCGGCAGAACTGGTAAGGTACGTTCATCTGAATCCTCTTCGATGGGGCATCGTCACAACTCTGGAAGAGTTGGACAGATACTTGTGGTCAGGTCATTCTGCGCCTTGTCGAATTGTCCCTCGTTCATGGCAGTCGTGCGACGAGATTCTTTCACTCTTTCGGGAACGCAGGAGAAGAGCAATCCGCGCCTACCGTCGTTTTGTGGAGGATGGAATGAGTATCAATGAGCTTCTTCTTCCTTCAGGAGAGAACGATCTTTCAATTCTTCCGGAGTGACGCCTGGAGAGAGACGGGAGTTGGCCAGCCAGATTAGCTTACGCCGTTGCCGGACCGGGGCGTCCATGGCTTGTAAATCGGGCGGTTTTCACGTACTATCCTCAATTCGGCGGCGGCTGCGCGGGGGCCGTTGCGTTAGTTAACTTAATTACTTAACTCCGTCCCTGATCAAGGAGAAGGAAATGACCAGAAAGAAGAAGGACAAGAAGTACGTGCTCGACACGGTCGAGAACGAGAAGATCCGGTTCATACGGTTCTGGTTCACGGACGTACTGGGGTTCCTGAAGAGTTTCACGATCACGGCCGACGAGCTGGAGAAGGGGCTGGACGAGGGGTTCGGCTTCGACGGGTCCTCCATCGAAGGCTACGCCAGGATCGAGGAGAGCGACATGATCGCCCTGCCGGAGCCGGAGACCTTCGTGACCCTGCCGTGGAGCACCGACGGCGTGCCGGTCGGGCGGATGTTCTGCGACATTATCAACCCGGACGACGGCACTCCGTACAAGGGCGACCCCCGCGGGGCGCTGAAAAGGAACCTGAAGAAGATCGATGACATGGGCTACACGTTCTACGTCGGCCCTGAGCTCGAATACTTCTATTTCAGGAACGCCGAAGGGAAACCGGAGCCGCTGGATAAGGGAGGGTACTTCGACCTGACCCCTCGCGATATTGCCAGCGACCTGCGCCGCGACACCGTGCTCGCGCTGGAGCACATGGGTATCGCGGTGGAATACAGCCATCACGAGGTCGCCCCGAGTCAGCACGAGATCGACCTGAGATACAACGACGCGCTCAGCATGGCCGACGCCGCGATGACGTACCGGCTGAGCGTCAAGGAAGTGGCCATGCAGAACGGCATCCACGCGACGTTCATGCCCAAGCCGCTGTTCGGGGAGAACGGCAGCGGGATGCACACGCATCAATCGCTGTTCAAGGGGGACGAGAACGCGTTCTTCGAGGCGAACGACGAGTACCACCTCTCGCCGATAGGGAAGTCCTACATTGCGGGCCTGCTCAGGCACGCCCGTGAGATCTGCTCGGTGGTCGCCCAATGGGTGAATTCCTACAAGCGGCTGGTGCCGGGCTACGAGGCGCCGGCGTACGTATCCTGGGGCAGACGGAACCGCTCGACGCTGGTGCGCGTGCCTATGTACAAGCCCGGCAGGGAGAAGGCCACGCGGGCCGAGCTGAGGTGTCCGGACCCGGCGTGCAACCCGTATCTCGCCTTTTCGGTAATGCTCGCGGCCGGCCTGAAGGGCATGGAGGAGAAGTACGAGCCGGTCGACCCGGTGGAGGACGATATCTTCCTGATGTCGGATGAGGAGCGGGCGAAGCGCGGCATCGAGTCGCTTCCCGGCAGCCTGCAGGAGGCGGTGGTCGAGACGGAGAACAGCGAGCTGGTGCGCGAGGCACTTGGTGATCACATCTTCGAGAAGTTCATAGCGAACAAGAAGATAGAGTGGGATCAGTACCGGAAGCACGTCAGTCAGTACGAGGTGGACAAGTACCTGTCGGTGCTGTAGCCTGTGTTGGTGGGCCGTACAGGACTTGAACCTGTGACCTCTCCCGTGTGAGGGGAGCGCTCTGGCCAGCTGAGCTAACGGCCCGTCGACCGTTGAATGCTACACTCGCGTTCCGGAGAAGTCAAGAAAATGGGCGTTCTCAAGATAGGGATCGTCGGGATCGGCAACATGGGGTCCCATCACGCCCGCATCTGCTCCGGGATGAACGCGGTGGAGCTGACCGCGGTATGCGATATAGACAGTGCCAGGGGCGAGAAGGCGGCGGCGGACTACGGCTGCCGGTACCTGGGGGACTACCGCGAGTTGGCGGATGCGGTGGAGGCGGTGGTGATCTCGGTCCCGACCGCCCTCCACCGGGAGATAGGCGGATTCTTCCTCGAGAGGGGGATCCCCTGCCTCATCGAAAAGCCGCTCGCGGGCAATCTCGATGACGCGGACGCGCTGGTGACCGCGGCCGAGAAGAGCGGCGCGGGACTCCTGGTGGGACACGTGGAGAGGTTCAACCCTGCCGTCGCCGCGGTCCAGGAACAGGTGACGAACCCGGGATTCATCGACTGCAGGAGGATCAGCGGCTTCCCGTTCCGGTCGTCCGAGGTCGGTGTGGTGCTCGACCTGATGATCCACGATATAGACATTGTGCTCTATCTCTGCAAGTCGGAGGTGAAGTCCATCGAGGCGGTCGGCGTCGGCGTACTGTCCTCCGCGGAGGATATCGCGAACGCCAGGATGAGCTTTGAAAGCGGGTGCGTGGCGGACGTTACCGCCAGTCGCGTCGCGATGAAGACGGAGCGTCGGATCCGGATATTCCAGCCGGATTCGTATATATCACTCGACTACGAGGACCGCAGCGCGAAGATGTACAGGCGGAAGGAAGGGGCGGAGAAGATCGAGATCTCGACGCTCGACCCCTCCTCGGTGGGTGACCCGATGAGCTTCGTGTTCGGGAAGCTCATCTCCGTCGAGAACATCGTCGTGGATGACTTCGATCCGCTGGAGCGCGAGATCACCTCCTTCGTGGAGTCGGTGCGGAACGGGACAGAGCCTGTCGTTACCGGAAGGCACGGGAGGCAGGCGGTGCTGGTGGCCCAGAAGATACGGGAAGACCTCCACCGATGATGGGCCGGCACCTGGTTCTCATCGCCATTCTGGTGCTGGTCGCCGGCATTGCGGGGGCGGAGTGCCCCAGGTGCGCCAGCAAGACAGGCAGATGGTGTTCGGAGTGCAGTTCGGGCGACCTGTGCGACGGATGCAAGGACCGGATCTGGCCCCGAAACCCGGAGAACAAGGAGTTCTTCCGGACGCCGCTCGACCAGGAATACCGCTGGGAACACGGCACGAAACTGTCGGAACTCGGGGAGACCCTGGGTGCGAAGCTGGTGGTGATCGAGAGCGAGCATTTTCGACTGATCGGGACGATCTCCCATTCGCAGGCCCACGAGATCTCACTGCTGGCGGAGAAGTACTACGGCGAGATCCGGAGGACCTTCGGGGTCGGGCCGACCGAGCAGCTGTTCGCCGGTCGATGCCAGCTCTTCTGCTTCGAGAAGTACAAGACGTTCAGGAAATTCGCGGATACGGTCGAGAAGGCGAAGGCGCTGGGCTGTTCGGGTGGGTTCACCGTGGTGCGGTCCTTCGAGCCGAAGATCGCACTCTTCACCCAGGGCATGAACGCGGACCAGTTCAAGAGAACCCTGATACACGAGACCGTCCACGTGGTGCTCGGGCTGTATGCGAAGGGGAAACGGCTGAAGGACTGGCTGCAGGAGGGTACCGCGCAGTACTTCGAGTTCCTGCACAAGACCAAGGGATCGAGGGCGGACGAGTGGCGGAAGAGGGTCAAGGGGTATCTCGAGGAGGGAAAGCTGACGCCGGCCGCGGAACTCATGGACATGAAGATCGCGCCGATTGATCATCAGGGATATGTGGAGGCGTGGGCCCTGACGAGCTTCATGATAAAGAAGGGCGGCCCGCAGTTCGGCAGGTTCATTCAGCTCTTGAAGGAGGACGCGGCCCAGGAAGACGCGTTGAAGAAGGCGTTTGGTGTCACCCCTGCGGAACTCTCGGAAAAATGGAAGGCATACGTGAAGATATTCTGACTCCGGAGCCCGCGGAGGAGTCATCGTACAAGGACGCGACCGTCGCTGACTACGTCCGCCGGTACGGCGCGGAGTGTGCCCACATCACGATGAGCTGGGGGCAGATGGTCCGCTATCTCGTCATCTTCCTGGTGCTTCTCGTGTTCGGCAACTACCGGTACGACCAGTTCTTCATCCTGGTCAACTTCATCATATGCGCGTTGTATATCCTGACGGTGCTTTTCAAGTTCTTTACCGTGGCGCTCTCCGTCGTGTTCAGGACGGAGGTGAAGATTACCGATGATGAGCTCGCCCGGCTCGCGAATACGGAGCCGGACGAGCTTCCGGTGTACACTATCCTGGTGCCGCTGTACAAGGAATCTATTGTCGCCGACAGCATCCTGAAGGCGCTGGACGCGCTCGACTATCCCAAATTCAAGCTCGACGTGAAGCTGCTGCTGGAGGCGGACGACGACGAGACGGCCTCCGCGATCGAAGAGGCGGGGCTGCCGTCGTACTGTCAGGTGATAACCGTTCCGGAGGGGTCCCCCCGGACGAAGCCGCGGGCGTGCAACCACGGCCTGCGCGAAGCGAAGGGGGAATACCTGGTGATCTACGACGCGGAAGACCGGCCCGACCCCGATCAGCTCAGAAAGGCCGTCGCCGGGTTCGCCAAGGTCGGTCCGGAGGTGGCGTGTCTGCAGGCGAAGCTGAACTACTACAACCCGAGGCAGAACGCGCTTACGAAGTGGTTCACGATGGAATACAGCGTCTGGTTCGACCTCTTTCTTCCAGGGCTGCACCTTCTGCGGATACCGATCCCGCTCGGGGGAACGTCCAATCACTTCCGGATCGAGCTTCTGAAGCGGCTGGGCGGGTGGGACCCGTTCAACGTTACGGAGGACTGCGACCTGGGCATGCGCCTGCACCGGGCGGGCATGGTCACGAGAATTCTCGACACGACCACGTGGGAGGAGGCCAACTGCCGGCTCGGCAACTGGATTCGCCAGCGTTCCCGGTGGGTGAAGGGGTATATACAGACCCACTTTGTTCATACCCGGAAGCGTCGTAAGACGATGAGGGAAATGGGGATGTGGGGCTACGGCGGATTCCTGATGAGCGTGGGAGGGCTGTGCTTCACCCTGCTTCTGAACCCGATCTACTGGGTCGTGCTGGGGTTCCTGGCCTATCTTCAGTGGCAGGTGCTGTACGTTGACGACCTGATCAGTGTGATTTTCTACCATATATCTATCGTGCTGGCGCTCGGGAACGTCGTCTTCATACTCATCAACGTCCTGGGGTGCGTGCGCAGGGGGCTCTTCTCATTGCTCGGATACGCGCTGTTCTCGCCGTTCTACTGGGTTCTGATGAGCCTGGCGGCGTGGAAGGGCTTCCTTCAGGTCCTCAGACGCCCCTCCTTCTGGGAGAAGACTCGTCACGGGCTGGCGACGCAGGACCTGCACGCCGGACAATGACCCGCCTCATCGCGCTCTCTCTGGTGCTGAGCATCCCGGCCCCCCTGGCCGGAGGAGAGCTGAGGGTATCCGGAGTGCGTCTTCCTGAGATCGTCTTCGGGGAGGAGAAGAACAACATCTGCGTCGGCGTCTTAAACCGTACGGCGGAACCGCGTGGAATCACCGTCGTCGTCACGCTCCGCCCGGACGGCGGGAAGGAAACGGCCTCGGAGGTGACATTTCAGGCGCGTGCAGGGGAGGAGGACGCTGCGCTCATCGAGTTCGACATGAGCCGGTTCCCGAAGCGTTGCGGCACCATCGTCGCGACGGCAAGAGCCGGCTCGAAACAGCTCTTTTCGAGCGATATCCCCGTAGTGGATTCCGTCGCCGGCCTGAGCGGGCTGAAGGTGAAGGACGGAGCGTTCTTCGACGAGAAGGAGCGCCGGTGTCTCGTCTGTACCGTGGAGGAGGACCAGGCGAAGTATCGGGAATGGGCGCTTCTGAAATGGGTCGCGACGAAGGCGGACCGATCGGCGAAGAAGGTGGTCGTGTTGGGGAGCCGCATGGTCAATTCCCCCGACGACGGCGACGGACGGTACGTCGCCTCGCTCCGGGAGCTCTTTCGGAACGGCAAGCACATCCTTCAGTTCGCGGCCCGCGAGGACGCGTCGTTTCCGGTGTTGATCGACGTGCTGAAGGCGGGAGAGCTGGTGAAGAAACACTCGCCCGGCGTATTCGTGTACTGTCCGGGAATCGAGGATATGGAGCAAGGGGTGCCGGTGCGGCTCTTTTCGCGGGCGCTCGACGTGCTGATCGACCAGGTGAGGCTCGGGGAGGACCCTCCACGAGTGGTGCTGGCCACTCCGGTTCCGTACCTGTCGGACATGAAACTCTGGGGCGAGTACGCTGACGCGATGCGGCGGGTGGCCCGCGAGCACCACACGGATCTGGTCGACCTGCGGGCCACCCTGGGCGGGGACCGGAGGGAATTCGAAAAGTTCTTCGCCCAGCAGGGGGGCTCGCGCGTCTTTCTTCTGTATCCGCGAAAGGAGGGACAGGAGGCCATCGCGCGCGCTATAATGAAGTATGTCTACTGAGAAGCATCGGGAACGCAGGAGCGTCCTCCGCCGCTGGTGGTTCTGGATGCTCGCATTCTTCGTGCTCGTCCTGGCGTGCGCGGGAGCGGCGCTCTACGTGCTGCGGTATGGGGAGCCGCAGCGGCACCAGTACATTTATATGTTTCAGGCGTACGTGTATCCCAAGGAGGTGCCGAAGCGTCCGGAGACGTACACCGGCGTATGGACCGCATGGAGAGCGACCGGTATGAAGGCGTCGGAGATAGGCTACCGGGAGGGCGTGTTTCACGGCATGTACGCCGAGTGGTATCCGAACGGACAGAAGGCATGCGAGGGCATGTACGCGGACGGCAAGGCGGATGGAAAGCACGTCAGATGGTTCAGCAGCGGCACCCCTTCGAACGAGGCGGAATGGAAGAACGGGAAGGCGGACGGCACCTGGACCACGTACTACCGTGACGGCGAAAAGAAGAGCGAGGCGCAGTATCGTGACGACAGGCTGCACGGTACCCGCACGGAGTGGGACGAGACCGGGAAGGTGACAGGCGTCACGCGCTTCGAGAACGGGAGGCCGGTGAATGAGTGACGGGCTGACAGGGCGCGAGTTCATCAGGACGGCGGCGCTGGGCACCGCGGCGGTCGCCGGCGGGACATCCGGACCAACGGGTGTACGCGTATCACGGGCAGGGCGACTGGATCATGCATAACCTGAAAGACGATCCCGCGCACGCAAAGCGGAGGAAGGATCTTCGCGACCGACTGGAGGCGATACGGAAGGACATCGGAGAGAACCTGCCGGTTAAAGGCAAGGCGCCTCGTCGCTGAAATATCCATCATTTCCCGGATTTCTTCTCTTGCGATACGGCCGCGGCGAGCTAGAATAGAGATCGACAAGCGGATCCTCAGCGGCAGCGACTCTGAAGGTCAGACCGGGAGAGTCGGAATGAGAAGAGCCATCCTGTTCGCGGTGTATATTCTTGCGGCGGTCGCACTGGAGGCTTCCGATGGCGTCACGGTCGCGAGCGTCACGAGAAAGCCGTACACCGTTCTCAAGATCACCCGGTATGACGGCACGGTTACCTACGAGGTGCTGAAGACCAAGGAGATGGGGATACGGGCCCGGGAGATCTACGAGGAGTATCCTATCTGGAAGGAGGCGCACCGCCGCGCAAGGATCCAGTGGAACCAGTGGTTCTGGGAGAAGATCCCGGAGAACGCGGGGCGCGAATGGATACTGCCGAAGCCGAAGCGTCCCAGGTTCAGCACGGTGGGGGTCTACCAGGACGAATTCGACGCGGAGGACAAGGTGAAGGCTCTGAACCGCGTCGAGGGCGCGAAGATGGTTCGCATCAAGAAGCAGCTCCGACAGAACGCAAGGACCAGCAGGAAAGCGGTGGCCTACCTGTCGAACCTGGAGGAGAACAGGAAGCTGGTGCGCTCCCTCATTGATTCGGTTCACGAAGCGATGCTGGCTCACGACAGACGTATCGTGGCCGCCATGTCCGAGAGGGAGAAGAAGAGGGTGTGGATGGGGTGCCACATACTCCAGCAGAAGGCGGAGCAGCGGCTCCGTGAGAAGACGGTGGACGAGAACAAGAATCCCGTGGAACCGGATGTGGTCGACCTGTACAACGCGCTTCATGATGCCATCGAGCCGTTTCTGGAGAAGCACAAGCTGGAAATGAGGCAGTGGTACATGATCTGGGAAGAGGGGTACGTGAACGAATGGCAGACCCCGAACATCGGCGAAGAGGAGGCCGAAATGGCCGCCGAGAGTTCAGGGGACAGTCCCGCGGTGAAAGGCGAGAAGGAGGTCGTCGAGAAGAGGCCGGAGGAGAATCCGGAACGGGAAGGCGTGACCATCGTCAAGTTCAGCTCTCAGAACGATGCCGGGATGTGGTCGGCAGAGAAGCTTCTCGACGGGAAACCGGACACCGGGTGGTGCAGCGCGCCGGGGACCCGCCCGCCGCACGAGTTCGTGTTCGACCTGGGGATGGTCCGGCGCGTGGAAAGCGTGACGATCAACAACTCCTGCCAGGAGAAGAAGTATCCGGGCATCTCGGCGAAGTTGATCGTGATGCAGGCGTCCACGACGGGAGGGAAGCACTGGGATATACCGCTCGGGAGCTTTGCTCTGGAGAAGGACACGGACGGACAGCAGCTCAGTTTGAAGGCGGGTGACGCACGGTACGTGAAGGTGATTATCCTTTCCAACTACGGGAACGATCAGTACACGGAGGTGATGGACATATTATTCTGAGCGGTATTCGCCTCTTGACGGCGTTCCGGTCCCTACCTATACTCACGCGTGTGGCGTCCCGTGAGGGGATGTAGCTCAACTGGGAGAGCGCCGGCTTTGCAAGCCGGAGGTTGGCGGTTCGATCCCGCTCATCTCCACCAGTATCCTCTGGAAGTGAACGAGTGGGCAGAAACGGGAGGAAGGGAGGTAGGTGAATGGGGACTCTTATATTTGTCATACTGAAGATTGCGAAGGTGTTCGACACCGACTTCGACTGGCCGATCGGGTGCGCGCTGGTCTCCCTGGATTCAATAGCCCTGGCGCTGTTTTCGCTGGGTTCCACGGTGCGGGCCTCGGTTCCCGGCCTGGGGGGCGGGGACGAGCTGGGGGAGGAGACCAGGGTGAGCTCCGAGGACGAAACGAAGACGGAGAGCTCCTAGGATCGGTGCGAGCCGCCCGTTTTCGGAGAGAAAAATAAGTTAAAAAAGATGCTTGCGTGGGTTGACATGCGTCGCGCTGATCGTATATTATATGAGGCTGCGGCATAGCCGCGGTTTGCTCTTTGGCAATTTGGTGGCGTGAAAAGTGGCAAAGAAAGAGAACACAGTTTCTTAATGAATCTTGTGGCCAAGCTACTAAGGGTATATGGTGGATGTCTTGGCACTGAGAGGCTATGAAGGGCGCGGTAGGCTGCGATAAGCTTCGGTGAGCCGCCAGCAGGCAATGATCCGGAGATTTCCGAATGGGGTAACCCGACCCCGGGTGACCGGGGCCATTCAGGCCTGAATACATAGGGTCTGGAAGCCAACGGAGGGAACTGAACCATCTAAGTACCTCCAGGAAAGGAAAGAGAGTTCGACTCCCCGAGTAGTGGCGAGCGAAACGGGAAGAGCCCAAATTCCATCGGTGTATGAGCTCGTGTGTGCTGCCGATGGGAGGTTGTGGGAGCTGCATTGTCCGGACACGACCGGACACGGAAGTTACAAAGGTGCTGTCTAGCCAAGCGATACTGGAAAGGTCGACCATAGAAGGTGATAGTCCTGTAGGCGAAAGACAACACTCTTCCGCGCGGTTTCCCGAGTAGTGCCGTGCACGTGAAACGCGGTGTGAAACTGGGTTGACCACGACCCAAGGCTAAGTACTCCTCAGTGACCGATAGTGAACCAGTAGGGCGACCGAAAGATGAAAAGTACCCCTGTTAGGGGAGTGAAATAGTACCTGAAACCATGTACCTACAAGCGGTGGGAGCTCTATGATACGCGTCGAGTCGTGATCAGTTTGTTGTTCCGTGCTTCGGCACGGCGCAACTTTCTCTAAGCGGCTCAACCGCGCGTATAATGAGTGACCGCGTGCCTTTTGCATAATGAACCGGCGAGTTATCGTACGTTGCAAGGTTAAGGGCAAAGCCCGGAGCCGAAGCGAAAGCGAGTCCGAAATGGGCGATTCAGTAGCGTGCGTTAGACCCGAAAACGAGTGATCTATCCATGGCCAGGACGAACGTGGCGTAACAGCTACTGGAGGTCCGAACGCACTTACGTTGAAAGGTGAGGCGATGAGCTGTGGATAGGAGTAAAAGGCTAATCA
>CAYMFW010000044.1:0-3539 GCA_964389785.1 uncultured Planctomycetota bacterium
TGGTGGAGATGAAGGGAGTCGAACCCTCGACCTCCGCAGTGCGAGTGCGGCGCTCTCCCAGTCTGAGCTACATCCCCATATTCACGGTTATTCTATGAATCCGGCGCGGCGCTGTCAACATCGAAAGGGATGAGTATCGTCCTCGGTGCTATTTGCGTTTCATTCTCTTCTGCATCCGTCCCCTCGCCGCCCGCTCGATAATGGCTCGCCCCCAGAAGACAAGGGCTGCATTGAGCGCAAGCGCCGCTCCAATCACGATGCAGCCGGACACCAGGTACACATCAACACCTCTTCTTCGCTGACAGACGAAGCATCACGCCCATCAGGACTCCTGTCCGATTTCACCCGCTCTTGTCAGGGCAATCTTTGTGAGTATCGGCCCTATGATCTCGAAGAAGACGCACGTCGCGGTGACCGTCGTCAAGACAAGAGAGCCGATCTGATCGCCGGCCGTCACGATCTGTCCTCCTGTCACGCTAACCTGACGGCCAATCCCCTGAAACTCGTGCTTCAGCATCAGGGACAACCCGATTGCCAGCCCCGCCTGAGACAGAATTCCCATTCCCAGGTACTTTCGGATCTTGTCTTCCGCCCCGGCGATCCTTGCTCCAAGACGCGCCCCGAGCAGCAATCCGGACGAACGAGCTATGATGTAGACAACCCCAACCGAACCCAGAAGGGACAGGGCCGTCGGATCGAGATTCGTTCCCGCGAGCGCGAAGAACAATATGAACATGAACGGCATGATGTCCGGCAGCCGCTGCTTGATCTTCCTCGTGAAATCGTCCGGCTGGCTGTTGATGATTATCATTCCGGCGATCATGTTGCAGAGAATCAGAGAAAGATGCAGGAACGTGCACAGGCCCGTCATGATCAGAACGAAAGCGAATACCAGGACTGCAACGTCCTGTCCGTCTTTCTGTCTGCGCGCGACGAGAGAAAAGATCACCGACAATCCCGCGCCAAGGACAATGCTGAAAAAGACTTCTCTCGACGGCCCGGCCATCAGGTGCCACAGGCTGTCGCCTGCCCCGCCGTTCTCCTGAAGCAGAATATTGCGTGCCACAGCTATGGCAAAGCCGTATATGATCACCCCCAGGCCGTCATCGAACCCCACCACCGCATAGAGCGCCTGGGTCAGGCTGCCCTTCGCCCTGTATTCGTGAATAACGGCGACCGTTCCCGCAGGGGCACTGGCAGGCGCCATCGCGGCGAACACCAGGGAGAGGACCACGTTGGAAGTCACGAGATACACGCCCAGGAAGACCAGGCAGAATGCGCCCAGACATTCCAGGAGGATGATCACTGCAATTCCCCCGCCCCTCAAGGAAGCAAGCTTCAACTCAAGCCCTATAGACAGGGCCACAAAGCCAAGAGCCATTTCCGTGATGAACGAGAGCTTGTCCTGAACCGCCTCATCGACTATGCCCAGAAGACAGGGACCGGACAGGACTCCCAGGATGATGAAACCGATTATGGACGGGAGACTGATGCGGTGCGCTGCGCGGCCGAAGTAGAACGCCGCCATGGCAACCACGCCGACCAGCAGCAGCAGGGGAACACCCTGAGAGTGGAACGCCTGAAAGAAGGATCTTATGGCTGCCATGAATTCACCCTAGAAATCGAGGGCTCCGCTCACGTGATCCAGGTCCTGCACGGATACCAGGAAGCCGGATGTCCGGCCCAGGTTTCCGGCAGTGGTATTTACCCGGCGCACTACCTCATTGGCAAAACGTCTGCTCACCACGGCGATTATGATTCGATGGAACCCTTTGCTTTCGCGGCTCCAGAAACTGGCATACAACGGAATCTTCTGCAGGAATGAACTCGAATCCCCGCCCTCAAGGATGGACACCGACGAATCTGGGAGTTCCGCAAAGATGGGAAGCACATCGTCGAAAAACTGCTCGTCCTGGAGAAATACGTGAATCAAGCTGAAGTCCCGTTGTTCCCGCTCATCAGCATCTGTCCTGGAGTGAAAGCAGAATATCTCCCTGGCCTCCTCGGGAGTGCGACTGGACAGTATTTCATCGACCGCCTTGGTGTTGTGCAGTACACGAGACACACCGGAAAGCAGGCGAATGTGATCGTTTCTCCTGGACTCGGGCGCTATGATGAAGACGAAAAGACGCGTTTTCAGTTCGTCCATGGCTTCGAAATCGGCGCCAGCAGGCACGATCAGCATGCCCAGAGTGAATTCGGAAATCCCCTGCAATGAACAGTGCGGGATCGCGATGCTCTGGCCGAAGCCGGTGGAGCTTAATTCTTCGCGGCGGATGAGAGCCCGCAGGATATCTTCTTCCGAGACACCCGAAAGCGATGAGCTCCTCACGGCAAGCGCTGCAATACACTTCAAAACAGCTTCCTTGTCACGGGGTTCATGGCTGATCTGAATGAGCTCACCTTTCAGTAATCTCGCGAAATCCATGGCGCACCCTCCTTACCCGTGTTGCCGGCCTTCTAAAACGACATAGAAAGCGCCGTATCCGAATCCATCAGCACCCGAAGAACATCCTCCGACGTCGCCGCGGAACACAGCCTCTTGACCATTCCATTCACGCGAAGCATGAGAGTAACCTTTGCCACCAGGCGAATGTGCGCCACCACGGAGCTCGAACAGAGAAGGAAGAAAACGTACGTCTTGCCTCCCAGAAGAGCGCCGAAATCCGTTCCCTCTCTACAGATCCCCAGGACTATGCACGTTGCCATCACTCCGCTGGTTTCGGGATTCCTGGCGTGTGGAATCGCGATGCCCTTTTCGATTCCGGTGGAGACCACGGATTCTCTGTCCAGCACCCGTTTGAGGAAGTCCTCCGGGCGTGCAAGGATATTCTGACTCTCCAGAGGGTGTACCAGCTGCCGGAGAACATGCTCCTTGGTTCCCGGCTCCATGTCCATCACGATGCGATCCCGGGAAACCAGCCGCGACACCGGCACGATAGGTCGGGCGGTACGTATGACGCTGACGAGGTCATCGTCGGTCGTTGTCTGCATCTTGGAGCTCAGCCAATCATCGATGAGAGGGCGCAGGAAACGCCATTCGCTGGAAACCTTTGTGCTCGGTATTTCATTCGCCTTAGCCATTTTTAGGATAATTCTCTCGGGAATCTTCAGGTAGCGGGCGATTTCAGCGATTGTCATCACATCACTCGCTTCATCGCCTTCAGTTCCGCAACATTCCTTCAACACATCGTTTTTCACCATCTGTTCATCCTCTACGATTATTCCTTCATCAGAAAGAAACTCAGCAAGAAGAGGGCAGTCCTGCGCTACTTTCAATTTCGGGTTCTTGACGCCGGTGTGGTCTTGCCTTTATGAGGCACGATCCACCGAGTCGGTGATACTGCCGGAATCCGGAATTGAAAGCGGGCGCTAGACCAGAACGGGCGGGGAATGAATGAGGAATATGCCGAAGAAACAGGGACCGAGGCGAATTTCCATTGGCAGGACGGGGAGAGAAGAAACGCTCAGGATGTCTCTGCCGCTGTTCTGGTAAACACTGCCGGTCAGGGCCATCCCATGGTTGAAGCGCGGCGCAA
>CAYMFW010000044.1:3549-29492 GCA_964389785.1 uncultured Planctomycetota bacterium
TTCTGGTCCCCGGCTTCTCCCCTTCACGAAGTTCGAATTCTTCTTTGCCCTCCCGGGCAAAAAGAAGATCGCAGCCGACCAGAAGATCGAGCAGAAGCGATGCACACAATGCAACGCCCAGGAGAATTATGCCCCATTTCGAAAACTTCATATCAGCACCAGACTCTTTCTTGGCCCAGGTCGAGTTCCAGAACTCCCCTATTGAGATGGTACACCCTTTTCCGGACCGTTTCAAGGAAACACCGGCCTATCGGACCGCTATACCCGCGTACCCTACCACCTTCAGGAAATCACCGGTCACGTCGCCGCTCGTCTGGTATCTAACGAGCTCCGCCTCCTTCGCGCCCAGCTCCCTGCAGCACGCGATCATGGATATGGTCGGCGCGACCCCGCACATGGAAATACGGTTCCTGGCAACGACCTCGAAGAGCCCCTCCTCGTCCAGCGCCAGGACCCTGTCGATTGCCATTCGGTCCTTCCTGCCCGCTGATTCCCGGCTTTCGTAGTGCGTCATGTCGGAGCTCGCCACCACCAGCACATCTCCGGCCGTGTCCCTGATGACCCCGGCGAGCGCCCTGCCGAATCCCCGGAGCGCGTCCACGTCGTGGGACGATACGACGATGGGCACGATTCGAACGGACGGGTTCACCGCCTGCAGGAACGGGACCTGCACCTCGGCCGAGTGCTCTGTGCCGTGCGCTTCCTGGTCCACGACGGCGGCGGGGTACGACTGGAGCAGTCTGAGCGAGAACTCCTCGTCCACCGGCACGTCCCCCATCGGCATCAGCCATTTCCCGTCCGGCCACACCGCAAACGGCGCGCGCCCCATACCGGTATGATTCGGCGCGAGGATCACGCACAGATCCGGCACGACGGTCCTGCTGAACAGCGCCCCCGCAACCGGGCCGGAGTACATGTATCCGGCGTGAGGAGACACGACGCCGATGGCGGCGGCCGCCTCGGCCTTCTCCATCATCGATCCAATCGTGCTCTCCAGCTCCTGCTTCGTGCCGGGATAGAAGGAGCCCGCGACGGCCGGTCTGCGATCCATAGCAGTTCTCCTCTCGAGAATGGTAGCGGGGACACGATACGGCCTGCCGCCTCTATCATGTCCCCGTTACTCGTACAAAGAGCAAGACTGTAAGCCGAGTTCTGTACCCGCCGAAGCGGGCCGCGACCATCTCTCTAGCCGCCGCGTTACCGCGGCGGTCGTACGGCCTACCCGGGAGTCGAATGAGACGGGCCGCCTCTCCTCCCTTATTTGGCCTCCCTCCGGAAGGGGTTTGCCATGCCTCCCCGGTTACCCGAAGAGCGGTGGGCTCTTACCCCGCCTTTTCACCCTTACCCTTCGACGCATCCTGGCAGAGCCAGGATCCGCTCAGGGCGGTATGTTTTCTGTGGCACTTTCCGGGAATCGCTTCCCCCCGGCGTTACCGGGCTTCCTGCCCTGCGGAGCTCGGACTTTCCTCCCTGCCGGGCTTACGCCCCACAGAGCGGCCGCGCGTCTTGCTCGTAATCCCTATCTCGCCCCGCGCACGGACTGCTGGGCGAGCCTGTCCGCTTCCCTGTTATTCTCGCGGGAAACGTTCTCAAATTCAATGCTGTCGATGGTGCGGGCCAGGTCGGACGCCCATCGGTAGAGCGGCTCGATCGTCCTCGATTTCACCCGGTATTCGCCCGTCATCTGTCTGACGAGCAGCTGGCTGTCGCTGCGGATGGTCACCGAAGACGCCCTGAGCACGTGGGCGTACTCGAGCGCCCTGATGAGAGCGGTGTATTCGATCGCGTTGTTCGTCATCTCACCGTGCGGCTCGCTCAGATCGCAGATCACCTGATCGTCGGAAGCGTCCCGGATGATCACTCCGATGCCGGACGGCCCCGGGTTCCCCCTGGAGGCGCCGTCTATGTTGATGACGAGCGCGAGGTCAGCCTTCTTCTTGCTCATTGTCCAGATAGAGGATCCGTCCACAGCTGGTACAGCAGATCGTCTCATTGTCGGCCATCAGCTCGGAAACCATCTGGGCCCTCAGCGTCATGTTGCACCCGGCACAGCTGCCCCCCCTGGAGGAGACCACGACCCTGCCGTCCCCGCGGCCGGCAAGCTTGTTGTACAAGCCCATGAGCTCCGGATCCACGCCGGAGGCGACTTCCGCCCGTTTCGCCTCCAGCCCGGTGACCTTCTCCGCGGAAAAGGCGATACGCTTCTCCACCTCGGCCTCTTCCTCCGCGAGGTCGGCCTCCGCGTCCTTCAGCGCCTCGTCCACCCTCTTGTTTGCCTCCTGCTTCTGATCGACCCTGGTCATGGCCTCGAGCACACCGTCCTCGAGCACGGACAGATCGCTCCTGTCCTTCTCTATCTGGGTGAGCATCGCCTTGTACTCTTTGTTGGAGCTGAGCTGCTTGAGGGAGTCCTGATCCTTCTCGACCTGGCCTTCCTTCTCCTTTATCTCCAGCCCCATTCTGTCGATTTCCTTCTTCAGCTCGTGAAGCTCCGCCTTCGCGTTTTCGACCTTCTTCTTCGCGTCCTCAACAGCCTCACGGTGCTCGATCAGGGTCTCGCGAAGCGCTCTCTGTCTCGCCTTTTCCGCGGCTATGCTCTGATCGAACTGCTGAACATCCAGGAGCAGGCGAATATCATTCTTCATTACAGAGCTACAATTCCATTACTTCTTCGGTTTTCTTCTCGAGAAGCTCGTCGATCTTCCCCTCATATTCCTTGACGAGATCCTGAATATCGTCCCTTGCCTTGTATGCGTCGTCCTCTGGAACGCTGCCGTCCTTCTGCGTCGCGTCGACCGCCTTGTTCGCGTCCCTGCGGATGTTGCGTACCGCGGTCTTCGCCTCCTGGGATATCTCCTTCACCCTGGTGACAAGCTGCCTTCTGGTCTCCTCCGTCAGCGGCGGTATGGCCAGGCGAATCAGCTTTCCATCGTTCATCGGGGCAATGCCCAAGTCCGACTTCTGAATGGCCTTCTCCACATCCGAGAGCGCGTTCGGGTCGTACGGCCGGATCACGATCAGCCTCGGCTCCGGAATGGAGAGCGCGCACAGCTCCCTCAGTGACGTCTTGGTCCCGTAGTAGTCCACCTTCAGCCCCTCGACCAGCGCCGGATTAGCCCTCCCGGTCCTGACGGTGCCCAGCTCGCGGGAGAAGTGCTCAACGGCCTTCTCCATCCTCTCTTCGGCGTCCAGAAGCGCTTCTTCCAGATCCATGCTAGTCCCTCACCAGCGTTCCCACATGCTCCCCGCAGACCGCCCTGCGTATCACGCCCTTCTCGTTGAGGCTGAACACCACGATTTCCAGACCGTGGTCCATGCACATCGAGATCGCGGTCGAGTCCATCACCCTGAGCTTGTTGTTCAGCACGTCGAGATAGGTCAGCTCCTCGTATTTCTCGGCCTTCGGATTCTTCATCGGGTCGTCGGAATAGATCCCGTCCACCTTGGTCGCCTTCAGAATCACCTGGGCGCCTATCTCGGTGGCCCTGAGAGCGGCCGCGGTATCCGTCGTGAAGGAGGGGTTCCCCGTGCCGGCCGCCAGTATCACCACCCTTCCCTTCTCGAGATGCCTCATACAGCGGCGGCGAATGTACGGCTCGGCGACGTCCTTCATCTCTATGGCGGTCTGCACCCTGGTGGGAACGCCCAGATCCTCCATCACTTCCTGGAGAGCCAGCGCGTTCAGAACGGTGGCCAGCATCCCCATATAATCGGCCGTGCTCCGGGGGATGCCTTCCTCACTCATCTCGGCGCCGCGGACGAAGTTGCCTCCTCCGACAACCACCACGAGACGAATCCCCAGACTGGCCGCGGACACCAGCTCTCCGGCAATGGATTTGACCATGGAAATGTCGATGCCGTACCCGCCGGGGGAGCTGAATCCTTCTCCGCTGATCTTTACTACGGCTGTCTGATACTTGACTGTGTCCGGCTGACTGTCCGACACACAGCCTTCTTCCACGGCCGGCCTACTCTCCGACCGCAAAGCGGGAGAATCTTCGCACTTGGATGTTCTCATCCAGCTTCCCGACGTACGACTTGACGTAGTCGCCCACGCACGTATCCTGATCCTTCACGTAGGGCTGTTCCAGCAGACAGACATCTTTGAAGAAGCTCACGAGTTTGCCTTCGACGATTTTGTCGATCACGTTCGCCGGCTTGTCGGCAAACTGAGCGCGGTACACCTCGCGCTCCTTCTCAAGGACCGCCTCGGGCACGTCTTCCCGTGCGATGTACTTCGGGTTGGACGCGGCGATATGCATGCAGAGGTCCTTCAGGAGCGTTTCGAAGTCCGGGGTCTTCGCCACGAAATCGGACTCGCATCCCACCTCGAGGAGCACGCCGAGCCTCTCGCCGAAGTGGATGTAGGACCCTATCCGTCCCTCGGCCATCTTCCTGCCCGACTTGCTCTCCGCGGCATCAATGCCCCTCTTCCTGAGAATCTCCACCGCCTTCTCTATGTCGCCGGACGATTCCTCCAAGGCGGTCTTGCAGTCGAGCACCCCTGCTCCCGTCTTTCCTCTCAATTCCTTTACCAGTGAAGTGTCAACAGCCATATCCCTACGCTTCCTTGTCTTCTTCCTTCTTAGATGCGGCGGTCTTGCGCGGCTTTTTCGCCTTCTTCGGCTCTTCCGTCTCCTCCTCGACCACCTTTTCCTCTGCCGCGGGTTCGTCGTCCTTCTTCTCGTCCTCGCCGGACGCTTCCGCAGCCTTCTTCTCCGCCGGCGCCGCCATCATGTCCCTCAGAACGGCCGTGGGACCGGGATCGCCGCCCCGCCCCTTCAGTACCGCATCCGCGAGCTTGCTGAGAACCAGCCGTATCGACTTCATCGCGTCGTCGTTGCCCGGAATCACGATATCGATCGGGTCCGGGTCGCAGCTGGTGTCCGTCAGCGCGATCACCGGGATGCCCTTCCGCCGGGCCTCCCTCACCGCGATATCCTCGTGCCCCGGATCGATCACGACCATCGCCCCGGGCAGCTTGCTCATAAATCGCATGCCTTCCAGGTTGCGGGCGATCTTTCTCTTCTCCCGCATCAGCGTGGAGACCATCTTCTTGCTGTAGATACCGAGCCCGCCCGACTCCTCGAGCGTCTCGAGCTCTTCCAGGCGATCGAGGCGGCTCCGCACCACGTCGAAGTTGGTCAGCGTGCCGCCGATCCATCTGGTCCGGACGAAATGCATGCCGCAGCGCGTCGCTTCCTCGAAGATAAGACGCTGGGCCGGACGCTTCGTCCCCACGAAGATAACGTCCTCGCCGTCCTGCGACACCTGCGTCAGGAACTTATTGGCCCGGTAGAGCCCCTTGACGGTCTCGGCGAGATCGACGATGTGAATAGCGTTCCTCTTCCCGAAAAGGAAGGGCTCCATCTTGGGATTCCACCTGCTCGTACGGTGCCCGTAGTGAACACCCGCCTTGAGCAGCTCTCTGACACCAACCAGCGCCATAACTACCTTTCCAGACTCATCAGTTCGTTGCGCAACACCGAGCAATAGTCTCTCCTCTCGCCCGGACTCAAGTCCTTCGGAACACTTATAGGCTCACCGCACTTCACTTCCACGCTTGAAAACGGAAGCGGAAGCACGAACCCGTCCCACGAATTCAGCCGCAGAGCCCCCTTGGCCCGGTACGACAGCGGAAGGATCGGCAGGCCCGTCCTCTGGGCGAGAAGGATCGTCCCTTCCTTCGGCTCGTACCTCGGTCCCCTGGGTCCGTCGGGCGCAATGCACAGAGAAGCTCCTTTGTCGGCCCATTCACACAGCTGCCGGAACCCGCTGCCTCCGGACCTGGTACTGGAACCCCTTATCACATTGGCTCCCAACATCTCCGCAACTCGTGCCATATACTCGCCGTCACGGCTCGCGCTTATCAGAACCGCGACGGTGCCGCCCCCTCTAATATAATGGGCGGCGATACAATAGCTCAGATAGAAGAGCTTATTGTGCCAGAACGTCAGTATGACCGGCCTCTTCGAGCGGCGCAAACCGGCGAACCGCTCGCCCACTCCCGCAACGCAACGCATGGATCGACCTACAGCTAGAACCACCCGGTGTCCCAGGACCCCGGCAAGCTTGAACTTCAAGCCGTTCATTAGTCTTGAGCGTGCGCCGCCTTCGGTCATCAAACGGGGATTTTTATCAGAGGCGGGCCCGAAAGTCAAGTATTTGGCCTGGAAATTGCTGTTTTTTTCATAATTAACTCGCCTCGATATTTTGACTTTTCACCCCCCCGCGGGTAACATTCTCTCTCCGTTCAGCGGTCCGAATCCTGTGAGGAGGCAGACATGACCGAGACAAAACCCGTTAACCTGGCAGTATTTGTGTCTGGAGGCGGCACCACCCTTCAGAACTTCATCGATCTGATAGACGCGGAAGAGCTTCCGGCAAAAGTCGCCGTGGTTCTGGCCAGCAGGAGGAGCGCCTACGGGCTGGTGAGAGCGAAAGAAAACGGTATCCCGTCGGTCGTGGTGTCCTCCGCCCGGTACCGGAAGGACTGGAAGGCGATGAGCGCCGCGATCAACGATGCGATACGGCCGTACGACATAGACCTCATCTGCCTCGCCGGTTTCATGTGCCTGTACGACGTACCTCCGGAGTACGAAGGGAAGGTGATGAACATCCATCCCGCGCTCATCCCCGCATTCTGCGGCGAGAATTTCTACGGACACCATGTTCATGAAGGCGTGCTGGAGTACGGCGCGAAGGTGTCCGGGTGCACCGTTCACTTCGCGAACAGCGAATACGACCACGGCCCTATCATCGTCCAGAGAACGGTGCCGGTGCTCGACGACGATACGCCGGACACGCTCGCCGCGCGCGTCTTCGAGCAGGAGTGCATCGCGTATCCGGAGGCGATACGTCTCTTCGCGGAGGGCCGCCTGAAGATCGAAGGCCGCCGCGTCCGCATCCTCGCCTAGAAAAGGGGACAGATTTATTTTCCCTCTTCGTGCACCGACACAAAATGGGGTGAGGCCTTGCGTTTTGCGTTCTGCAGGAGCAGCTTTCTTGAAAGATAGGAGATAGACCCTTCTTCAGAAACGGACTCATGAGATACTATCCCTCACTGTCAGCCTGCTTCTCACTCCTGTGCCTCGTGTGCGCTTCGTGCACCGACACAAGATCGAACACCGAGACCCGCGCCCCGGCCCCTCTGCCCAGCAGAAACGATTACTTCTCCACGTGGCAGAAGCAGACGCTCTCAGAAATCAAGACGAGGAAGGTGTCCTTTGCCTTCAAGGATACGCCGCTGTCCGACGTCCTCGAAGCGCTTTCCGCCGACACAGGGATGACCTTCCTCCTGGATACCTCGGAAGGCGAAGGGCCTCCCATAACACTCACTGCCAAGGAGATGCTTCTGGAGGACGCCCTCAGGTGGATCGCGGCACTCGCCGACCTCACGTGGGGATTCCGAAAACACCATCACGCCCGCGGCTTCTCCATGTACAAGCCGTTGTATTTCGGCAAGGATTACGGTTTCGGATGGGTCACCACGACAAAAGAAGTGCCGCTGGAGGTGTGGTGGGCGCACGTCGAGAAGCTGCGCGAGACGGGGGCCCTCGACAAAAAGACAGTATCTTTCCGCTTCGAGGAAACCCCTCTCAGCAAGGTGCTGTGTTTTCTCTCGGACTTGCTGGGCATCGATGTTCATCCCGAGCTTCCGCCCGATAGTGCGGACCCTCCCGTCACGCTGAGCGTCAACAGGATGTCGGCGAAAAACGCCCTTCATTGGATGAAGACACTCGCCGCTACCCCGCTCAGAAAATAGGGACCGCTACCATTTTCCCGTGCTGGGATGGCGATGCCGTCGTGTTCACGAGCGGGTTCACGGGTCGACCGACAGGCCGAAGGCCTAACCCTGGTCGGTCGAGCCGTGTCCTCGGAGGGGCTCCATTCCATTGATGAGCCCCGAGAATGAGCGAGGGGACACGGCGGTATCGTTAATCACGAGAACGGGGAACTCTCCCTATTTTGCGGTCACTCGCCGGGTATGGTGGGCACCTCGTCCAGGATCGCGTCGATGATTGCGTCGGAATCGATGCCGGCCGCCTCGCCCTCGAAGTTGAGGATCAGCCGGTGTCGAAGGGCGGGATGGGCGGCCTTCTTCAGATCCTCGAAGCCGACGTTCACTCGGCCGTCCCTGAGCGCCCTTGCCTTGCCGCCGAATATCAGCGCCTGGCCGCCCCGGGGGCTGGAGCCGTAGCGTATGTACTTCCTGGCCATCTCCGGCGAGCCGTCGCGGTCCGGGTGCGTCGCGCCGACGATTCTCGCGGCGTATTCCGCCACCGGTGTGCCTACCGGCATCTCTCTGACCAGCTTCTGGTCCTCCAGGACATCGTCCCTGGAAAGCACCACCTCCGTCGTCGGCTCGTCGCCTTCCGTCGTGCTCGAGAGTATCTTCACCAACTCCGAATCATCCGGGAATCCCACCTTTACCTTCATGAGAAACCGGTCCAGCTGGGCCTCCGGAAGGGGATACGTTCCCTCCAGCTCTATCGGGTTCTGCGTCGCCAGCACCAGAAACGGCTCGGGAAGATCGTACGTGATGTCCCCCACCGTCACCTTGTGCTCCTGCATCGCCTGGAGAAGGGCGGACTGGGTCTTCGGGGTCGCGCGGTTTATCTCGTCGGCCAGGACCACGTTTGCGAACACCGGTCCCTTCTGGAACTGGAACGTCCGCTTCCCCCCGTCCTTTTCCGCCAGGATGTTGGTGCCGGTAATGTCCGCGGGCATCAGATCGGGCGTGAACTGTATCCGCGAGAACTCCAGGCCGAGACAGGAGGCGAAAGTGCGCGCGAGAAGCGTCTTGCCGAGGCCGGGAACCCCCTCGAGAAGGGCGTTTCCGTTGGCCAGCAGGCAGGCGTACACCTGTTCGATCACCTCCTCCTGGCCGACAATCACCTTCTTCATCTCCCCCGTCAGGGCGTCAAAGTGCTTTCGGAAGCCGTCGACCCGCTCCGTCACGTTTCCTCCCGGATCTGTCAATTCACACTCCCTTCAGCGTGGTCCGCCATTATTCGGTTCACCACATTATCTTGCGAAGAAGAGTCAGGTGTCAAGACCCGACACCGTTCTGACTCCGCGAGAGTTCTCGAAGAAACGGCGGATGGGGTCGTCGGTGTCGATGATGTACCGCAGAAGCGTACGCCGCATCTCTTCGAGGGTCGAGGCATAGCCGGTATCGTCGATGAGATTCCTCATCTCACCCGGATCCGCCTCGAGGTCGTAGAGTTCGTCCGTATCGGCCGCGTTGAACACGTACTTGACGTCATCCGTGCGAACCAGCCGCTGGGAGTACGGCCCCTGATGGCCGTGGAACTCCACGTACGCTACCGGCTCGCGCACCGCTGTCTTCTCTCCCCGGATGACAGGAATCAGGCTCGACGCGTCCAGATCCCCCGGAACATCCGCCCCGGCAAGTTCCAGCACCGTCGGCATCAGATCCATGTTGTACACGACCGCGTCGGAACGGATGCCCCGGACCGCCCCGGGAACGCGGGCAATCAGGGGAATCCGTATCTCCTCGTCGTACAGGTACGGCCCCTTGTCGCACAGCCCGTGCGCCCCCACCATCCCGCCGTGGTCCGTCGTATAGAACACCGCGGCGTCGTCCGTCAGCCCCAGCTCCTCCAGCACGGCGAGCAGCCGTCCGACCTGATCGTCTATCAAGCTCACGTACCCGCAGCACATCGCCGCCAGGCGCGACCATTCATCCCACGCAAGGTCCTGGACCCCCCAGTACTCCTTCATCGTCTTCTGAATCGACGGCTTGTTCCCCAGCGAATCCGCGAAGTTGGGCCACTCCGGCATATCCGCGGGATCGTACATCTCCGCGTACCTCTGCGGAATGATGTACGGGGCGTGCGGGCCCCAGAAATCGCATCGCACCAGGAAGGGCGTGCCTGCTCCCGCCGCATTCCGCATCGCCTCGATCGCCTGGTTCACGACATAGTGAGGAACGCTCGCCTCCTCCGGTCCCTTCTGAATCGCGGACAGCAGCGGTCCGGGAGAGCCGTCCGGGTACGTGCCGCGAAACTCCTTCGTAAGTTCGAAGCCGCAGCCGAGCCCCTTCAGGTAGTCCAGATAGTGAGGGTGCTCATCCGGATACCCGTACTCGGGATAGAACACTCCCTCGAACCCGCATGCCGAGGGCTCCAGCTTCGTTCCCACGTGCCACTTCCCGCACAGCGTGGACCGATACCCCTTGCCGGCGATGATCTCCGCCACCGTCGCGTGGGTGCCCGCGAAATCCCTCCCGTCCACGCTTCCCGACTCGCAGTTCCGCAGGATGCCGTGATGCACCGGACGCTTCCCGGTGATGAGCGACGCCCGGGCCGGCCCGCATATCGGAATGGGCGTGAAGGCGCGGTCGAACACCACCCCGTCCGCCGCGAGAGCGTCGATATGAGGCGTCCGCGCGACCCCGCCGTACATGCCCAGCGAGTCCCTGCGCTGCTGGTCCGATTGGATAAGCAGAATATTCATCGTTGTGTGATATGATAGCAGGAACACGACGCCGGAAGTAGCGGAGAGTGTATCCAATGTCTAAGAACGGCCGTCCGCCGACGCTGAAGCTGGACCTGATTCACAAGCTCAGCATCCTCATCGTGGTGAACATCATCCCGATAATCATATGCCTCATAGTCTTCGTGAAATGGTACCGGAACGAGATCGTCATCACGAACACCAACGCCATCTGGGCCGCGCTCGTGGTCCTGGTCGCGTCCATCGTCTACGTCATGTGCTTCTGGATGCTGATGCCCACCGCCAAGTGGTTCAAGGAGTACGCATTCTGGCAGTTCCAGAAGGGCACGTCCGCCATCTGGTTCCTTCCGCTGGTGTTCGCTCACATACTGTGGCTGGTCACCTGGATATTCTGTTTCATCGCCGGCATCGCCGCGACGACCGCGATCATAGGAGTGATAGTCCACGTAATCCGAACAGTCAGGAAATGACGCGCGTTACTCGAGCGCCTGCTGCACCCACTTCTTGTCGAGCGAGCCCCGTATGCGCACGTTCGTGACTCTGAATGACGGGAGGGACACGCGCACCTCGCCGGTACTCACGGCAAGCTCGCCCGCAGCCGCCTTTTCCCCGTCTATCCAGTACGTCGGAAACTCGCCCTCCGAGAGTCGTATCGAGTGCGCCCGCTTCTTCTTCTGTTCCTGTTCATACGGCTCTTCCACCGTGTGGTATCCGGGGTTGAACTGATATATCTGAGCCGCCCTGGACCCCTTTCTCCCCCGCCGGCCGCCCTTTGAGGAGACGATGCCGGCGGTCAACAGGCTCCACTTGGCGTCGCCGTTCTTCCGCCAGACTGCCGCCACACCCTCCTTCGGATCACCCTCCACCGAGAAATCCACGTCGCCGGAGAATACCACCTTGTGACACCTGGTCGCCCGCTTGAAACCGACCGGCACCTCTCCCGACCAATCCTTCCCCTGGTCGGAATCCTTGAAATCGTAGAACAGGCTCACCCGGCCCGTCTCCGGGTCGTAGCTCTCGACCTTGCCGTTGAACAGTCTCTGAATCGCGGCAGCGGCACCGGGTGACTCCTCCTTCTCCTCCTCCTGCCGCACGCCGCCTGACTCCTCGAACTCTCTGACGTTCTCGTCCAGCCACTCCTTGCGAAGCGTACCGACGATAGTCATCTCGTCGACCCCTCTGTTTTGAGCGCCGTACGTGCTGAGGATCACAAACGGCCGTATCCGCGGACGGTCCTCCTTGAATATCCACTTCTCGTGCTTCGGCCACCAGTCACTGATGTACGGCTTGTCGTCTATTGTGTACGTCAGCTTCGCTCCCCTGACGATCATCGTATGCCGGTGCTGCTTCTTCTCGTCGGGAGTAAAGGGCTTACTCTCCGTCGCCACGCTGTACGTCATTCCGTGCGCCGCCACCGCTTCGAAGGCCCCCTCCCTGTTCTTCTCGGTGCGGAACCGTATGTAATAGAAGCGGGTCGAGGTCCCCGGATTCCAGTAGAGAATTCCGGGGCCGCCTCCGAGACCGAACTGACTGCCGGTGAGCACGCTGTACTCGATATCGCCCTCGAATTCCGCCCGGGACTGCATCTGCAGCTCGCCCGGAGCCCTGGCGCGGGTCACGCGCCCGTCCTTGATCATCGCGTTGCCCGGCGGGTCCCTGGGCGTCGAGGCGTGGACTTCAATACCGGTATACTTGCTGATGTTGCCCGCCCAGTCTTCCAACTGCGTTTCGTCAGAGAAATCATAGAGAAGGGAGATCGCGCGCGTTTCCGAATCGAACCGCTCGACCTTCCCCTTGAACAGCTTCTGGATACTGAAGCCGGCCACCGCGTCCTCGGCCCGCCGCTTCAGTGCGGGCACCTCGCCGCTCACCGACCGGCCGAATTCGGTCGAAAGATGCGTTTCCTCGAACTCCGCCAGAAGAGAAAGCAGCTTCTTTCCCTGCCCCCTGGTCAGCTTCGTGTTCTTTGGCGAGAAATCCCGTATCGTTCGCCATGCTTCCTCTGCCGCGGCGTCTTCCTCTCCTATCTGGTTCGTTCTCAAAAGCTTACGGTATGCTGCCGCAAGCGGAAATGACTCCACCGTTCCCAGGATCTCCGCGGCGCCGCTCAGATCGTCCTTCCGTATCTTGTCGATGGCGGCCGCTACCTTCTGCGCCCCGGTCTCCGGCTTGTAGTCTCCCAGGGACTTCTTCTTCTCCTGGTCGGTCAGATTTCCGATCTTCACCGGCATCACGGCGGACCCCATTCCGCCCGGCAGAGGGACCTCCACGTGGATCGCGTCCTCGTCCACCTTCTGAACGATCCCCTCCACCTCCCTGCCGTCCTTGGTCTTGAGACAGACGTCGTTCCCCAGCAGCTTCTGGAGGGCATGGCGCTCGAGCTTCATCATCTCCTCGAGAGCGACGAGCACGTCCTTCAGCCCGGCGATCTCATTCCGGAGGGAGCGGAACGACCGGTCCTTCCCCGCCGTCGCCAGCACCTCCCGCGCCTTCACGATATTGTTGTCCACCGTGAGCGCTTCGTTGAAGCGCTCCAGCAGGCCGGTGAGGCGGGTGGCGGTCTCCGCCCTCTGCTGTTCCCTGCGGGTCTCCGCCTCACTCACCCGCGCGCTCGACAGCTTCGCCTTCAGTTCCTCTATCCTGTTGCCGGCCGGCGTGTATCGTATTCCCTCCACCTTCGCCAGCACCTTCAGACCGTCACCGGGCTTCCCGTCGGCAAGCAGCCGGCGCGCCCGCTCCGCCGCGGCGTTGATCTTCTGCTCCGCCTCCCTGTCCAGCTCGTCCACCCTGGCGGACGCCCTCTCTCCGATCAGCTTCGTCAGCCCCTCAGGAACCTCGGTAAGCACCTTGATCGCCGCGTCGTAGTTCCCGGCCTCGACGAGCTTTGCGGTCTCCCCCTCCAGCCGGGCCCACTCCGCTTCCGCGGCCCCCGCCTGTCTTTCGATGACTGCCTGCATCGCCATGTCCACCCGGTCGCCTATCTCGAACTCGGCCGCGGTACCCTCCGCCGTCTTCTTCACCTTCTCGTAGCGACTGAGAAGCTCATCGAAGTCATTCAGGTGCGTCTTCTCCCACTCCTGCACGTACGACAACATCTTCTCGAGATCGCTCGGATCGTCACCCGACGAAGGCGGCTCCGCTTCCACCGGCGTCTCATCTGCCGGCGGCTTCACCGGCTTCTCTCGTTCGCGCTCCCGCGGGGGCGGCTCGAAGGCGGCCCTCCTGTCGAGGCGCCCCCTGGACCGCCCCATGATCGCCACCCCGGCCGCGACCAGCAAAAGCACCCCCAGTACCGCGCCGCCGTACATCAGCACCTTGTTCCAGTCGTGTTCCGCCTCCGCCGGGACCGGGTCCGCCCGGCGCCGCTTCGGCGCCGGCCGCTTCGCGCTCTCCGGACTGCCGCCGGAAAGCACTTCGTCGATCTGCCCGATCAGCTCGGCAGGCGTCTGTATTCGCTGCTCCCTCTTCTTGCGCAGCAGCGTGCTGATAAGCTTCGCGCAATTCCTGCTCAGCTTCGGATTCAGCTTATGCGCGTCCGGCGGGGATTCGTTGATGTGTTTCAGCATCACGATCGTCGGCGCGTCCCCCGTAAACGGCGGCTTGCCCGTCACCATGTGAAACAGCGTCACCCCGAGCGAATACAGGTCCGACCGGATATCCAGGTCCTTGGCTCCCTTGGCCTGTTCCGGAGACATGTAGTCGGGGGTGCCTAGCGTCGTCCCGTGCACGGTCAGCCCGGAGTCCTCCCCCAGATGCTTGGCCAGCCCCAGATCCGACAGCTTCGCGATACCGCTGGAGGTAAGCAGTATGTTGTCCGGCTTCACATCCCGGTGGAGCACCCCCACGCCCTCGGCGTATTGGAGCGCCCGGGCGATCTGCTTGACTATCTTGAGCGCCTCACGCTCCTTGAAGACCTTGCCCTGCTTGAGCAGCGTCTTGATGTTGGGGCCGTCCACGTACTCCATGGCAAGGTAGTGCAGGCCCCGGTCAATGCCCACGTCGAACACCTGAACCACGTTGGAGTGATTCAGCTTGGCGGAGCTCCGGGCCTCGCGCGCGAAGCGGGTGACGAATTTGGTGTCCCTGCCCAGCTTGGACGGAAGGACCTTCACCGCAACTATGCGGTCCAGCGACTTCTGGCGGGCCTTGTACACGACGCCCATCCCGCCCTCGCCAACCTTGTGAATGATCTCGAAGCCGCCGAGCTCGACAGTCTTACCCAATAGGACCCCCTAGAGGCACACTTTTCCTGTCTTGGGTAATATGATACACGGCCGCCGGGCAACTTCCAAGTGTCGCCCCCTCTGCTATTATGTGATTCTGGACCATGGAATTGCTGCACGCTCCGGACCCTTTGACTCACCGCATCTTTTGGGGTAGGGTATCCGCTTGAGGTACGAAGGAGACGGGTGATGGATTCTGATACATCGAGAGAGGGCATAGTCGAGTTTCCCTGCGACGTGGAGCGGCTGAATAACGGCAATACCCTCATTTCGGACGCCGGCGACGAGGCGGGCAACGGCAGTGAGATCGTCGAGGTCTCTCCCGGCGGTGATATCGTGTGGCGCTACGGCGACGGTCTGCGCTTCGCGCATTCGGCCAAGCGGCTGCCCGGTGGGAACACGCTCATAGCGGACACCACCAACGACCGGGTGATAGAAGTAACCCCCGGCGGCGAGGTTGTGTTCACCACGGACGAGCTGGGCGGCGGCACCGGAGTGCTGAGCGACGGCTCCCGCCTGGAATACCCCAACGACGCCCATCTGCTGGAAAACGGCAATTTCCTGATAACGGACCGGAACAACGACCGCGCGCTCGAGATCACCAGGATGGGTGACGTGGCCTGGGCCTACGCCGGACACGTGAAGCGGCCGCACAACGCGGACCTGCTGGAGAACGGCAACGTCATCATCTGCGACTCGGACGGTCAGTACATCCGCGAGGTGGACCGGGACGGCGGCGTCGTATGGTCCTACGGCGACGGCACCACGAACACCCTGAACTGGCCCCGGGACGCGGACCGCCTCGAGAACGGTAATACGCTCATCACGGACACCAAGGGAAGGCGGGTGCTCGAGGTGACGCCGGACGGGAAGACGGTCTGGCAGTACCACGCCGGATACTTCTGCAACTTCTACGACGCGGACCGGCTGGCAAACGGAAACACCCTGGTCTCGAGCCAGCAGCATCAGGAGGTGATAGAAATCACCCCGCTCGGCGAGATCGCGTGGAGGTTCCGCAACTACACCCGACCCTATCCGATCAACGAGAAGCTCATGAACGGAGACTTCTCGGAGACCGACGAGAGCGGCGGGCCGGCCCACTGGGTAGTCGGCCGCCGGCTGAGCGAGGGAGGCGGCGAGCTGATCTGGGGAGAGACGCCGTCCCGGAAGCGCTGCCCCGGACTCTCGTACAACCGCTCCGGCGCGCTCACCCTCCAACAGACGATAGCCGCGGTGCCGGGATCCCGGCTGCGCCTGAGCACGCTGATGTCCACCGAAGACCTGGAGGGTCTGACCTTCATGCAGATCGCGTTTCTCGACGACATGAACGGGTTCGTCCGCGACGTCGTCGAGTCGCCCAAGAGCGCGCCGTTCGAGGGCACCATGCCGTGGTCCCAGGTCTCCTTCACGACCGACGTCCCCGACGGCGCCGTCGCCGCCGAGGTGCGCCTGTTCGTCATGGGAAAGGGACGCGTCTACGCCAACAATGTCTCAGTCGAGGTCGTCCAATGAAATACCTGATAACCGGCGGGGCCGGCTTCGTCGGCTCCCACCTGGCGGCAGCACTGCTCGACGCGGGCCACCACGTGGCCGTGATAGACGACCTGTCCACCGGCCAGATGGAGAACATCCTCCACCTGAAGGACAACCCCGGGTTCGAGTACGTCATAGACACCATCAGCAACGAGCCGGTGCTCGCCGAGATGATAGACCTGTGCGACCGGGTGTACCACCTGGCCGCCGCGGTCGGCGTGAAGCTCATCGTCGAGAGCCCGGTGCGGACCATCGAGACCAACATCCACGGGACGGAGCTGGTGCTGAAGCACGCGGACACGAAGAAGAAGAAGGTGCTGATCACGTCCACCTCCGAGGTATACGGCAAGAAGGAAGAGGTGCCGTACAGGGAAACGGACGACCTCCTCTTCGGACCGACCACCAAGTCGCGCTGGAGCTACGCATGCTCCAAGGCGATAGACGAGTTCCTCGCGCTGTCGTATCACCGGGAGAGACACCTTCCGGTGGTTATCGTGCGGCTCTTCAACACGGTCGGCCCGCGCCAGGTCGGGCATTACGGGATGGTGATTCCGCGATTCGTCAACCAGGCCCTCGACGGCGGGCCGATCACCGTCTACGGCGACGGGAAGCAGTCCAGGTGCTTCGCCTCCGTCAGTGACGTGGTGAAGGTGCTCCTCGCCCTGATGGACGACGAGAAGGCGGTCGGCGAGGTCTTCAACATAGGAAGCGACCAGGAGATAAGCATCGAGGACCTGGCCGGGCTGGTGCGGGACATGGTGGACCCGGAAGTGAAGATCACCCACGTTCCTTACGAGAAGGCCTACGAGGAGGGATTCGAGGACCTCAGGCGGCGTGTGCCCGACGTCTCCAAGATGCGCGCGCTCACCGGGTTCGCCCCCACCGCCACCATCCAACAGATACTGGAAAAGGTCATTGAGTACGAGAAGAGCAAGCGCACGTCGGGGTAAGAGCGCGGGTCTCTCCTTCAGCGCCTTCGCCGGCTCGCTGGAAAAGGGCATCGGCCCGCTCTACGCGTTCCTCGGCAAGGATACGTTTCTCAAGAGCTCCTGCGTACGCTACGTCTGCGAGACGGCCGGCGGAAAGGACGAACCGTGCGCTCCCGTCGAATTCGACGGCGAGCACTGCGATCCCAGGCTGGTGTTCGACGAGCTCCGAACCCTTCCGCTTCTCGACGACTGGCGCGTGGTATGCGTGGACAAGGCGAACGCGTTCCTCGAGGCGTGCCCGGAATCGGTGGAGACGCTGCCCCGGGCGGGGAAGAAATCGGTCCTGATCCTGACCGACGTGAAGCTGGACCGCAGGAAGAAGCTCGCCAAGGAGATCTACGCGAAAGGCGTGGTGGTCAACTGCGACGAAATGGGCGAATCGGATCTCGCAAAATGGCTTACGAGAAGAATCATGGAATCCGGAAAGAAGCCGGCCCCCGGCACCATCGGCAAGATGATAGAGAGGGTCGGTCCCGGCCCCGCTTCGCTCGACCAGGCTGTCGAACAGCTCATCACGTACACGGGCTCCCAGGTGCAGGTCACCCCGGCGGACGTCGTTGAGGCGCTCCCGACAGCCACGTCCGAGGAGGTCTGGACCCTCATCGACGGGCTTGCCGCGCGCGACCGGGCGAAGAGCCTTGCCGTGATAGACGATCTGGTCGCCCATGGAGAACCGGTCCAGAAGATCGTCGGGGCCTTCGCGTGGCACGTGAAGCGCCTGCTGACGGCCAAGTTCATGATTCGAAACGGCATGAGGGAAGCCGACGTGTTCCAGGAGCTGCGCGTCTACGGAGGCTTCGCGAACAGGTTCCGGTCACAGCTGTCGAACATCAGCATTGACGAGGTGAAGAAGACGCTGACGCTCCTCAAAGAAGCCGACTTCCAGCTCAAACGATCCGGCGCCTCCCGGGAGCGGCTGATACTCGAACGCACCGTCCTCGAAATGTGTGGTTAGGTGAGCATCCCTGCGATGCAGGCCGTCATAAACGCGGCCAGGCTTCCCGCGATGATGGACCTGATCCCGAGCGTCGCCAGCTCGTGACGCCGCACCGGGGCGATGGCACCCACTCCGGCTATCATGATACCCAGTGAACCGAGGTTCGCGAACCCGCACAGCGCGTAGGTCGCGATTCGTATCGAACGGGGGTCAAGCGCATTCGGATTCTCTGCCATCATTCTGACGAGGTCCTGGTATGCGATGAACTCGTTCATTATCACCTTCGTGCCGATGAGCGAACCGATCTCAGTGGCATCTTTCCAGGGGACGCCCATGACCAGCGCGATCGGTGCACATACCCAGCCCAGCAGTTCCTGCAGACTCGAAGGGAACCATGTCCACTCGAGATAGCGTGCAAGGTTGCCGCCGGCAAAAGCGAAGAGGCCGTTGACGAGTCTAACGGCGGCGAGAAAGACGATGAGCAGAGCGATGACGTTGAGCGCGATCTTCAGTCCCTGCACCGCACCGCGTGAAGCGGCGTCGATGGCGTTGGCGTCGTCTATATCCATTTCCACCCGGACATCCCCTGCAGTGGCGGCCTCCTGTGTCTCCGGTATCATGAGCTTCGCTATCGCGATCGCCGCCGGGGCCGACATCACGCTGGCCGCAAGCAGGTGACCGGCAGCGGCCTTGCCGAGCAGGAGCTCGCTGCCGAGCATAAAGTTGGCCGCGTAGACCACCAGCATGTTCCCGGCAATCGTGGCCATACCGGACACCATCAGGCAGAACAGCTCCGACCTGGTCATTCCTTCCACGTACGGCCTCACGAGGAGAGGTGCTTCGACCATCCCCACAAAAACGTTCGCCGCCGCCGACAGGGACTCCGCTCCGCTGGTTCCCATGAGTTTCGACATGACGTACGCCATGATCTTGACCATGGTCTGAAGCACGCCGAAGTAGTAGAGAACGGCGGAGATCGCTGAGACGAATATAATGGCAGGGAAGAGCTGAAAGGCCATGAAGACCGCATGGCCGGGCGCCCTGTTGAAATACGTTCCGGCCGCAGCCTCATCTCCGAGCACGCCGAAGACAAAAGACGTTCCCGCGGCGGTACAGTTGAGAATACCTCTTACCCCATTGTTTATCACCGAGAAGAACGGCTCCCCGACGGGCGTCCTGAGAATCAATACGCCGAAGATGAGCTGGAGCCCTATCCCCCACGCAACCGTTTTCCATTTCACCGAATGACGGTCGCTCGACATCGCGTAGGCGATTCCCACCATCGCGACCAGCCCGCCCAGACTCACCCCGCGCCATACGAATTCCATGGCGGTATGTTATCCAACGGGATCGGGTCATGCAATGACGCATGTGGTATCATGGATGCATGCAAGGCCTCATCCGTAGAGTCGGCGAAGCGCTGGAGACAGCCTGCGGCGTCGACGGGGACCGGGGAATCCTCGTCGCGGTGTCAGGCGGGCCCGACTCGGTGTTTCTTCTTCACGTTCTATCCGCCCTGTCAAAGCGAGGGAAGCGCACCGGGGAGCTGTACGCGGCCAATCTGGATCACGGTATCCGGGGAGAGGAGTCCCGTCTCGACTCCTCCTTCGTAGTCAAGCTGTGCAGCGACTGGGACATCCCTCTCGCGACCGAAAGCGTGGACACCCGGGAAGGGAAGCTGCCCGGAGAATCGCTGGAACAGGCGGCCAGAAGAATGCGGTACGACTTCCTGGAGAGCACGGCGTGCATGTTCGAGGTGGACCGGGTGGCCACCGGTCACACGGCCGACGACCAGGCGGAGACACTGCTTCTCCGCATCGAAAGAGGAACGGGAATCGAAGGGGCAAGGGGCGTGATGGCATCCAGGCCGATTTCCCGCGACTCGGACGTCTCTCTGATCCGGCCGATCCTGGGGATCGAACGCAGGGAGATCATGGGCTACCTGAGAACGCACCGGATCCTGTGGAGAACGGACAGCACCAACGAGGAGATCCGGTACGCCCGAAACAGGATACGGCTCTGGCTCTCCGAACTGCCGGATGACGCGTACGCCCGGCTCCGCGCCGCTCTGTGCTCCCTTGCCGGATACGCTTCGAGGGACTGGCCGCGTCTTCAGGAAAAGGCGGTCGGCATTCTCCAGGATGCGGCTTCCGAAACCGAGGACGGCATCGAGGTGAGCGTCCCGAGTCTGAACATCGAACCGAAAGAACTCTCACCGTACGTGGTGCGGGAGATGATGCGAATGGCGGCGGGGGGTCTTCGCCGCATCACGTCGGTGCACGTTCAGGAGGTGGAGAAGCTCCTTTCCGGCCCTTCGGTGGGAAGGGTGGAACTGCCCGGCGGTGCCTCTGTGGTGAGGGAATACGACACGCTCAGGATAGGCCGGATCGTCCGGGAACCCTCCACGGATATGAAGCTGGACCTGCCGATCCCCGGCGAGGTCTCCCTCCCGAACGGCTCCGTCATCAGTGCCAGTATCGTGGACGGCGACCCGGGAAAAGAGATGGAGAAGTCAGGGAACAACGTCTTTGTTGAGTACGCAGACGCGGAGGAGATCGGGAAGAGCGTTACGATTCGCTTCAGGGAACCCGGAGACAAGTTCCGCCCGCTGGGCGGGCCCGGCGAGAAGTGTCTGAAGGCGTTCTTCATCGACTCCAAGGTACCCCGCTCGGAGCGTGACCGGGTGCCTCTCGTCGTATCCGGGGACCGGATCGTCTGGGTCGCCGGCCACCGGCTGGACGAGCGATTCAAGCTCCGGCCGGAATCATCGAGGGCGATACGCTTGGAGTGGAGGCGCAGGCAAGACAGTGCGGGGTATTGCTGAGCGGGTTCGAGATTCGGCCGACGGCCCGAACGGACCATTCTACATGTCGGTCGAATCTCGTCCTCGGAGGCGAGCCCGTTCCTTGTACGAGCCGAGAATGAGCGAAGGAATGCCCCGCACCGTCCTTCCTACAGGTCGACGCGGCGGATGTTCGCGCCGACGGATGAGAGTTTTTCTTCGATTCGCTCGTAGCCCCGGTCCAGGTGGTATATCCTCCCCAGCGTGGTCGTGTCCTCCGCCACCAGGCCCGCGATGATGAGCGCGGCGCTCGCTCTCAGGTCGGACGCCATCACCGGCGCGCCCATCAGCTTTTCGACGCCGTTGATGATCGCGGTCGGCCCGTCCCGGCTTATGTCGGCGCCCATGCGGTTGAGCTCGCCCACGTGCATGAACCGTTCCGTAAAGACCGTTTCCGTAACGGTGCTGGTTCCCTCCGCGGTGGCCAGGAGCGCCATCACCTGGGCCTGCATGTCCGTCGGGAATCCGGGATACGGAAGGGTCACCGCGTCGGCTGCCTTCAGCCGTCCGGACACCGATGCGCGGCAGCCATTGCGCGTCGCCTCCACCTCGACCCCGGCGGAACGGAGCACGTCCACCAGCGCGGGCAGATGCTCCCACGTCGCCCCTTCGATCTCCAGCTCCCCGCCCGTCGCCGCGGCGGCGCACATCATCGTTCCGGCCTCTATCCGGTCGCCGATGATCCGGTAGTTCGTTCCCTCCAACCGGTCGACGCCGGTAATCACCAGCCGGTGCCCGCCCACTCCCTCTATCCGGGCCCCCATCGCGTTCAGGAACCCGGCCAGGTCCACCACCTCCGGCTCCATGGCGGCATTCTCTATAGTGGTCACGCCTTCGGCGAGTACCGCGGCCATCATCACGTTGCCGGTCGCCAGCACGCTCGATCCCGCCGGCCCGCCCAGAAATATCTCGGTGCCTTTCAGCCGACCGGCCTTCGCCTCCACGTATCCGTGGCTGATCTCGATCTCGGCTCCCAGCGCGCGCAGTCCCTTCAGGTGGATATCGATCGGACGCGGACCGATGACGCATCCCCCCGGCAGAGACACCTTCGCGTTGCCCGTCTTGGCGATAAGCGGCCCGAGCACGCAGACTGACGCGCGCATCGTCTTCACCAGATCGTAGGGCGCGGTCGCCTCCCCTTCCATCTTCGGGTCGATCGTCACCGTTCCGTTTTCGTGCGTCACCCCGGCACCCAGCGTCTCCAGTATCCTGCACATGGTGGTCACGTCGTTGAGCTTCGGCACGTTCTCGATCGTGCTGGGTCCGTCTCCCAGAATGGCGGCCGCCATGATCGGAAGCGCGGCGTTCTTCGCCCCGCTCACCCGCACCTTCCCCGACAGTCTCTGGCCGCCCTTGATGATCATCGCTTCCATGTCACGCTCTCCCCACAACCACCCGGTCTATGCCGGCAAGGTCCTTCACCGTCTCTTCGACTCTTATCCCATCGTCCTCCAGGATGCGGGACACCCTGCTCGCCTGGTCGTACCCCACCTCCAGCACGACCGCCCCGCCGCGGCGTACGCACCGGTGAATCGAATGCGCCAGGCGCCGGTAGAAATCGAGGCCGTCCGGCCCGCCGCTCAGCGCCACTCTCGGCTCGTGCTCTCTCACGTCCCGGGGAAGCGTCTCTATGACCCGATCGGCGATGTACGGAGGGTTCGACACCAGAACGTCCGCCTTGAACGAAGCACCCAGCGCGCTGACGGAGTCGGCGCATATCAGGTCGATCCTGTCGAGCACCCCGTGGGCCCGGGCGTTTCCCTTCGCGACCGCCAGCGCCCCCCCGCTTATGTCCACCGCCACCGCGCGCGCCTCCGGGTTGCGCGCCAGAAGCGCCACCGCGATGCACCCGCTCCCCGTCCCCACGTCCAGATAGGTGATGATGCGATCGCCGGAGCAGTCTCGAGCGGGTTCAGGGTTCGACCGGCTGTCCGCCGAAAGGCGGACCTTTCCTTGGCCGGTTGAACCCTGCCTCGGAGGCGCCCAATTCCGAAACGGGCGCCGAGAATGAGCGAGAGAATGCTCCGGCGATCGCATCATCGCCGCGATTCTCTCCGCCGTCTCGACGAGTATCTCCGTCTCCGGCCGCGGTACCATCACGCGCCGGTCGACCGCCATCTCGACGGACATGAATTCCTTTCGTCCGAGTATATAGGCGAGCGGCTCCCCGCCGGCCCTCCTCCGCGTCAACGCGACGGCCGCTTCCCTCTGTCCGCCCACGGCTCCGAGTATCAGCAGGGCCTCGAGCGGCGCGGAATCGGTTCCCGCCCCGCGAAGCATCCCCGTCAGCTCCCGGAAGAGCTCCCGCTCACCGGGGGCCGGCACGTCACTTCTCGGGCTCCGGCTCCTCATCTCCATCCGGATCATCATCGTCGCCTTTCGCAAAACGTCTCATTTCCTCGGAAAGCGCCTCGAGCCTCTGCATCACCAGGGCGTTGACCGTGCCCTCCGGATACTCCCCCTTCTCGTCCGGCTCCCCGGCCGGCCGGCCCAGGAATATCTCCAGCGCCTCGTCCACCACTTCGATCGGAAATATGTGGAAGCTTCCGTCCTTCACCGCGTCTATCACATCCTGCTTCACCACGAGGTTCCTGACGTTCTTCCCGGGGATGACCACTCCCTGCGTCCCTGTCAGTCCCCTCTTGACGCAGATATCGAAGAATCCCTCCACCTTCTCGTTCGCCCCGCCGATCGGCTGAACCACGCCCTTCTGGTTCACCGAGCCGGTCACGGCCAGCTCCTGCCTGACCGGCAGGCCGGATATGCTCGACACGATCGCGACTATCTCCGCGACGGACGCACTGTCTCCCTCCACACCGTCATACGACTGCTCGAAGCACACCGTGGCCATCAGACTGAGCGGACGTCTCTTCCCGTAACGACCGTGGAGGAACCCGGACACTATCAGCATGCCCTTCCGGTGTATCTTCCCGCCCAGTTCCGCCTTCCGTTCTATGTCCACGAAGCCGGCCCTTCCCGCGGCTGTCTCCACCGTTATCCGCGACGGCCGACCGAACGCGAAGTCACCCAGGTCGTGCACGGCCAGGCCGTTCACCTGCCCCACCTTCTCGCCCTCCACGTCAACCATCAGAGTGTCCTCGATCAGCAGCTCCTGTATCACTTCCTCCGGAAGACTGCTGCGGAACCGCTTCTCGTCAATCGCCTTCTGAACGTGCTCGGCCTTTATCGTCTTCTTCTTGTCCTCGCGAGCCCAGTACGCGGACTCCCGTATCATGTCCGCGATGTCCCCGAAGCGCAGGGACAGCTTCTTCGTATCGCTCACCAGCCTGGAACCGAACCTCACCAGCTTCGCCGCGGCCGGCGCATCCAGTGGAGGCAGCCCCTCCTCCTCGCAGACCTTGCTCGCGAACCGGGCATACTGAGCCACGCTGTCGTCCTGCTTGTCCAGGAACCTCGCGAACTCGGCCTTCACCTTGAATATCTTCCGGAAGTCCTCGTCGAACCGATAGAGCAGATGGTAGAGGTGCAGGTTCCCGATGAGAATTATCTTGAGATTCACCGGTATCGGCTCCGGCTTCAGCCCCTGCGGAGACAGGATGCCGTACATCTGGCCGATATCCTCGATCTTCAGTTCTCCCACCTTTATCACGTTCTTGATCGCCTCGTACGCGAACGGCTTCGACAGCAAATCCAGCACGTGAATGATGAGGCATCCGCCGTTCGCATTCAGGATCGCGCCCGGCTTGATCATGGTGAAGTCGGTATACAGCGTTCCGTACATGGACTTCCGGTCTATCCTGCCGACCAGGTTGTTGTAGGAGGGATTCACCTCATCCACCACCGGCCCGCCCTTGAGCTCCGCGTTATCGATGAGCACATTTACCAGGTACTTTACCGACGGGACCTCGGGAACGGGGAGCTTCAGCCCCGGAAGGGCCGCCTTGGCGGACTCATCATCCGACTTGAATTCCTCTATGTTGTTGAGAATATCCTCCTGGACCTCGATGAGGTGCTGGATCACCCTGGAATTGTCGCGGTACTTGTCCCTCAGCTCGTCTATCACGTGGCCCACTGCGAAAAGCGCGATCCGGCGATTGATGTCCCCTATCCTGTCCTTCGCCTCCTTGTCGAGATCGCGCACCCGGCCGACGACGTCCCGTATGTATTCGTTCAGACCCTCCTGATGCTTCTCGTATCCCTTCTTCTCCTCGGCGCTCAGTTCGCCGTACTCCTCCTCGGTCATCGGCTCTCCGTCCTTCAGGGGAACGGTCATTATTCCCCCGGAGGATCGCTGGAGCTGGAAACCCATCTCCCGCGCCTTGTCCTCCAGCTCGGCGAACAGGTCCGCCCGCTTCTTTCGGAGATCCTCCGTCGCCTCCGATCTCTGCCGTTCCATCTCCTCGTCCTCGAAGGCCTTCGGAATCTCCTTATGCAGCGTGTCCACCAGCTCGTCCATGTCCTTCGCGAACACCCGGACCAGCCCGGGCTTCAGCGCTATCGACTTCGGACAGTCGGGGTCCTTGAAATTGTGGACGTAGCACCAGTCGGGCGGAACCGATCTGTCCTTCGTCACCTTCTCGGCGACGGATTTCACCGTGGTCGTTCTGCCCGTGCCGGTTATGCCGGCGACGTAGATGTTGTAGCCTTTGCTTTCACAGCTCAGGCCGAACTTCAGCGCGTGCATCGCCCTGTCCTGGCCAATGACGTCCTGAAGCACTTCGACTGCCTTGGTGGTCTTGAAATCGAAGCTGCCCTTGGGCCATTCCGCCCTCAGGTCGTCCGCGGTCAACTCGACTGTCTTCCGAGCCATGGCACCTCCACAGTATTCATGTAGGGGCGGCTTTACGCCGCCCGTCCGCCCATTATACGGTGTCGGTATCCAAGTTGAAAGTTTGCGGGGGAGACGCGGGCAGCGTGGGCTCGAGCGGGTTCTAGTACTACAACGCTACAACACATGGAAACACTTCGGTAGAGAT
>CAYMFW010000045.1:0-27278 GCA_964389785.1 uncultured Planctomycetota bacterium
AGCTCGGCCAACTGCCGGTCCAGCTCATCAACCGCCGAGTCCAACGCCGCCGCGTCCCAGCCGATCAGCACGCTGGCCCCGGGGGCGTGCTCGGCCTGGGCGATCAGGTCGGCGGCCGTGTACTCCGGCCGGGTCGAGGCGTCGACGATGACCACCACCTCGCTGGGGCCGGCGATCGAATCGATGTCCACGTCGCCGTAGACGTGCTTCTTGGCCAAGGCTACGAACAGGTTGCCCGGCCCGACGATCTTGTCCACCCGGGGTATCCCCTCGACGCCGTAGGCCAGCGCGGCGACGGCCTGGGCCCCGCCCAGCCGGTAGACCTCGGTGACGCCCGCTGCTCCGCAGGCGGCGAGGACGGCGCGGTCGACCTCGCCGTCTTCACCGGGAGGGGTCGCGACCGCGATCCTCTCCACGCCCGCGACTGACGCAGGCACCGCGCACATCAGGACGGTGGAGGGGTACGGGGCGCGTCCGCCCGGCACGTAGACACCGGCCGAGGCCAGCGGAACGAAGCGGATGCCGAGGGTACCGCCTTCGCTCGAGAGGGGAGCCGGCTGGACCGGTGCGATCGACCGCTGGAACCGGGCGATGTTGTCGCGCGCCGTCCCGATCGCGTTCGCGAGCTCGCCGGGTATCTCCATGGAGGCGCGCGTCATCTCGTCTTTGGTAACGCGCAGCGTGTCCGGCGCGATCTTCACCCCGTCGATCTTCGCGCTGAGTTCGCAGAGCGCGTCGTCGCCGCGGAGCCGGACGTCGTCGACTATCTGTCTCACTACCTGCACGGGGGACAAGCGCTCGCCGAACACCTCCTCGATTCTGGCTGCCACGCTCTCGGGCAACGCGGTATCGCCGCCGGCGAGCCGGTCGGTGAAGCGCCGGATGAACGCCTCGATGTCCCTGTCTTGCGACAGTATGATCATACCGCGCCCTCGACGGATCTGACGGAGTCGCCGACCTTGATCGGCCCGACGTTGGGCTTCCCGGACATGTCCGAGGATTGAACGTTGAGCTTTACGGCCGCGTCGTGCTTCGGGAACGAGACGTCCACCATGGCGCCGCTGAGGGTTCTGGCAGCACCCGGCGCGGCCTGCGGGACGGCGGGCGTGGCAGACGCGGCTGCGCAGACCGCGATCTTCGGCTGCACGTGCGTCGCCTTGAGATGGCCCTTCACCACCTCCCAGGCGCCGAGGGAGCGGCCGGTGTCCGGGTCCGGCACCTCGTCTCCCTGGGCGACGATGACGAATCTCATCCCCTCGACCACCCCGGAATCCGATCCCCGGTTGATGACGATGGTGGTCTCATCGACTATCTTCGCAACCTTTCCCTCGATACGTCTGGAAGCCATTGTCTCCCTCCGGTACACAGGCGCGGAACCTTGATATCAACGGATTTGCGACTATTATAGCCGTGAGCAGTGGGGGGTCAAGGCGGATGGAATCCCGGAAAAAAACGGTGATGTGCTGGAGCGGGGGCAAGGACTGCTCCCTCGCGCTGTGCAAGCTGATGATCGGTGACGAGAGGGACGTGGAGTTTCTGTTCTCGACGGTCACGGAGGGGTACGACCGGGTGAGCATGCACGGTGTGCGAAGGGACCTGGTGTACCGGCAGTCCGACGCACTCGACATGGATATCGAATTCGTTACGATTCCCCAGAAGTGCTCCGACATGCAGTACCAGGAGATCATGGGCCCGGTGGTGGACCGCTACGTTCGGGACGGGATCTCCTCGATGACGTTCGGAGACATCTACCTGGAGGATGTCCGGAAGTACCGGGAGGAGAACCTTGCGAGGATCGGCATGGAAGCGGACTTTCCGCTGTGGGGGAGGATTACCGCGGAACTGGCGATTGAATTCATCGCGGGCGGGTTCCTGGCGATCGTTACGTGCGTGGACACGGAGAAGCTCTCGTCTGAGTTCGCTGGACGGATATTCGACGAAAAGTTCTTCATGGACCTGCCCGAGCGCGTCGACCCGTGCGGCGAGAACGGCGAGTTCCACACGTTTGTGTACGACGGCCCGATGTTCTGGGAGACCGTCTCCTTCACGCGAGGGGAACCCGTGCTGAGGGACGACCGGTTTTGCTTCTACGATCTCGAGATCCCGGTGGGAATCTGATGAAGATCGCCGTGTGTATCAAACAGGTGCCGGACACCGCCGAGGTAAAGATCGATCCGGAGACCAATACACTGGTTCGCGAGGGAATCGACAGCATATTCAACCCGCTCGACACGTTCGCCCTGGAGGAGGCGGTACGCATTCGAGAAGCCGCCGGCGGCGAGGTCGTCGCGATTTCGATGGGCCCTCCTCATGCGGAGAAGGCGCTTCGGGAGGCGATCGCGCTGGGCGCGGACCGGGCGGTGCTCGTCTGCGGGAAGGAACTCGCCGGGGCAGACACGCTCGCGACGTCGTACACGCTGGCGTGCGCGATCCGCAATGACGGCGGTGCCGACCTGATCCTCTGCGGCAAGCAGGCGATCGACGGTGATACCGCCCAGGTGGGTCCCGGCATCGCGGCGCACCTTGACATGCCGCAGCTGACGTACGTGAGACGGATCCGCGCCATAGATCAGGCCTCGGTGACCGCCGAATGCATGACCGACACCGGGGTGGATGTGGTGAGGGCGCCGCTGCCGGTCGTGATGACCGTCGTGAAGGAACTCAACGAGCCGCGGCTGCCTTCGCTCGCGTCCTGGAAGACGGGTCGCTCGGCGCACGTGCCAGCGCTCTCAGGGAAGGACATCGGCGCTGATGCCGGGCGTGTCGGCCTCGACGGCTCGGCAACCCGGGTGAAGAGCATGTTCTGGCCGGACCGGACGAAGGAGACACTGTTTCTTTCTGCCGATCCGGCGGCGGCCGCCGCGGAGCTGGCGCGGGAGCTGAGGAAACTGCTGGCTTCCCGCGACGGAGGGGACCGTGCTCGGGGTCGATAGGGAAAGCTGCACCCTCTGCGGCGCGTGCGTGGATGCCTGTCCGTACGACGCGCTCGAGATCGTGGACGATCGCCTGATCGTGAAGGACACGTGCACGCTGTGCGGCGCCTGCGTCGAGGTCTGCCCCGTCGAGGCGCTCGGGATAGAGGGACGCGAAGGTGCGTTCGAAAGCGACGCAAGAGACGTCTGGGTCTTCGGTGAGGTGCTGTCGGGGAAACTCCATCCGGTCGTCCTGGAACTCGCGGGGCGCGGCAGGAAGCTGGCGGATGACCTGGGTGAGCGGCTCGGTATCGTCGTTTTGGGAGACGGCCTTTCGGACCTCACTGACGAGCTGTCACATTATGCGATTGACGACGTGATTGTCGCCGATCATCAGCAGCTGGCGCACTGCGACGTCGAGCGGCACGCGTCCGTCCTCGCGGACGCGGTGCGCACACACGCGCCGGCGATACTGCTGGGCGGCGCGACGAGTGTGGGGCGGTCGCTCTTACCGCGGCTCGCCGTCCAACTCGGCACAGGGCTCACCGCCGACTGCACCGATCTCGAGATCGATCCGGAGACCCGGTGCCTGATGCAGACCCGACCGGCCTTCGGCGGGAACGTGTACGCGACCATAGAGTGCGCGGCACGCCGGCCTCAGATGGCAACGGTCCGGCCTCGTGTAATGAAGCCGCTGACACGAATGAATGAAAGCAATGCCTCCCGGAAAGTGCGCACACTCGACGTCGGCGCGGTGTCTTCGAGGGTTGAATTGCTCGAATCGGTCACCGAGCTGACGAGAAGCATCGACCTGGCCGAGGCGAACGTAATCGTGTCCGGCGGGAGGGGCATGAAGGGGCCGGAGGGCTTCACGCTGCTCGCCGAGCTGGCGGACGCTCTCGGCGGGGCGGTCGGCGCCAGCCGGGCCGCCGTCGATTCCGGCTGGGTGCCCTACGCGATGCAGGTGGGACAGACCGGCCTCACCGTCCAGCCGGGCGTCTACATCGCGATGGGCATATCGGGCGCGGTCCAGCACCTGGCGGGAATGCAGACCTCCGGTTGCGTGGTAGCTGTCAACATCGACGCGGCCGCGCCGATTTTCTCGGTGGCGGACTTCGGCATCGTCGGCGATGCCCCCCAGGTCGCCCGGGAGCTGATCCGCCAGCTCTCCTTGTAGCGCCGCGCGAGAGGCACGGTCCCCTCGGGCGTTTCTAGAATGATTCCGGCTTCTCCCGCAGGCGCTTCGTCCTCGCTTCCCTGTTGTGTCGTCGGACGTGCTCGTCGGTGGGCGTGAAGTCGCGCAGGAATTGTTCGCGGAACTGAGGGAACGTGCCGTTGAGGAGGTGCCGGCGCATCTCGGCGGTCAGCGACACGAGTGCGTGCAGGTTGTGTATCGTGGTGAGACGGTAGCCGAGCATCTCCTGCGTGTGGATCAGGTGGTGCAGGTACGCCCGGGAGAAGTTGCTGCAGGTGCAGCATTCGCAGCCCTCCTCCACGGGGGCGGGATCGTCGTGGAAACGGGCGTTGCGGATATTGAGCCGTCCCGTGCGGGTGATGAGGGCGCCGTTCCGAGCGATGCGCGTTGGCAGGACGCAGTCGAAGAGGTCGACGCCTCGATGGACGGACTCCACCAGGTCCTCGGGCGATCCGACGCCCATGAGGTACCGGGTCTTGTGTTTCGGAAGGTGAGGCGCGGTCGCGTCGAGCATCCGGAGCATGTCCGCCTTGCTCTCCCCGACACTCAGGCCCCCGACGGCGTAGCCGTCGAGCGGAAGGGCGGAAAGGAACGCGGCGCTCCGCTCGCGAAGGTCTTCGAACAGCCCGCCCTGGACGATTCCGTAGAGCCGGACGTCCTCCCGCCTTTTTGCCGCGACGCATCTCTCCGCCCACCGATGGGTCCTGTCGAGCGCGGATTCGGCGTAGTCCCTCTCTCCCGGCTCGTGGCACTCGTCGAGCACCATGATGATGTCCGCGCCGATGCGCTCCTGCAGCTCGATGCAGGATTCCGGGGTGAACCGATGTTCGGAGCCGTCTATGTGCGAGCGGAACGTCGCGCCGTCGTCGTCGATGCTTCGGAGATGGGCGAGACTGAATATCTGGAACCCTCCGCTGTCGGTCAGCACCGGCCCGGGCCAGCTCATGAAGGAGTGTACTCCGCCCATCCTCTCGATGACGTCCACGCCGGGCCTGAGATAAAGGTGGTACGCGTTCGAGAGAACCATCTGCGCGCCCAGACCGGTGAGGTCGACGGGACTCAGCGTTTTCACGGCCGCCTGGGTGCCGACCGGCGCGAACGCGGGCGTCTCAACCGGGCCGTGAGCGGTCGCCAGAACGCCGACGCGCCCGCCGGTTCCGGCGCATTCCTTTTCGATCGTGAAGTGGTCGGGCATGCGTCAGTCCATCGTCCGCACCGCGGCACCGAAGCCGTAGAGGCCGAGGCGCGCGGCGTATTCAGTCATGCGAAGGGATCTGTGTCCGATCAGACCGGCGCAGAGGAGCGGCTCGCCCTGCTTCTCGAGAACCATCGCCTTCATTCCGTGTTCTTTCCCGCCTTCTTCTCTTCCTTTTCCTCTTTCGTGATCTTCCCGATCCATTTCTCCAGCTCCTTCCAGTTTACCTGGAAGGTATGCCCGGCCTCCTTTCAAACACTGGATGATACGTCGCCCGCTCTCCTTCGTCCACCATCCGGTACTCGCAGGAGTCACCTCATCAGTTATAATGCCGCATGCAGGAACTGGAGAAACATCCGCGGGACGCGCTCTGGCGCTGGATATGGGTCGTCGTGTTCGCCGTGGCTTTCGCGTGGGTTGAGAGCGCGGTCGTTGTCTACCTGCGGGAGATCTACTACGATGGCGTCTTCGAGTTTCCCATCCGCATCCACTGGGTGGACGGGGCGATCGTCTTCGACCACATGTCGTACATCGAGCTGGGGCGGGAGCTGGCAACCATGCTGATGCTGGTGGCGGTCGGGTGCATGGCCGGGAGGAGTTACTGGCAGAAGTTCGGCTTCTTCATGATATCGTTCGGGGTCTGGGACGTCTTCTTCTACCTCTGGCTGTGGGTGATGATACGCTGGCCTGAGAGCCTGCTGACCTGGGACCTGCTGTTCCTGATGCCGCTGCCGTGGGTCGGTCCGGTGATCGCGCCGGTGTTGATCGCGATCGCGCTGCTCGGGGCAGGGACGGTTATCGTCTTCCATGACGACCGGGGGTACCGGGTGCACTCGCGGTGGTACGACTGGGCGGTTATCCTCGGCTGTGCGTTGCTGATGGTGGTGGCGTTCTGCCTGGACTGGAAAAACATACTCCGGGTGCCCGCGGACCCGCCGTACACCGGCGACCCGAACCCGTTCGCGTGGTGGCTGTTTGGCCCGGCCTACGCGCTCTCGGCGGGGTACTTCGTCGCGCGGTTCGTGAGCTCGGTGCGAAGGGGCCCGGCCGCTGCGGAGCTGCCGGCATGAACGTGATCAAGCCGGCGCGCGCAGGCATCGCGGATTCGTGCCGGAGGGTCTCCGACGGGAAGGAGATCGCTGACAGCTTCGCCGCCTACATGACGGACGAGAGCCGGTTGTCCGGAGTGAACGCGGACGCGATCTACTTCCCGAGGAGTACGGAAGAAGTCGCGGCTGCCGTTGCGCAATGCGCGCGCGGGATCCTTCCGATCGTGGTATCGGGCGGTCGCACCGGAATCGTCGGCGGGGCGGCCGTGACGCAGCGCAGTAGCGTGATATGCCTTGAGGGAGTCAAGACGAAACCCGAGGTGCGCCGCGAGCGGGAGCGGAACGAACACGTGGTGAGAGTCTGCGCGGGCACGACGGTGGCCGAGCTTGACCGGTTTCTGAAGGATGGGGGACACGACGCGTTCTATCCCGTCGATCCGACGGAGACCTCGGCGCACCTGGGCGGCACGGTGGCGACAAACGCGTCGGGCGCGCGAACGCTGTTCTACGGACCGACGAGGGAATGGGTGGAACGGATACGGGTGGTGCTGGCCGACGGCCGGGTGTTGGACCTGAGAAGGGGAGAGGTGACGGCTGACGGTCTGGAGTTTCTGCTCGAGGACGCCTCGGGAAGCCGGCTTCCGATCCGCCTGCCCGAGATGGAGATGCCCTCGACGAAGAACACGGCCGGGTACTTCGTACGCCTGGGGATGGACGCGGTGGATCTCTTCGTCGGGTCCGAAGGGACGCTTGGCATCATCACCGAGATGGAGCTTCGCCTCACCCCGAGATCGAAGGAGAACCTGTACGTCTGCCAGTATCTCGACGGCGAGGACGCCGCTTTCGATTTCGTCGAGGCACTCAGGAACAGTCAAGACTTCCCCCCTCTGGCTCTGGAGTACTTCGACCCGAACTCGGTCGCGCTGCTGCGGGAAAAGAGACGGCAGCAGGGGGCGGCGAGCGGGGTGCCGGAGCTTTCCGGGGATACCAGGGCCGTGGTGTACACCGAGTTTCTCCTGTCCGGGGATGCGTCTTTCGAGGCGGTTTCCGCTCATCTGGAGCGGGCGGCCGCGAGCGCAGGGTCGGCGCCGGAGAGGAGCTGGGCGGGATTTCAGAGAAAGGATCTCGATCGGATGAAGGAGTTGCGTCACGCCCTGCCCGAAACGGTAAACTCGATAATCGCGCAGAGAAAGAGCGAGTCATCGGGTGTCCACAAGGTGGGAACGGACATGGCGGTGCCGTTCGAGAACCTGCGCGAGATGGTGTCCATCTACCGAAGCCGGCTGGACGGAGCCGGGTTCGAGTACGTGGTGTTCGGCCACGTCGGGGACGGTCATCTGCACGTGAACATTCTGCCGCGTAATGTCGAGGAGCTGTGTGAGGCGAAGCGGGCGTACGCGGAGTTCGCCCGGGAGGCGGTGCGGCTTGGCGGAAGCGTGTCGGCAGAGCACGGCATCGGCCGGCTAAAGAAGGAATTTCTCGCGGTGCAGTATTCGAGTGAGATCATCGCGGGCATGCGCGCGGTCAAGGATGCCTTCGACCCGGACGGACTGCTCAACCCGGGCGTGATATTCTGACCTGTCAGGAACGCCCGGCTGCCACCCGATGTCTTCTTGAACGATGCAGTCTTGCCGCCGCGGCGGATAAGGGGTAGGATAGGGGGGCGTACACACGAATGAGGAGGCGCATACATGGCGGTCGACATGGATTTCATATCGAGTCTCGCTGTAGAAAACAATACGAAGCTGGTCCTGCTCGTCGCGGACGGCCTGGGCGGGCTTCATTCGGGATCGGGTGACGAGACCCCGCTGGAGTACGCCAACACGCCGAACCTGGACGCGCTCGCCCACACCTCGTCACTGGGACAGCACGACCCGATCTCCCCCGGCGTGACGCCGGGGAGCGGGCCGGCGCACATGGGGCTCTTCGGATACGATCCGGTGGAGTACATCGTGGAGCGGGGCGCGCTGTCGGCGGCCGGCGTGGACTTCCCGATGGAGGAGGACGACATCGCGGCCCGGGCGAACTTCGCGACGCTCGACGCCTCCGGGAACGTCGTGGACCGGCGGGCGGGACGGATTCCTACCGAGAAGTGCACCGACCTGTGCGCCCTGTTGGAGGGCCGGGTGAAGATCGAAGGGGTTGAGGTCTTCGTCAGGCCGGAGAAGGAGCACCGCGCGGCGGTGATATTCCGGGGGTCGGGCCTGAGTGGAGAGGTGTGCGACACCGATCCGCAGGCCACCGGGGTGCCTCCGGCGGAGCCTGCGCCGACGGTGGGCGCTGATGCGGCCGAGAGAATGGCGGAGATCGTCCGGGATTTCTCCGTTCAGGCCGCCGAGGTGCTGAAGGAGGAAGACAGGGCCAACTACATGCTGCTGCGCGGGCTCGCGCGGAAGCCGTCCCTTCCCTCGATGTGCGAGCTGTACAAGGTGCACTGTTGCGCGATCGCCACGTACCCGATGTATCGGGGCCTGGCCCGGCTGGTGGGGATGGACGTCCTCGTCACGGGCAGCTCGATCGCGGACGAATTCCGGACGCTCTCCGACAACTGGGCGGAACACACGTATTTCTTCGTTCACATCAAGGGGACCGATTCCGCCGGCGAGGACGGCGACTACGACCGGCGGGTGAGCGTGATTGAGGAACTTGATGAAGCGCTGCCTGCGCTTCTGGATCTGAAGCCCGATGTGCTCGCGGTGACCGGCGACCACTCCACTCCGGCGCTCCTGGCGTCGCACAGCTGGCATCCGGTACCGCTGCTCCTGCATTCCCTCTATTCACGGCACAGCCGGGCGAATGCGTTCAACGAGTCCGAGTGCGCGCGGGGTAATCTCGGAAGGATTCCGGCGGTACAGCTGATGGCCCTCATGCTGGCGAACGGCAGGAGGCTCAAGAAGTTCGGAGCATAGCCGGAGTAACGGGAGCCGGACGTGCCGTCCGGCTCCGGAGATGAGAGATGGCTTCGCGAAACATAAAGGTCGTTCTCGAATACGACGGAACAGCCTATTGCGGCTGGCAGACACAGCCCAACGGTCCCACGATCCAGGAGGCGCTCGAGAAGGCGATCGAGGCGGTGGTGGGATCCCCCGTCACCGTGCACGGCTCGGGCCGGACTGACTCCGGGGTGCACGCGCTGGGGCAGGTGGCCAGCTTCGAGACGTCTACCGATATCCCCTGCGGCAAGCTCTGCCAGGCGATCAACGCGCACCTGCCCGAGGATATCGCGGTGCTGCGCGCGCAGGACGAGGACGCGGATTTTCACGCCCGCTTCAGCGCGAAATCGAAGGTGTACCGGTACGTCATCCTCAATCGGCCGTGCAGGACCGCCCTGGAGCGGCACCGGTGCTTCTTTGTGAGAGGGGAGCTTGACCTGGGCGCGATGCGGGACGCAGCCGCACTGTTCGCCGGGAAACACGACTTCTGCGCGTTCTGCACGGAGGCCCCGGACAACGCGACCCGGACGATACGCCGCATCGAGGTGACCCGGCTCGATGAGATACTGGCTGTCGAGATCGAGGCCGATGGATTCCTCTATAATATGGTGCGACGTATCGTAGGCACGCTGACCGAGGTTGGACGCGCCAAGCTCTCGCAGGCCGACGTGCGGAAGCTGCTGGAAACCGGAAAGGGCGTGGGAGGACCGACTACTCCGGGGCACGCGCTGTACCTGGTCGAGGTGAAGTACTAGGAGGCGAACGGGCATGATCAAGTCAACGGTCCATTTCGCGAGTATCGAGGCAACGCGGTTGGAGGCGAAGGCGACGCTGCCGGCCAAGTTCCAGAGGATGTTGGACGGGCTGCCGCTCGACGTGATGTTCAAGGACAAGCGGGTCGCGCTCAAGATGCATCTGGGCGGGAACCTGGGGTACTCGACGGTGCATCCGCTCTTCGTGCGCCTGCTGGTGCAGAAGCTGAAGGACGCCGGGACGAGGATGGTATTCGTGACGGACGGCGCCGGCTCGGTCAGGGACGCGGCCGCCCGGGGGTACACCGCGGAGACGATCGGTGCACAGATACTGCCCGTCTCGGGCGATTCGGGGAAGTTCTTCTACAGAAAGAGGGTGAATTACCGCACGCTGAAGAGCATCGAGGTCGCCGGGGAGATCCACGACGCGGACGCGATGGTGGTGCTGTCTCACGCGAAGGGGCACGGCGACTGCGGCTTCGGAGGCGCCTGCAAGAATATCGCGATGGGCTGCGTTACCGGACGCACCCGGGGAGAAATCCACCACCTGGAGGGCGGGCTGGAATGGACGAAGTCGAGGTGCATCGCGTGCGGGAAGTGCGTCGAGGCGTGCCCGAACGGTGCCGCAAGCTTCGACCGGGAGAAGAAGAAGTTTTCCGTGTTCCTGCACCACTGCACGTACTGCCGGCACTGCGCGCTGATCTGTCCTACGAACGCGATCAAGGTTAAGGGCGGCCGCTTCAATTATTTCCAGGAGGGCATGGCGATCTCCACCGGTACCGTGCTCGAGACCTTCGACCCGGCGTCGGTGCTCTACATCAACGTCCTTCTCCATATGACGGTGTACTGCGACTGCTGGGGAATGACCACGCCGGCGCTGGTACCGGACGTGGGCATCATGGCCTCGACCGACCTGGTGGCGATCGACGGGGCAACGCTCGACGCCGTCAGGACGACGGATCTGATCAAGGGGAGCCTGCCGCACGGACGGAAGCTGGTGAAGGGGAAACATCTCTTCGAGAAGATTCACGGCAAGGACCCGTTCGTGCAGATACGGGCGCTGGAGAAGAGGAAGCTGGGGACATCAAAATACTCTCTCGTCACCGTGGAGTGACCGTCACTCGGGCAGGGTAAACAGCTTCTTCGTTTCGGACCACTCAAGATTCGGCAGATTGATGGAGAGCCAAGTGGGGAACTCCCTCATCGTCCCGTTGAAATCCACTCCGCGGCGCAGCGCCCGCATCGACGCCGCATCGAGCGCGTTGTCACCGCCCGCTTCGAGCTCGGACACGAGGTATTCCAGACCCGGCTTCCTTCCGATTCGAGTGAGGGCGCGGGCCACCTTTCGCGCGGCCATCTTGGTCGCGGCGGACTCGGGCCAGCTCTGCCTGCTCTCCAGGATGCGCACCAGGTCGTCCGAGGCGTCATATTCGTCCGCGGACACCGAGCAGAGGATGCCGACGGCCTCCAGGTCGCCGCTGACTGCGCAGTATTCGGCGATCAGCGGGTATGCATCCTTCAGTCCGAGCGTTTTCACCGCCCTCAGCACGCCCGCCGGGTAGGTCGTCCTTTCCTCGCGAAGCTTCGCGAGAATCAGCGGCTCGGCGCCCGGGAGCCGAAGCGCCGCGATCGCGCCGGCCAGATCCTCGTGTGTCTCGAACAGCTGAAGGATGAGATCCTTGTGTTCCAGCGTCGCCAGTTCCTCGACTGCCTTGAAGAGGTAGCTGGCGGATTCCGGCGTGGAAGTGACTCCGGCGAGGTAGTTGAGCAGAGGATAGACGACCGCGTCGCCGTGAGAGATGAGCACGCTGTAGGCGCTCTGGAGCTTCGACTTGTCGGCGGCGTTGAGCGATCCGTCGGTCATCAGTTCGAGAAACTCCTTCACTGCTCCCTCGGCAGTCGCGTGCACCTTGCCGGCGGACGGGGCCGGCGCGGGAGAGTCGGACCGCGCGGGTTCGCGTTGCGTCGGGGCCGGGGGTGAGGACGGCGCGGGCGTGCGCGGAGGGGTCGGCGGCCGGCGGGTGAAGCTGCCCCGGGAAGACGGCCGTGTGGGTGGGGAAGGCGTCTTCCGCAGGCCGGGATTCCCCGCGCCCTGGAGCTGCATCTGCAGCATTGCGGTCCTGGCCTGCTGGAGCGTCTGCTGTGCCTCGGCGAGTGCAGGCTCGGTTCGGTATGCCACCCGGTTCTCGAACTGGACGATGCGGACGAACAGGACGGCCACTCCGGCAAGCACGACGAGCAGGAGCACGGTGTTGACGACGAGCAGCGGTCCCCACGCGCGCTCGAGGAAGCGCCGGACGGACGCCAGCGCTGCAGTTAGCTTTTCCGTGTACGCCTTGGCCAGCTTCATGGGTGGTACCCTGGGCGGGACTCGAACCCGCAATCTACGGCTCCGGAGGCCGCCGCTCTATCCAATTGAGCCACCAGGGTGTTCAAGGCGCGGCTATTCTAGTGGAAGCGCAGGGCTTCGTGCAAGCGTGCGCCCTGCTCGAACGCGTCGCGGTTCACCTGGAAGAGGTCCTGCTTCTTCCCCGTCAGGCTGGTTTTGAGGCATTTCAGGAGGAGGTCGGAAGAAAAAAAGCCCTTGAGATTGTTGTAGGCGCCCAGCATGACGAGGTTGGCCACCCTCACGTCGCCAATGTCGCTGGCGGTCTGTGTGGCGGGTATGCGGACGATCCGGTCGTCCCCGCCCGGGTCCACGAGTGTGGAGTTGGCGAGCAGCATCCCATCCGTCTCGAGTCGCGGAGCGAACTTCTGGAAGGATGGCTGGTTCATTATGATGAGGGTGTCGGCCGACTCGACCACCGGTGATGAGATCTCCTCCGAGGAGATCACCACATGGCAGTTGGCGGTCCCTCCTCTCACCTCCGCCCCGTAGGACGGGAAGTAGGTGACGTTATGGCCTTGCTTCATGCCGGCCTGGGCAAGGATCTTTCCGATGAACATCATGCCCTGGCCGCCGAAGCCGGCGAGGATCACCCTCTCAAGCATTCCCGGCCTCCCAGTCCCGGTACACACCGGGCGGGAACACCTTCGTCATCGTGTCCGCGACGAACCTCACCGCGTTCGTCGGAGTGAAGCGCTGATAGGTGGGGCATGCGGACAGGCACTCCACAAGGGAGAACCCGCGTTCCTCGAGCTGGGTGCGGAACGCCTTCGTAACCGCTTTCTTCAGCTTCCTCACGGAGCCCGGCGTGGTGATCGCCACCCTCTCCAGATAGGCGGCGCCGTCGAGGGACGAGAGAAGCTCGCACACCCTCACCGGATTGCCATGGACCTGCCGGTGACGCCCGGTGAGCGTCGTGGCCGTCTTCTGCTCCAGCATCGTGGTGGGTGCCATCTGGCCGCCGGTCATACCGTACACGGTGTTGTTGACGAAGAACACGGTGATGTTCTCCCCCCGGTTGGCCGCGTGAACGATTTCGGCGGTGCCTATTGCCGCAAGGTCGCCGTCGCCCTGGTACGTGAAGACGACGCGGTCCGGCATCGCGCGCTTCAGGCCGGTGGCGACGGCGGGCGTCCGTCCGTGAGCGGCCTCCGTAACGTCGAAGTTGAAGTAGTCGTATGCGAGCACCGCGCACCCGACCGGAGCAACGGCGACCGTTCTGCTGCGCACCCCGAGCTCATCCACCACCTCCGCGATCACCCGATGTACCACGCCGTGCCCGCAGCCCGCGCAATAGTGGGTCGGTACGTCCTTGAGTGCCTCCGGTCTGGTATATGTCTTGCCCATTGGTGGAATGGATAGCAAAACGACGCGCCGATATCAAGAGTCGGTCTTGACCTGCCGGAAAACCGTCGGTAGGATGGCTGTATGCCACGTATCGTAGTGATCGGCAGCACCAACACCGACATGTTCGTCGTCTCGGAACGTCTCCCCGGCCCGGGCGAGACGGTGCTCGGCGGCGCGTTCTACGCCGCGGCGGGAGGGAAGGGGGCGAACCAGGCGGTGGCTGCGGCGCGCGCCGGCGTGGAGGTGGCCTTCGTTGCGAAGGTGGGCGCTGATACATTCGGGTCCCAGACGTGCGACGGGCTGCGGGCGGACGGGATCGACACAACTCATGTGGGCGTGGAGGCAGAATGCGCCAGCGGGGTGGCGCTCATTATGGTGGACTCCGGCGGCGAAAACCTCATCTCGGTCGCCCCCGGAGCGAACGGCCGCCTCTCGACGAGCGACGTGGACGCGGCCCGCGACGTCATCAGGGGCGCCGACTACGTGCTCCTTCAGCTCGAGATACCGCTGAAGACGGTGAGGCACGCGATACGCATCGCCGATGACACCGGGGTGCCGGTGGTGCTGAACCCGTCCCCGGTTCCTTCGGAGGACATATTCGACATGGTGTCGTCGGTCGCGGTACTGGTGCTCAACCGGAGCGAGTGCGGCGCGATTCTCGGGAGGAACGTGGACGGCATCGAGGAGACGATGGACGCGGTCGGGGAGCTGGTCCGCCGAGGCGCCGGTGCGGTTGCGGCGACGCTGGGGGCGCAGGGGGCCGTTATCTCAGAGGGAGGATCGTCCCGCCACGCCGCCGCCTATCGAGCGAAGGCGGTCGACACGGTCGGGGCCGGCGACACGTTCAGCGGCTACCTGACGGCTTCCTTGGCTGAGAGGGCGACTTTTGAGGAAGCGGTCGATCGAGCGCAGGCGGCGGCGGCGCTGAGCGTCACCCGTGCGGGGGCGCAGCCGTCGATTCCGCGGCGCGATGAAGTGAAGGAATTCAGGCGAAGGCCTCCGACGTCTCGATGAGGGAAACAAGCGCGTCCAGCGCGGCGTCCGCATCGTCGCCCACCGCCTTGATCTCGATCTCGGCGCCCTTGCCCAGACCCAGGGTGAGTATGGAAATGATGCTCTTTCCGTCCACTTCCTCGTTCCTCGCGATGATGGAGATGGCGGAGGTGAACTGCTGTGCCGTTTGAACGAAGGTGGTCGCCGGCCGCGCGTGGAGACCGTGAGTCCCCTTGAGCACGACGCGCCTGACGGCCTGGGTGCTCATCACCCTATCCTCCCTGCACCGCACGAAGGACGACCTCGTTGAGGCTGTAGAGCAGATCCCTCTTGCCTTTCGCCGTCCGCATGAAGCTGCAGAACTTCTTGTCCCTGATAGCTCTGGATAGCGTCGAAAGCGCCTCCAGATAGCCCTCGGCGGCGTCCTCGGGTGAGAGGAGCAGAAAGAAGAGCCGGACGGGCTCGCCGTCGACCGCGTCGTACTCGATCGGCTGGGCGGTGCGTGCGAACGCGCCGAGAAGCTTCTTGACGCCGGAGATCTTGGCGTGGGGGACGGCGGCCCCGGAACCAATGCCGGTGCTTCCGAGCTCCTCACGCGCCTTCACCTTGGAAAGCAGAGCGGACTGCTGCCTCTTGCTGATCTTGTGACGTTTGCACACCGCTGCGACCAGTTGGGCCAGGATGTCCTGCTTGTCTTCGGCGTCAACGTCCAGCAGGATCACGTTACCGAAGACGCTAGCGAGGGTCTTGGGATTCATCAAGCTTCTCTCCTCTCAATCGAGCTGTTCCCTGCTTCTTCGAGACCTTCTTTCCCGTCACCCGGTCCGCTATCTTCTCCTTGTGACGCCGAAGCTGCTTCTGCGTCTTGTCCATCAGCGTGTCGATCGCGGCGTACATGTCTCCGCCCTGAACCCGGACGACGAACGTCGCGCGTGTGGCCGTGACAACCGCCTCGGCGATGTTGTCTCCATGCTCAACGTCCAACGTCAGCCGAACGGTGTCGATGCCACGATGGTAGCGATCAAGCCGATCGACCTTCTCTCGAGCGTAGTCCTTGATGGCAGCGCTCACGCTCATATGACGTCCAGTTATTATAACACGCATTCACCCCTCCTTTCTAATCGATTTCCCGCCAACCTTCCCTTTTGTTTTCGCGCTCGTGCCCAGCGTTCTCCTGCGCAGCAGATGATGATAGTGCCTCGCGAACCGGTGCGCTTCGTCGCGCACACACTGCAGCATTCGCAAGGCCGGGTCGTTCGGCGCAAGCCGCAGCGGCCGTCGTCTGCCCGGCAGGAAAATCTCTTCGTTCTTCTTCGCGAGTCCTGCGCAGGGAAGCTCTATCCCCAGATCGGTCAAAACGTTGCGGGCGGCGGCTACGTGTCCGGCGCCTCCGTCGACCAGCAGCAGATCCGGCAGCTTCTCGCCTTCTCGGACCGCGCGGGAGTAGCGGCGGCGCACCACCTCCGCGAGCATCTCGTAGTCATCCTGACCGGACGCCCTGATCCGGTAGCGGCGGTATGAGTTCTTGAAGGGGATGCCGTTGACGAACACCACCTTGGAACCGGTTGCCTCCTTTCCGGAGATGCTGGAGATGTCGATGCCCTCTATCACGCGAGGAGACGCGTCGAGACCCAGTCGGTCCTGCAGGTCCTGGACCCCGGCTTCGGGGGAGACCGGCCCGATGTCGACACCGTCCATGGAACCCTGCTGCAGAGAGCGGTCCATGCTGCGCAGCGCGTCGCGCTGATTGCGCAGGAACGCAGCCTTCTCGTACTCCCGCCGGGAGGACGCCGCCTTCATCCGTTCCTCGATCTCCGCGATCGTCTTTTCCTTGTCGCCGTTCAGGAAGTCGGTGAGGCCCCGGATGTCCCTGCGATACTCCGCGCGCGTGATGTTCCCGGTGCAGGGGGCCGTGCAGCACTCTATGTGGAAGAGCAGGCACGGGCGGGCGTACCGCCGGGACCGGTCGTCGGCGAATATCGAGAGGGCGCACGTTCTGAAGCGGAATATCTTCTGCAGTATTTTGATCGCCTTCCGAAGAGAGGCGGCGTCGGTGAAGGGCCCGTAGCAGGCGCTGTCGGAGGGGGGTCGCGGCCGGACGAGCCTGACGGCAGGGAAGTCCTCCGTGGTTGTTATCTCCAGATATGGAAACGACTTATCATCCTTCAGCTCCGTGTTGTACTTCGGCTTGATATCCTTCACCAGCCGCTGTTCAGCAAGGAGCGCCTCCATCTCGGACCCGGTCTCCACGTAGTCCACGTCACGGATCTTCCTGACCAGCGCCCCGATCTTGGGGGATGCGTGCTGCTGTCTGAGATAGCTGGACACCCTGGCTCTGAGAGATTTGGCCTTGCCGACATACAGCACCCGGCCGGCACCGTCCTTGAGGAGATACACGCCCGGGGTTCTGGGGAGACTGCGCACCTTAGCCTTCAGCGCCATTCGGAGTCCCGATTCTGTGGCAGTGACAGATTGCGATCGCCAGCGCATCCGCGGCGTCCTCCGCGAGGGCGCCGCCATCCAGACGAAGAATGGCCCGCACCATCTTCTGGACCTGTTGCTTCGAGGCGTGCCCATTCCCCGTGGTCGCCATCTTCACCCGCGTCGCGGTATACTCGGCGACCCGCACTTCACGCAGCGCGGCGCAGACGAGGGCGACACCGCGACCCTCCCCGATCTTGATGGAGGACTTCGATCCCTTGCCGGCGAATACGTCCTCGATCGCGACCACCTCCGGTCGGTGTTGTTCGATGAGGGAGTGGAGCCCTTCGAATATGTGCTTCAGGCGCGAGGGCAGTGGAGACGTGGGGGACGGCCGTATCGTGCCGCACCCGACGAGAGCCATGCGGGAGCCGTTCTTGTCGATTATGCCGTAGCCCACGAACCTGGTCCCGGGATCGATTCCCATTATTCGCATGATACGGAAGCTTCCACGTACGCTCACTCTATGACTGCCGGAACCGTGAAGAAGTCGTCCTTGCGATCGGGTGCGTTGGTGAGCACCTGGGCCGGCGCAAGAGAAGTGGTGCCTTCATCCCGGCGGAAGACGTCGGTCGTTCCCATGGGATGGGCAAGCGGCTCGATGCCGTCCGTATCGAGCTCGTTGAGCTTCTCCACGTACGAGAGGATCCGTCCGAGCTGATCCGCGAGGCGAGACCTGTCGTCGCCCTCCAGATGGATGCGGGACAGTGCGGCCACGTAATCAACAATCTTCTCGTCTATGTCCATGCGGATATCCTGTCCGGGTCCATGGGGTGAGAGAGGGGACTCGAACCCCCAACATCCTGAGCCACAGTCAGGTGCTCTAACCAGTTGAGCTACTCTCACCGCGATATGGCATTCTAGCCGCACCCGTCTGATGATGTCAATCGCGGGAGCGTCTACCTGCCGAAGAGCCGCTTGAAGAAGGAGGAGACGGGTCCCTCCGGCGTTTCTTTCTCGACCGTGCTTGCGGGTCCCTCCGGCGTCTCTCTCTCGACCGTGCTTGCGCGTTCCGCCGTCTCCCGAGGCGGTTTCACTCTCCCTGGGGGTATGCCGCCGCCGATCTCGACCGGCTGCTGCTCCTGCGGCTGCAGCCTTCTGCGTCCGTCCGCGTCACGGCGGCGGGCGCCTCCATGACGGTTTGTCCTGTCGGGTCGTCTGCGGGGGCGCCTCTTTCGCGGCGGCCGGTCGCCCTGCCGGCTGTCGTCGGGGGCTCGCCCCTGCGCGCGACCCTCGCTCCGTCCGGGGGCAGGCTTCTGGGCGCCAGCCTCGCTCGGTGGGGGGTCAGCGTTCTGGCCGGCGCGGCGGCGTCCCCGGCGCCGCGGGCGGCGTTTGCGCCGCCTGCCCGGTTCCGGAGGGGGAGGAGCGGAGTCGTTTCGGGGGGCAGGGGGTTCTCCGGGCACGTCCGCGAGGAGACCGCAGGCCGGACACTTCACCTTGCGTCCTCGCAGGCTCTCGTCCCTTACCCGAAGCGCGCGGCCGCAGGAACAATCGAATTCGATGGTCAACGGTGCCTCCCAGTGAATCGGACCGGTAAAGCTAACAGATTGGGACTTGCGACGCAAGGGGATGCTTGTGAAAGCAGGAGCTTCCACGAAATGGTTGCCTATGCTATCATTTTCCATGATTCTTGCCGAACCAGCACCGCTGAACTGCGTTAAAAAAGGGGAGACCGCCCGGCTAGCGCCCGGGCGGGGCATGGGATGGAGATAGGGGACGACGAACGCCTGATGATGGAATTCGTTGCCGGCAGCGGAGATGCGTTTGAAGAGCTCATCAAGAGGCATCAGAAGCCTTTGCTCAACTTTTTCTATCGTCTGCTATGGGACCATCATAAGGCGGAGGATTGCGTGCAGGAGGTGTTCAGGCGGATCGTGGGAGCCCGGTTTCGATACCGGCCGGTCTCGAAGTTTACGACCTTCATGTACAGGATAGCGAAGAATTACTGGATCGACCTCTGCCGCAGGAGGGCGGCCTCGCCGCCCCCGGTGAGCCTGGACGTCGCGGCTGACGAGGACGGGAGTGCGATCGTGGACACCGTTTCTTCGGGGGCTGAGGACCCGGGCGAACTGGCAGCCAGGAGTGATCTGGTGAGAAAGGTTATGGAGGCGGTGCAGGAGCTTTCTCCGGAGAAGCGGCTCATCCTGACGCTGAGCCAGTACCGGGGACTGACGTACAGGGAGATCGCGGATGTCACCGGCCTGCCGGTGGGGACAGTGAAGTCCAGGATTCACGCAGCCGTGCGAAGCCTTCGGAAAGTGCTTGCTGACGAGGATACGGATGGACAGGAAGAGTAGTGATATGGACTGCAAACAGTGCAGGGGATTGATCGTCGACCAGCTTCTCGGTGAGGCCACCAGAGAGGAGGCGAAGGCTCTCGACGAGCATTGCGCCTCCTGCGGGGAGTGCCGCGCGGAGAAGGAGGCCGTGACGGCCGCGCTCGCGGCGTACCGGTCTCTCGCTGAGGTGGAGGCGTCTGCCACGCTCGACGACCGGCTGTTGGCGCTCGCTCCCGCGCAGGACCGCCTGCGGGCCCGAACCGTGCGGCTGAACTGGTGGCAGCACAGCGTTATATGGTCCGCCGCGAGCGCGGCCTGCCTGGTATTCGTCGTCTGGCTCGCCCGTCATACCGCGCCGTCACACCGTCCTCCCCGGGCGCCCATCGAGGTCGCGATGCCGAAAGAAAAGCAGGAGCTGCCGGAGCCGATTGCGTGGACGAAGCCGGAACCCCCGATCAGCACGCGTACGAGGATAGACTGGAAGAGTCCCGAGGATATTCCTCTCGACCTTCCCGTGACGATGGACATCGAGGACCTGCTGCCCGACAAAGAGCCCTATCATTACCTGGTGAGCGATCAGGAACTGAACCTGCTCGCGCAGCTGGGTGTCAGGGAGGACGTCAACGAAGCGGGGCTGTTCGGCGTGTCGGACGGGCTGCTCGCGAAGCAGACACGGCGGGAGAAGGAGAATCTCGTCTATACGTATCTCGGTCACGGCACCCAGGCGCACGTCAGTTACGGGCTGTCGTGGCTCGCGTCGAAACAGGCACGCTCCGGGGCATGGGGCTCGGGCGGCTATCGGGAGGGGGACGGGCTGTCCGTCGAGACCACCGCGCTGTGCATGCTCGCGTTCCTGACGGACGGCAGCTCGCACGAAGTCGGGGTGTACAAGGACAACGTGAGGAGAGCGATGGGTTATCTTCTCGCGCGACAGTCCGAGACGGGGTTGTTCGGCGCGATGGGACCTGACTTCATGCGGACGCAGTCGCTTTCGACGCTTGCCCTCGTGGAGGCGTTTCTGCTGACCAGTGACGACTCGCTCCTGGACCCGATAGCGAAGGCGGTGGGGGTGATCCTGAAAGCGCAGCGGAAGGACGGGGGATGGGGGTCCAACGTGGGCAGCGGCAAGGGCAACACGCTGGTCACCGCGTGGCTGGTGATGCTTTTGAAAGAGGCCCGCTCGGCGGGCTTCGATGTGCCTGACGAGTGCTTCAGCGGCGCGAGTCTGTGGTTCCACAAGGCGACCGATCAGCACGGGCGTATCGGGCACAGCAAGCGGGGAGATTTTCCGGGGGGGCAGTACCGTGATTCCACCGCGGCAGGCCTTCTGGCGAAACAGCTGCTCGGCTGGCCGAGGAATCATATCAGCCTCCGACGTGCTGAAAAGGAGCTCGGTAAGCAGCTTCCGAAATGGGACCGCAAGGACACGGCCGATCTCGGATACCTTTACTTCGGAACGCTTGCCATGTTCCAGCGCGGGGGGAAGGCCTGGGAGGAGTGGAACCAGAACCTGAAAGACGCGCTGATGTTCAGACAGATCGCTCGCGGCAGGGAGATCGGCAGCTGGCCGGGAGCACGAGACGGCGAGCACAGGCGCGACCGTATCTACGCCACCGCGATGGCGGTGCTCACGCTGCAGGTGTACTACCGCTACCCGGTGCTCTCCGAATAGAACCACTTTCGCGGCTGGCTGCGCACGGTTCGGTCACTCATTTCAACGCCCACCGCTCCCACACAAACTGCTATAATGCGGTATGGGAACATATGAGCTTCCGGGATTCGACACCGTGCGAACTGGGGCGGTGACTGCGCTCCTGCGGAGAGGAGTCGCCGACGAGCTGAAGGGGATGAGCATAATCGAGCCGGAGGCGTTTCTCTCTCACTGCGCGGCGACCAGCCATCGTGGGCGGGGGACGGTGCTGCGGGCGACCCTTCCGTCGGGCGTCACCGCGATCGTGCGGCGTTGCAGGAGGGCCGGGCTCGCTGGCCTGTTCTGCGGAGGCTCATACCTCATGAGGCCGCGTCCGCTTCTCGAGGTGTTCGTATCGGAGACTGCCCGACGAGGCGGCACGCCGACGCCCGAGGTGATCGCGGCGGTGAACGTGACCACCGCCGCGATGATCCATTCCGGCTTTATTGTCACCCGTGAAATCGAAGGGGCTGCCCCCCTGAGAGAGGCGCTGGCGGAACAGGACGGACCGGAGATGCTCACCGGCAGTGTCCCCCTGGCGGTGCGCGCGCTCCACGACAGCGGCGTGGCTCATCACGACCTGACGGTTGACAATATCCTGACCGTGGGCGGGGACCAGGCGTGGGTCATCGATCTGGACGGCTGCTCCGCGTCGCGGGGCGTGAACGCGGCCCGGAGGCTCCGGAACCTCAGGCGCTTCAGGCGGTCGGCTCACAAGAACGGGTTCGCCGGAGACGCTGAGCTGTGGGGGCGTTTCTTCGCAGCGTACGCCGGAACGGACGAGTCGCTGCTCAAACTGAAGGACGTTTGGGTGAAGTCGTTCGAAAGAATGCTACCGTGGTACCGTCTGGGCTGGAGGCTACGAATCTGATCTCGGAGGACCGGACTCGAGCACCTGCAGCACGAGGCCGACGATGCGCGAGACCTCCGCCAGCCGCCCGATGCCGGTCTTGCCGTCCGCGAGTCTTCCCTCCTCGGGTCCGACGAATACACATCCCATCGCCTTCAGGGTCTCCATGTTTTGCTGAAGGACCTCGTTTTTCCACATCAGTGTGTTCATCGCGGGCGCGATAAGAATCGGTCCGGGGAAGGACATGGCGGTGGTGGAGAGGACGTCGTCCGCGATCCCGGATGCCATCTTTCCCATGATATTCGCCGTCGCGGGGGCTATCACGAGCACGGCGCAGCGGTCGGCCAGCGCAATGTGCTCCGCCGTCCGGCGGGACGCGTCGCACACCAGGTCGGTGATCACCGGATTTCCGGTGATGCTCTCGAAGGTCAGCGGCGTGATGAAGCGCAGCGCGTTGGCGGTCATCACGACAGTCACCTCCACGCCACGCCTGCGAAGGTCGCTCGCGATCTGTGCGCTCTTGTACGCGGCGACGCTCCCGGTCACCCCGAGAGCGATTTCTCTGCCGCCGTGCTCACCCATATCCTCTCCTCCGCGGAGACCGGCTGCTTCTAGTCGCCGTCCTTCGGCTTGCCCAGGTCGATCTTTCCCTCGAGCAGTTCGACGAACGCCGTCTCGAAGGTGCCTCCCGCGTTGATGTCGATGAGTTTCTGCGAGCCCAGGAGCAGGCTCTTCATACGCTTCTCGATCAGGGCGGTCAGCTTGAACTTGCCGCCGGCGAGCTCGATTGCCCTGCTCAGATGATTCTCTACGTCAAATCTCTCAACCATTGTTCTTCTCCGATTCGACAATACGCATTACTTCTTCAACCGCCTTGTCCAGATCGTCGTTCACCACGACGTAGTCGTAATACCTCCGCCGCTCGCCTTCCTCGTCCGCCTTCGACAGACGCAGCTCCATCTCGCGTTTGGATTCCGTGCCCCGCTTCTGCAGCCGCCGGCGAAGCTCCTCGTCGTCGGAAGCCGCCATGAAGATAAGTATAGCGCCCCGGCACTTCTCTTTCACGCTCTTTCCCCCCTGGACGTCAATATCCAGGAGCAAGCACTTTCCCTCGTTCAGGGCATTCTGTATCGGCTCGCCCGGGGTACCGTAACGGTGCCCGTAGACCTCGGCGTGCTCGTAGAACCAGCCGTCTGCGGCGCGGGCGGCGAATTCCTCAGGTGACAGAAAGAGGTAGTGTACGCCGTCCTCCTCGCCGGGGCGCGGCGGCCGGGTGGTGGCCGATACCGAGCACGGCACGCCGGTATTCTCGGACACGAGGCGGCAGACGGAGGACTTGCCGGACCCGGAGGGCCCCGAGATGACAAACAGCCTGCCTCTGTTATTCGACATTCATCACCATCTCTCTGATCGTCTGCACCCCGGCGCGGAGCTCCATCGCGACGCGCGAAACCGCCACGTCGTCCGATTTGTTGCAGATGGTGACGCTTTCGCGGTGCATCTCCTGCGACAGGAACTCGAGCTTCTTTCCGGCCGGTCCCCCGGCGCCGACGAGCCGGAGGAACTCCTCGAGGTGGGCGCCCAGCCGGTGCATCTCCTCCGTTATGTCGTGGCGCTCGGACAGTACGGCCGCCTCGCGCGCTACGATGTCATCGGTCGCCACGTCCTGCGCGACCTTCTCGATGCGCTCCCGGTAGCGGTCGTGCCGCTTCGCGTCCACCTCGGGCAGCACATCCCGGATCTGCTCGATCAGCTTCACGAGCTCACCCGCGATGCGGCTCAGCTCCTGCCCGGTACGCTCGCCCTCGCGCGCGCGGTCCTCCGCCAGGGCCGCCAGGGCGGCCTTGATGGTCGGCACGATCTCCTTCCACTGCTCCTCGGTGGCGGATTCCCTCGGCCGGGACCGCACCACGCCCGGCAGTGCGGCCAGCGATCCGAGGTCTATCTCCCCGGACTGGCCGAGACGTCTGGCCGTCTCCGTCATCGCCTTCCAGTAGTGCTCCAGGCAGTCCTCGTCCACCTCGAAGATGCTGCCGTTAGCCTCGGCGAGAAACACCCGGAGCTTGACCGTACCGCGCGAAAGTACCGAGCGAACGATCGGCTCGAGCGCGGACCGGTAACGTTCCAGGCAGGGAGGGAGGTCGTGTTCGATATTCAGGAAGCGGTTGTTGACGGAGTTGATCTCCACCCGCACCGCCTTGTCGTCCGCGACCCCCTCGGCCTGTCCGTACCCCGTCATGCTCCTGAGCGGCTCCATCATTTCAACTTCCTGCTTCCCGGCTTCACCGCGGGCTCTCCCTGCGCGCAGAGCGGGCAGTGGTCCGGCTCGTACACCGGAATCTCGATCTGCAGGCAGGACGTGAGAGGGCATCCGAGATCGACGCCGCCGGAGCGGTCCACAAGCGCCGCGGCTCCCGCAACCTCGGCGCCCAGCGCCCTTACGCGGTCTATGATTCCGACCACGGAGGCGCCCGTCGTAATGACGTCCTCCGCGACGAGCACCTTCTCCCCGGGCTCGATGGCGAACCCGCGTCTGAGGATAAATGTGTCGCTCTCGTCACGCTCCATGAATATGCCGCGCGTTCCCAGCGCCCGGGCCAGCTCGTAGGCCAGAACGATGCCGCCGACGGCGGGGGCGACCACCGCCTGAATCCCGTGGCGCTTCCATTGCGCGGCGAGGACGCCGCACAGCCGCGCCGTGGCGTCCGGGTCCTGCAGTATCAGCGCGCACTGCACGTAGCGCGAGCTGTGCTTTCCGGAGCTGAGGAGAAAATGTCCTCGCAGGAGGGCACCCCGTTCCTCGAACAGTCTCAGTATCTCGTCCCCGTCTTTATCCACGTTCTTTTCCAATCCCGAGCTTCCTTGCCAGCTTCCGGCAGAAATCGAGCCCTACGTAAAAATAGTGCTTCTTCCCGAGGAGTACGAAACCGAGCGCGATCAGCGCGATACCCTGGATCACAGGCAGCACAAGGCCGGGAACCCCGACCGCGATGCACAGGACTCCAAGGATCTTGCGGCCGACGCTGAGGAAGCGCTTTCCCGCGGCGCCGCTATTCTTGGGCGCCTGCTCCGCCGTCGTCATCTTCTCCTTCCGCGGGGCCGACCGCTTCCTGGTCGCCCGGGAGCGCCTCGTCGCCCGGGGGAGCGGGGGCCTCCTCCGTGAGCTTCGCGCCATCCGGTGCCGGGACCGGGGCCTCCGCCGTCACGCCGTCTCCGTCCGCCGCAGGTGCCTCCGCGGCGGGCGCACCCACCGCGTCGTACCTGCCCGGGTCGCGGGAGCTCCCGCCTATGTAGTTCAGCGCCAGACAGAGCGCCAGGAACATGACGGACAGGACTACCGTTGCCTTCACGAGGAAGCTTGTCGCCCTGGTGCCGAGCAGGGAGTCCGCGCCGCCTCCGCCGCCGAACACCCCGGCGAGGCTTCCGCCCTTCCCCGTCTGCAGGAGCACAAGAATCACTATCAGCACGCAGGTGAGCCAGAGCACACCCGTCAGAATGGTCGTCAGTATCGTCACGATGACTCTCCCGGTTTACGCGAAGCGGCAATTATATCCGCGAATGAATCCGCCTTCAAGCTGGCGCCGCCGACCAGCGCCCCGTCCACGTGGGGCTGGGAGAGAATGGCGGATGCGTTGTCCGGCTTCACGCTCCCTCCGTACAGTATCCTCAATCCGTGGGAGTCCGTGACACCGAACTCGTCCTCCAGGATCTTTCTGAGAAGCGCGTGCACGTCCTCGGCCTGTTGCGGCGTGGCGGTCTCGCCGGTCCCGATCGCCCAGATGGGTTCGTACGCGACGACGAACCCGTTGAGGTCGGCGGCGCCCAGACCCTGCAGGCCCTTCCTCAGCTGGGAGCTCACCACCTCTTCGGTCTGTCCGGCCTTTCTCTGTTCGAGCGTCTCGCCGAGACAGAATATCGGGGTGAGACCGGACGCCAGGACGGCCCTGATCTTGCGGTTGACGGTCTCATCGGTTTCGTGAAACAGCGTTCGTCTCTCCGAATGCCCGACGATGGCGTACGTGCATCCCACGTCGTTTATCATCTGTGGAGCGACTTCCCCGGTGTACGCTCCCTCCTCCTCCCAGTACGTGTCCTGGGCGCCGACGCCCACCCGGCTTCCGGCGACGGCGTCCAGCACCGTCTGCAGATACAGGAACGGGGGACACACCGCGACGTCCGCGGCATCCTGACGGCCGGCGCGTTCGGCCACCCCGGACGCGAGCGCCTCCGCCGTCTCCTTCCGGGTGAACATCTTCCAGTTGCCCGCGATAAGCTGCTTAGTCACGATTGCTCCTTTCTCAGCGCGGCCGCATCAGTCGGCGGCCGGGTACGATCCCAGCACCTGGAGATACCGGCACCTCTCAGCCAGTGCGTCCAGGGCCTTTTTCACGTGCGGGTCTTCGCAGTGGCCCTGCAGGTCCACGAAGAAATAGTAGTCCCATGCGCCGTGCGGTGCGGGCCGCGACTCGATTCGGGTGAGGTTGATTCCGTTGTCCTTGAAGGGCACCAGCGAGCTGTACAGCGCTCCCACCTCGTCCTTGACCAGAAACGTGATGGACGTCTTGTCGTTGCCGGTAGGCCTGGCGTAGTCCGTGGAGATCATCAGGAACCGGGTCGCGTTCTGCGGGCGGTCTTCTACGTTTGCGGAGAGTATCGTCAGCCCGTACAGCCGGGCCGCCTCGTCCGACGCGATCGCCGCGGTGTTCTCCTCGGAGGCGCAGCGGCGGCCCGCCGCGCTCGTGCTGGATTCGTCCACCAGCTGCGCGTTCGGGTAGTGGGTGGCGATCCACTTGCGGCACTGGGCGAACACCTGCGGCACCGAGTAGATCGTCGTGATCTCTTCAGGCGCGGCGTTCGACATCAGGTTGTGGTGTATATCCAGGATCAGCTCGGCGCAGATCTTCAGGTCGTATTCGGTGAGCGCGTCCAGCGTCTGGGTGACCGCGCCCTCGGTGGAATTCTCCACGGGCACCACCCCGTAGTCGGCGCTGCCCCTCTTGACCTCCGCGAAGATCGATGGGATGTCCTTCACCGGCAGGTACTCCACCGAGCTTCCGAACTTGTGCTCGGCGGCCAGGTGCGTGTAGGTGCCGGGAGGGCCGAGGTAGCAGACCTTCATCGGGGTTTCGAGCGAGAGCGCTCCGGACATCAGCTCGCGGTAGACCGCCTTCAGGCAAGCGTCGGGCAGCGGGCCGCTGTTCTTCGACGTGACCCGG
>CAYMFW010000045.1:27288-29231 GCA_964389785.1 uncultured Planctomycetota bacterium
GTACACCTGTTTCTCGCGGTCCGCGGAGTACGCCTGTACGCCGTGCTCGTCCTTCAGCTTGGCGATCTCCAGCACCAGCTCTGCGCGCTCGTTGAGAAGGCTGACGATCTTGTCGTCCACCTCGTCGACGCGGCTCCGGGTGTCCTTCAGCAGATCCTCGGGCTTCTTCATACGAGGCCGTTCCCCTGCCCGAGCATCGTTTCCTGCAGCTTCCGCAGCGCGCGGTCAACCAGCTGCCTGACCCGCTCGCGGCTGATGCTGTACTCGTCGCCGATCTGCTGAAGCGTCATCGGCTCGAATTCTCTCAGCCCGAAGTATTTGCAGAGGATATTGGCGTCGCGCTCGTCGATGACGGAGAGCAGCTCGTTGAGCTTTCGCTTCAGGTCGTCATCGAACGATACCGCCTCCTCCACGTTTTCCGGCTCGACGAACTCGGTGCTGAGCGTGTAGCCGGCGCCGTTGGTCCGGTTCAGGAGAAGGGTGAGGCCCTTCAGCTGCCGGGGAGAGAGGTCCATCTCCTCCGCGATTTCCTCGTGACTCGGACGGGTACCCGTCTCCGCGTATATCTGCGCCTCGACCGCCTTCCACTGGGCGGCCATCTCGATGGCGGACGCCGGCACCTTGATGGTCTTCACGTTTTCGAGAAGCGCCTTTCGGATCGCCCGCTTGATCCACCACGACGCGTACGTGCTGAAGCGGTTGCCCATCTCCGGGTCGAAGCGTTCGACCGCGGTGAGCAGTCCGATGTTTCCCTCCTCGATGAGATCCACGAAGGAGAGACCGCGGTTGATATAGTTCTTGGCGAGGTTGACGACGAGCCGGAGGTTGGCCCGTATCATTCGATCCCGCGCGTCGGCATCGCCCCTTCGGGCGCGCCTGGCCAGCTCGACCTCCTCCTCGGGGGTAAGGAGGTCGACCTCGCCGATCTCGCTGAGGTATGCCTGCAGCGTGTCCTTGACAGTTTTCTCCTTGGCCAAGACGTTGACGTCCTTTCGAATGTGACTCACTCAACTAACCCGGGGCCCGTACACAACATCTTCTGGCGATGGCCCGCCGGACAAAATGCATTGACAGCTTGTCAGGAGCGAGAATATTACACGCGGCTTGATGGGGCTGTCAAGTACCAAGAGGAAATAGATCCAAAATCGTTCAGTATTCCGTCTCCTCCCGGGAAGGTGCAGAGCTGCTCAGGACACGGTAGATGACCGCTCCGAGCACGGCCGCAGCGGCGGCTAGTAACCCCCACCAGCCGAAGGATGTTATGCCGATGGATATCGCGGTCATGACGGTGCCGGAGATCATCACGCCGAGAAGTATCGCCCACAGCGCGTGGTGGAACCTGATTCCCATCAGGAAGGCCACGGCGCACCCGGTCCACGCGCCGGTGACCGGGAGGGGGATTGCGACGAAGAGGGAGAGACCGAACGTCTGGTATCGCTCCACATTTTCGCTCTTCTTGCGGGCCCTCTCGAAGAACCAGTCGAAGAATCTCTTTCCCAGCCTGAAGCGCATGCACAGGCGGGACGCCGGGCCCAGAAAGAGCAGGAGCGGGATGACCGGGATCATGTTGCCGAGAACCGCCAGCGCGTACGCGAGCCACGGGTTCATATCGAAGAGGAGATGAGCGACCGGTATCGCTCCCCTGAGCTCGACTATCGGAAGGGCGGAGATAATGACCACGATGACGCCGGCGGACAGGCCCCAGTCGTTCATCATCTTCGCAATGCGTGCGCCGATGCTTTGGTGTTCCTGATTCTCTTCGCTACCCGGCGCCGCCGCGACGGTGAAAAGCAGCATAACAAGGAGGGGGATGAGAAGGGCAATCCTTCCTGCCGTGATTGCTTTCGAGTGTTTTCTTGTTGTTACCATGATGGCCTTCTATTATCATCTGCCGAATCGGGGAAAGCAACGGAAATCAGGTAAACCGCACAGCGCCTCCGGAC
>CAYMFW010000046.1:0-28942 GCA_964389785.1 uncultured Planctomycetota bacterium
AGCCGGTCCGTGGTGCGCCGGCTCAGGTGCTCCATGCCGGCCTGGTTATCCATCACGACGAACTTGTAGTTCCCGGACAGCTCGTCCACGAACTTCCTGACCATCAGGTTCGGAAAGCAGTAGCACCCCGGGCCCTCTCCTCTGCCCATCGGGAGAAGATCGATTCCTTTTGCCTCCGCCAGGATTTCGTTCAGCTTCATCTCCAGGTAGGATTCCTTGGATATCCCGGCGGGGATTTTCATCTTCTCGCCGAAGAACTCCGCGACCGTGGAGCCGACGGTACGACCGATCTCGACGCCCACCGTGTCGCCAAGGTTCGAGTTGGGGTCCGCGTCCACCGCCAGCACCGGGGTCTCTCCCGCCTTCAGCAGGTGCCGGATGATGAGGCCGGTCAACGTGGTCTTGCCCGTCCCACCCTTGCCGGAGACCGCGATGCTGCGACTCATTTCTTGTTCTCCTTTGCCACCGGTTTCATGTTCTTGCCGAGCCAGTCGAATGCGAGTCCCAGCACCTCATCCAGCTTCGTGAAAAAGACGAGATGCCCGTCACGCGGATACTCCTTGTACTCGGTCCCCGGCCTCACCTTTTCGAATGCCTTGAACGCATTGCGGGAGAACGTCACCGGGATGACGCCGTCCCGCGCTCCGTGCACGATGAAGACCGGAGGTCCTTCGCTGGGGGTCGGCTCCGGCCTGCCCTCGAACATACCGGAGATGGAGATGACTGCCCGGTACAGCTCCGGCTTGATCTTGGCGGCCACCCACGCGCCGGCGGCGCCGTTCGACACGCCGGCGATCGCGACCCGGTCCCGGTCCACGCGGTACTTCGCGCAGACGTCCTCGACTACCTTCACCAGAAACTCCCGCGCGTCCGGCTTCCACCACGCGCCGTCAGCCCGGTAGCTCGGGGAGACCAGGATGTATCCCCGGTCCTCGGCGACCTTGGTGATGGCCGGAAACCCCACCTTCATATTACCGCCCGCTCCGTGAAGCACGATAAGCATCGGCCACTTCCGGTCGGCGGGGGCGCTCGCGTACTTCTCCGGCACGAATAGGAAGTAGTGGCACGGCGGCCTGGTGTGGCCGGAGAGCGCCGGGGACAAGGCGCTCGGCAGGTCCTTGAACCGCGGGTCGTTCGCCATGTCCTTGTAGTACTTCGCCGCGCGCTTCACCAACGTCATATCCGGCTTGCCGTTCTTCGATTCCCGGGCGCTCATCGCCCCCACCATGTTCATCACCATCTTGGCCTCGCTGAAGTTCTGGGGAAGGCCCTCGCGGATGTTGAAATCCTTCGACCCGATTATGACGCTCATCACGCCGGTGGCCGGCTTCGCGGACCCCTCTCCCGCCTGCGCCGAAGCAAACGGCAGGATGCACGCCAGAAGCGCCGCGGCGGCGAGCCTAGCGCGAGTACTCGACCATGATAAACAGTCTGTCGTTATCATCGTACGCTCCGAAGAAGTCGTCGTCATCGCCCGAGAACACGTCCAGACCTGCGGTGATCTTCGTATAGTCGGATATCCGGTAGTCCACGTGGAAGTGGGTGTAGCTCGCCTCCGTGTCCAGGTTCTGCACGTGCCGCAGCTCGAAGGCCAGCTTGAAGTCCACCGTGTGGGCCAGCCGCAGCAGGACGGATTCGGTATACACCCGGTTTATGAAGATGCGCTCCCGCTCCTCATCGCTCACGTCCGTCGCGTACTCGAGGGATATGCTCAGGTCCTGCGTCCCGATGATGTCGTTCATCGGATACTCCAGGCCGCCGATCACGCTGTAGTAGTCCTCGTCGCCGATCCCGACGTCGTGCCCGGTGTCCTTCATGTCGAAGTACGCCCCCTCCACGTGCACCCCCAGCAAGCCCATGTAGCCGGAGATGTCGAGGCCGTACACCCGCTGCCTGGGATGTATATGGTAGACCAGCGTATCGGCCACGCCGGTCGCCGCGTCCACGCTCGTCACGGACGGCTCGAACAGCGCGATGTTTTCGTAGCCTTGGAAATAGGAGACCGCCACGTCCCAGTTGCCGAAGCTGGTGGAGTAGCGGATCGCGAACTGATCGCTCGTGATATCGCCCTCCGGCACGAAGTCGCCCCCCACGTCAGCATAGTTCATCGTAAGCAGCGGCGGCCCGGACGCGGGAAAGTTCGGGTTAGGCACCACCTCAGGACTCCAGATGAAGAATCGCTGCCCGATGTCCGGCAGCTCGGTCGCCTGGAATGTCGGCATGTAGACAAGCTCCAGAATTTCGACGTCCGACGACAGCGACAGCTTCACCGCCGGGATCCCGCGCCGGTGCGGATCGAACGGATCGACACCATTCGCCGGAGACAGGTTGTCCGTCGGATTGAACATCACGCCGCTGCCCCACGAGAATATCTGCTGGCCTATCCTCAGGATCGCGTCCGAGACGAAGAACGGCGGGATGACGATCTCCGAGTGCCACTCGAAATACAGCTCCTTCAGCACCGCCTCGCTCTCGTCTTCCTCCGGTACCGAGTAGCGGGTGCTCGCCTCGGCACTGCCGAAGAACACGTGCTTCCTCCACGGCACCGTGATGTCCAGCGTCAGCCGTCCGTCCTTCACGTCGTCGATCTCGGAGTGCCGGTTCTCGTCCAGGTAGGAGAAGTCCGCCGTCCGGATCTTCCATTCCAGCGATATCTTCGACATCGCGTCCGGATCGTCCAGCGCGAACGGATCGTCATCACTCGCTCCGGCTCCCCCGGCCCACCCCGCCACGATGAAGGCGGTTGTGACGAAGACAGCCAGGATACACGAGAAGCGGCTCTTCCGGACGACGGAGCAATCTCGAGCGCACCCTTCATTGTTCGGTCGGAGCTCGCCCTCGGAGGCGCCCCCCATTATATATGGGCGCCGAGATTGAGCGAGAGAATGCTCTGTCGGCCGGCCGCAACTCATATTATTTTTTCCTCGTCAGAAACGCCTTCGTAAAATACTGATCCTTCGGCTCCTCTTCGTTGATACGAATCATGTTGAGCTGGATGATCGTCTTCACTCCCTTCGCGTTCGTCATCGTCAGGGTGTGGTAGCGGAACTTGCCGCTCCTGCCGATCTCTTTCATGTCCGAGCCGACGAGCGTCTTCAGGTACTCACCCTTCTTGTTGTGGAACACGACCTTCGATGTGAGATAGTTGTCTTTCCGTATCCAGAGCCGCCTCTTCTGATACCCCTGCTCCGACGCTTCCTGCTCCCCGACCGGAAACGCGTCGAGCACGTAGTGGTCCACTTCGCCGAGCTCCTCGCTCTCGATCATCTCGTACCGGTTGCGGTCCGGCGTGACCTTTTCCCGCTCCAGGTCCTTGAAGGTGAATTCCGTCCCCATGTAGCTCCGCTGCAGGTTCGACCCGGATATCCGCTTGGTCTTTCGCACGGCCGGAATGTAGAACCAGACGTCGTTGTTCTTTTCCTCGCGCTCCACTATCAGCAGCGCGGTGTGCCGGACCGTCGGGGGATCGGTGAAGATCAGCAGGGATGTCTCCTGGTTCTTCGCGTCGGTTTTCGAAAGCCGCTTCAGGTGCCGGGTCTGCACCCGCCCCCCGCGCACCATCAGCTCCATCACAACGTCCGACCGGAAGTTCTTCGTCGTCATCTGCTCGTAGTTCCTCTTCATCACGTCCTGGCCGGACATCTCCGCCGGCTTCGTCTCGGCCGGCCCGCCCTCAGCGGGCACGGGTGCGGCGGGTTCCGGCTTCGCCGGCTCCGGCCGGGCGTTGTCCGCCCCGGTGCACACCCCCACAAGAAAGACGATTCCGACAGCGCACAGCATTCTCTTGTTCATTCTCCCTCCCCCGAGGTTGCCGCCCGGCCCGCTCCCCGGCGCTCGGTCAGCCTGAGAAGCAGCGGCGTCACGAACAGGTCGGCCAGCAAAGCCACGCCTATCGCGAAGGAGTTCAGTATACCCATATGCTGGAGTGACTTAAAGGTCGCAGGCACAGTCACCAGGAAACCGGCCATCAGGACGAGGGACGTGAGTATAAGCGGCTTGCCCACCTCGAAATGCGTCCGGAACACCGCGTCATCGAATGAAGCGGCACGGGAACGTTCCCTTCGATATCTCAGCAGGTAGTGAATCGTGTCGTCCACCGCGATGCCGAGCCCCAGGGAAAACACCACCACGGTGCCGACCCGGAGCGGGATGCCGGTGATCCCCATGAAACCCAGCGTGGCCACCGTCGGCATCAGGTTCGGTACGATGGTCACCAGGCCGAAGCGCAGCGACCTGAGCGTCAGCCCGACGAATATCGCCACGAACACGAACGCGAAGGATATCGAGCGGGCCAGATCGCTCACGATCCGGTCCATCGCCTGGTGCAGCAGGAAGGATTCCGAGGTCACCCGCACGTCGAAATCACCGTCCGGGAACAGCTCCCTGCCAAGCGCTTCCGTTCTGTTCCTCAGCGACAGGTAGGGCCCGGCGCTCACGTCGTACACGCGCGAGACCAACCGGAGCCATTTCCGGTCCCGGGAGACCAGCCCGTTGATCTCCTTCCCTCCCTCCTGGGAGAAGGAGTACAGCAGAAGGAACTGCTCGGCCGCCTCCACCGAATCGGGCACCATGTAGTCATCGTCCGTCCCGCTCTGCGCGGCGCGATTCATCACCTTCAGGTAGTCTATGACGGACCACGTCTCGATCGTCTCCGGCTGCTCCTTCAGAAACGACTCCATCCGGTCAACCTTCCTCAGCACCCCGGGATCCAGCACGCTGGCATCCCCTTCTGCCATCACGCTGACCTCGAAGCCGATGAACCCGGCGAGCTTCTCCATCACCTTGATATTGATCTTCGTCGGGCTCGATTCGGACAGCTCCCCGACCGCGTGGCTCTCCACCCTCAGCCGCGCCAGCCCCGTGCCGAGACCCGCCACCACGATGAGGCTGCAGAGGGCGACCGTCGCGCGCCGGTTCACGACCAGCCCGGCCAGCTTCCTGAGCAACCGGTCGAACCGTTCCCCCTTCCCGGCGCGCCTCCGCCACGCCGGCGGGGCGCCGACGAAGGAGAGCAGGAGCGTCAGGCTGACGAGGGAGACGACGTACGTGACGACCACGGCCACGGCCATGTTGAGCCCGAACTGGGAGATGGATCGTATCTGCGCGAAGTAGAGCGACACGAAGCCGCACGCGGTGGTCGCGCTCGTCATCAGACAGGCGAATCCGACCGAGCCGACCATGCGGGCGGCGGCGCCTTTCGCCCCCTCGTTTTCCGGACCCTCCTCCCACTCCCGGTAGAAGCAATGCGTCATGTGAATCGCGTCGGACGTCCCGACAACCAGGATCATCGTCAGCAGGGCGGAGTTGATGATGTCGATCACGCCGCCCGCGAGCTGCACCGCCCCCAGCGCGCATATGCCGGCGAGCAGCAGCGCGGAGCACGCCACCAGCGTGTCGCGCAGAGAGAAGAACGAGAGGTAGAACGCGCCCATCAGTACGACGATGGTCAGCGTGTGGAAGACGGTGCGGTCCCACCGAATGATCCGGGCATAGTCCCGTTCGATCACATTGGTGCCCGTCACGTGGTGGCGATAGCCCTCCGGCAGGCCGTCGGCCACGATATTCTCCACTCGCCGTATCAGCTGCCGCCGGTCCTCGACCGTCAGCGTCCTCACCGCTCCGGAACCCAAGGCGGCAAGCCGGTCCGCCGCCCTGTTCCTCGCGTCGGTATCCGCCCCGTCGAGCTGTTCCATCAGCCGGGCGGCTTCCGGGGCGATGTACGCCCGCCGCTTCACGGTCCTCTGGTAGATGTCCCTGATGTTCCTGACAACGTCCTCTCGTTCCGTCCCCTTCGCCGAGGCCAGCCGGTCCAGCGCGGCGGCGAGGCCCGGAATGCCGGGCACTCCGACGATGTCCGCGGTCTGCACCACGATTGCCGCGTACCTGCCGTCCCGGGACAGCAGCCTTCCGAGGAACAGCTCGTACGCCAGCGCCTTCTTCCGGTACGCCGCGGCCTGCTCCGCGTTCTCCGGCATCTCCTCCAGGAACGGGTCGACGTCCAGCTCCTCGCCGTCGCCCCGCACGTAGCGGCTGTTGGCCAGGCTCTGCACCGAGTCCACGAAGTGCATTCCCTCGATCTCGTCCGTAATGGCCTTCATCGCCTTCAGGAAACCGGGGGCGAACAGATCCGGGCCGGTGATCGCGATGGCGATCATGTCGTTGACGTTCTCGAATTCCTCGGAGAACTTATCCGAAAATTCTATGTTGGGATCGCCGGACAGGTACAGCGTCTCGAAGGACAGGTCCTCTTCCAGCAGGGAGGCGCGCCAGCCCAGCACCACGGCGGTCGCGACGAGCACCGCCGCGACGAGCGCGCGGTGGCCCACGATGAAGCGCCCCAGCGCATTCACTTCTTCTTGCCCTGAAGAAACTCGATGACGATCCGGTTGAACTCCTCCGGCTTCTCCTCCTGGAGGAAATGTCCGCAGCCCTCTATCACCCGGAAATCCGCCCCCTTGATCTCCCTCGCCAGCCTCCGTCCGGCCTCCAGAGAGAAGTAGCAGTCGCTGTCGGCGAAGACGATCAGCACCGGCGCCTTTATGGCCTTCAGGTTCTGCGCCAGCAGCCCGGCCTCGCTTCCGAACCCTTTCATGGCCTTCACCGCCGCCGGCCTGCCGCCGCGCGCGCGGAGCGCGTCGAGACATTCCTCGTACATCTCCCGGGAGACGAGGCCTCTGTCCACGAAGCCTTTCTGCAGCCCCTTCCTCACGACCATGCCGAGGAACGGACCGTACAGAGCGATCCTCCCGATCACCGGCATCGTCATCGCCTTGATCTCCCAGCAGTCCACGTCCTCCGGGTACACCGTGCCGGCGGCAAACACCACCCGCTTCGTCATCTCCGGAAACGTGCCCGCGAACGCAGTCGCGAATCCCTGGCCGGTGTCGGTCCCGACCACGTGCGCGCTCTGTATCCCGAGGGCATCCAGAAAGTCACGGAGAAAGCCCGCCATCGCTGAAGGAGTGTAGCTGAAATCCTCGGGCTTGTCCGTCTCCCCGCACCCCGGAAGGTCCGGCGCGATCACGTCGAAGTGCTCGGAGAGCGCAGGCACGTTGCAGCGCCAGCCCTGCAGCGTCTCGGGAAATCCGTGTATCAGGAGCACCGGATCGCCCTTGCCCTTCCGGGCGTACCTTGCCTCGATCTCCCCCACCTTTACGGTCGAGGTCTCCAGGAACGCGGCGCGGGGCCGGTCCGGGTACTTCGCGGCGATCTCGTCCATGGTCGGCAGGCTCACGCATCCTCCCAGTACAATCAGTAACGCCGCCAGCGGGAGCGAGATGCCCGCGAGCGGGTTCGTGGCGAGACCGACAGGCCGAAGGCCTTTCCTTGGTCGGTCGAGCCGCGCCCTCGGAGGCGCCATCTCCGCATCCATGGCGCCGAGAATGAGCGAGCGGCCATCTCGCTCTCTCACTTCAATCACCCGTGTAGTACGCCTTGTCCGTCTCGTTCACCCCCACGGCGGCGCCGGCGTACGCGTCTATCACCACCACCGGCACTACGTCCGCCGGATCGCTGTACAGGATCTCGTCGCAGTACGTGTCCGTGTCGAACCGCCAGGGCGAATCCTCGGGGAGGCCCAGGTCCGCGCCGGTGCCGTCGTTCAGGTGCCCCATCTGCCCCAGCTCCATCGACGACCCGTCGTGCACCTTTGACGCGCGCCCGAGTATCTCCTCGAACACGAAGAAGAGCACTGCGGCCCGCGCGCCGCCCTGGCACAACGTGTAGGGAACCACGTCCGAGGTGATACCTGCCTCGTCCAATTCCTCCACCAGCTCGGCGGCGGACTGGAACCGGTGGTTGCCGTCTTCTCCTCCCTCCAGCGCGTTGCTCCAGGTATACCACACCGAGTCCTTCACCCTGAAACCGAAGATGTTCGTCTCGGGAGCGATCACGTCCACGTTCCATTCCTCCTCGGACCGGGCGTCCACCACCAGCGAGAACGGCACATCCCCCGTCACCGCCATCATGAACTCCTGGGTGGTCGCCCGTATCGTGTCCATGCTGCCGGGCCACTCGCTGACGCTGAAGGTGGAGGGGATCGGAAGCGGCGGGGCGGCCGTCTGCAGGTCGTACCCGGCGTCCGTCCACACCGAGGTGCCGCCGTTCGCCTTGCCGTTCAGCACGAACAGCTGCTCCTGAGAAAACCCCCAGTACCGGAACGTCCAGTACGCCCGCACCGCTCCCCAGACGTGGTTGCCCGTGAATACGACCGCCGTGTTCTCGTCGATTCCGTACGGCTGCATGAACGCGTCCATCGCCGCGCCTTCGATCACCCCCGCGCCGAAGCCGATGGTGCCCTCCGAGCGGTTGGCATAGAACGTCATCGGCTGCACGTGGTGCGCGCCGGGAATGTGGCCGGCGGCGTACGTCGCCGAGGTGTCCATGCTCCAATCGAAACCGGTGTCGAATATCACCACGTCCCTGCCCAGGTCGTCCCTGTACCCGAGGTCGATCCACCGCTTCAGCGTCTCCGGCTCGATCAGCGACTTGCGCCGGTTGTGATAGCGCTTGTCCTCTTCGTTCACTGCCGTGGCGCTCGCCGCGTACGCGTTCACGATGACGGGAGAAATCACGTCCGCCGGATCCTCCTGGTACGCGATCACCTCGCAGTACTTGCGCAGGTCGAAGCGCCAGGGCGAGTCCTCCGGGAGCCCGACGTCGTTCCCGTCCTCGTCCTTCAGGCATGCGAGCTGTCCAAGCTCCGTGGACGACCCGTCGTGCATCTTGCAGGGGCGGTCGAGCAGGCCGTCGAACACCAGGAAGGCCACGGCGCCCCGCGCACCCCCCTGGCAGAATGTGTACGGGGTCTTGTCCTCGGTGATACCCATCATGTCCATCGTTATGCCGATCTCCACGGACGACTTGAAATGCTGATTGCCATCCTGGCCTCCCTGGAGAAACTCGCCCCAGTTGCGCCACACCGAGTTGTTGACCCTGAAGCCGAACACGTTGGTCTCCGGTGCGATGATACCGATCCACTCCGCGTCCGAACGGGGATCGAGCACCATCGCGCCATTCACCTTTCCCTCCGCCACCAGGAAGAACTCCTCCGTCGAGGCCCTCACCTCGTCTATGTTTCCCGTCCAGTCGCCCACGCTGAAGTCGGACGGCACCGGCAGGGCCGGCTCCTCCGTCTCCAGCTCGTAGCCGGCGCCGGCCCACACCGAGGTGTCACCGTTGGCCTTCCCGTCCAGCACGAACAGCTGGTTCTTCGCGAAACCCCAGTACCGGAACGTCCAGTACGCCCGGGCGGTTCCCCATACGTGGTTGCCGGTGAATACGATCGTGGTGTGCTCGTCGATACCGTGCTTCTGTATGAAGGCGTCCATGTGGGGTCCGTCGAGCACCATGCCGCCGTTGCCGATCACCCCGTCCGACCTCACCTGATACAGTTCCATTACATCAACGAAGTGCGCGCCGGGGATGTGGCCCGCATCGTACACCGGACGGTTGTCGAAGCTCCAGTCGAAGCCGGTGTCCAGAATCACCACATCGTAATCCCAGTCGTCCACGTACTCGTTGTCGATCCACTCCTTCAGCTTTTCCGCGGAGACGAGAACCGATGTCGGTGACAGCGCGATCGCCGGGGTGTCGTCCGCGGCGGAATCGCGGCTGTCGTCATCGTACGAAAGGTCACAGCCGCACAGCAGCAGGGAACACGACAGGGCAAGAAGCCATCTCATAGCGTTTCCTCCGTGAATATCGCTCCACATATATACTCATGATCCGCGAAAAGACTAACGGAAAAATCTACGCGGAACTCCCCAACAACCCCTCCAGATTAACGACCTTATGACTCATTTTCACCAGGTCCACCGCCACTATCTCCGGCAGGGCTACCGGCTTCCGGTACCCCGGGACCCCCTCGCCGCCGAGGATCATCACCACCTCGGTGGCCGCCAGCGCCCCCACCACGGTCACCGCCACCGCGTTCGACGGCACTACACCGTCCGCCATGCTCTTCTGCATGATGGCAAGGTGTGCCGGCGTGAAGAGCTGCAGCAGACCTTCGTGGAGTTTCCCCTCACCTCGGGCCGCAGCGACTACCTTCATGAACATGTCCATCGGCGCCCCGTCCGGCGCCTGCGTCGCGATGATGCCGCCGAAGCCGACGATCGGCGAATTGATGTCGTAGATGCCCCGCGCCCGCGCCCGCGCCGCGAGCTTCAGGCGGAGTTCCGGCTCCACCTTCAGGTCGCACGCGTCTATCAGCAGGTCCGCCCCTTCGAGAAACGTCTCCACGTTGTCGTCGGTCACCCCGTCCGTGAACAGCTCCACCCGGGCATCCGGATTGACGGACTTGACGAACCGGTCGTACACCTCGGCCTTGTTCTGTCCCATCGTGTCGAGGGTGGCGGCCGTCTGCCGGTTCATGTCCGGCTCGTCGAACACGCCGGGATCCGCGATCCGGAAGCCCCCGACGCCGAGCCGCACCAGGGACGGCAGTATCGCGCCCCCGACACCGCCCAGCCCGGCGACGGCAACGCATGATTTCCCCAGCCGTTCGATCGCCTCTTCGCCCACAAGCGCGGCCGTTCTCGTCAGGAATCCGGGAACGCTCATACGTCCACCTCCTTGGGAATCATTTTCGTCGTCAGCTTCGTCCATTTCGCCAGCAGGAATACCTTCAGCCACATCAGGAATATGGTCAGTCCGCCCGCGCGCCTCGGGATACTCTTGTCGAATGACGCCACCCTTCCCGCGATGCCGCACCGGTCGCCGATCTCCTCACGGCAGTACTCAAAACCCTCCGCCAGCTGTTCCGGCGTCATACCGGCGGGCCTGAAGACCACGTGAGACTGGTCGTACAGCTCCCAGTCACGCGACAGTATACGACCCTCCTTCTCGAACCGCATTCCCATTGGAGTTCCCGGGTATGGTGTCATCAGCGTCAACGACACGTGCTTTATCCCGCATCCCTTCACGAAATCCGTCACGCGGCGGAACAGGTCCGGCCCGTGGAACTCGAACCCGAACATGAAGTATCCCCACACGTCTATCCCGTGCGCCTGTATCGTTCGCACCGCGGCCGCCTCCACCGGCAGGCAGGACCCCGGCATGTTGAGCGTCATCACCCTGCATCCGCTCTCCGCCAGGCACCGTACCACCCTCGGATTGAGCATCCGAAGATCGCATATCACCGCGTACTCCACGGACATCTCCTTCAGCCGTCCGGTAAGCTTCTCGATGAAGTCCGGGTTCCCCGCCCCGAACACGTCGTCCGAGAACAGGAGCGGCTTCTTCTCGATCACCATCAGCCGCTCCACCTCATCGGCCACGTCGTCGACACGGCGCAGGCGGAACCCCTTGCCGAACATGGCCCGCGTCGGGCAGAACTCGCAGTCGAGCGAGCACCCCCGCGAGCTCTGAACCGAGTGGAGCAGGTACCTTCCATGGTCTATCAGCTCCACCCGCTGGCGAGGCAGTCCGTCTACCGGGGCGGGCGGGGCCGGGCACCGGTACAGCGGCTGGAACGAGCCGTTCGCCGCGTCCTCGAGCACCTTCGGCCACACCGCTTCGCCTTCGCCCCTCACCACGATGTCCGCGTGTTCCGCCGCCTCGTCCGGGCACAGCGTCGCGTGGAGCCCGCCGAGGACCACCTTCGTACCCTTCGCCCGCAGCGCGTCGGCAAGCCGGTACGCGCGGGGGGCATACATCGTCTTATACGAGATTCCCACCAAGTCCGCCTCGATGCCGTCGGCCGGGCCGGACACCTTCTCGTCCACGATCGTCACCTCATCCCCGTCCCTCACCAGAGACGCCAGAGACACCAGCCCCACCGACGGCGACGCGAACCGGCCGTCGGGCCCCGCCCACACCTCCCAGGAGGGGCTCTCCAGCGGGCCGCCTGCCTCCACGAGCGCTACCTTCATGTATTGCTCAGACTCCTGTTGAACCGCACCACCATCTGCCCTATCTTCTTCCCATCGGCCGTCATGAACAGCTTCCGGTTCATGTTCCTCACCTTCATTGTCGACAGCGACATCTCCCTCGCCATCAGAAGCAGCGAGTCGTTCGTCCCGGTCACCACGCCCCGCCTGTCCAGCTGGGACGACACCCACGAGGCCGCGTCCACCATCGCTCCGTAGTCCCTGCCCCCTATCGTATACGGCAGCGGGTCCCACAGCGGCGGCGGCATCAGGAACCTCACCTGGTACCGCATGAATACGTCCTCGTAGCCGGGCGTCAGTTCGATGCCGAACCGCTCCGGCTCCATGAACCACGTGGTGCCCGGCACCACGATGGGCAGGTAGATGCTCACCCCGTCCGGCTTCAGGCTCGCCATCACGTCCACCGTCTCCTGTAGCGTCTCCTGCGTGTCGAACGGGCACGGCACGATGAGACTGGCAGACGTCATGATGCCGGCCGCCTTCGCGCCGGTGAGACTGTTCGAGATCTTCTCCACCGTCGTCTTCTTGTTCAGCCCCCTGTCCAGCACCTCCTGCGAGCACGACTCGACGCCGAAGAACAGGGATATGCACCCCGACTTCCGAAGCAGCTCGAACGGCTCCTCCTTCGCCCGGGTGTGTCCGAAGGACACGTATTCGAAGGGAGACCCCCTCTTCACCAGCTCCTCCGCCAGCCCGCGCCGGTGCTCGGGCGGAGGGTTGGAGCCGGCCAGCCGGAACGTCCGGGAGCCGGTGGTCTCCGCCAGCCGGCCCATCAGGTCGGCCACCCGCTCGGGCGCGCGCACCCGCCAGCCCTGCCCGCTCTTCAGCGGATGCGGGCAGAAGTTGCAGGAGTACGGGCATCCCCTGCTCTCGTCCAGCATGATCAGCTTCAGCTTCCGGTCCCCCTGCATCGCCCGGTACACGTCCGGCTCGTAGCACGGGTCCGCCAGGGAGTCCATGTCGTCGATCCTCTCGTGCAGGTCGGTCACCACCCTGCCCCCGAGGTCCGCCTTCCCCGCAGCGTACTCGGCGAAGCGGACGATCGTCTCCTCGCCCTCGCCGAGTCCGACCGCGTCGAACACCGGGGCCAGGTCGTCCATCACCTTCTCTCCGAAGCACTCCGCGTGCGGCCCGCCGCCGAATATCTTCACGCCCGGGCAGGCCTCTTTCACCCGGCGGGCGATATTGAGTGATCCGGTCACCCCCGCGCCGGTCCACAGCTTGAACCCGACGAAGGTCGCTCTCCGAGTCTTCACCTCCCGTACGATCTCGTCGGCAATCTCCTTCTGTATTCCTTCCGCGTACGACGCCATCTCGTCGTTCAATCCCTGGAAGCTGCGGGAGAGAGAGCCGCCGATCTTGCGGCCGAGCTTGTGGGCGACGACGAACCGGAACAGCAGCCATTTCAAGCGTCCCCGGAACTGCCCGGGCACCAGCCGCCCTATCATGTCCGTCGTGGCACAGTCGAGAACGAGCACCGGGTACCCGGCCCGCTTCAGGCTCCCGGCCAGGTTCGCGATACCGTTATCCGGCATCAGCGAGTCGATGCTGGACGGGTAGCCGACATAGTTGACCAGTATCCCGCCGCCGTTGGTCATTCTTAGTGTTCTCCTGTTCGGCAGTTACGGGACATGATACCTGATTCTCGATGCGAGTGATAGAGGGGCCCGTCGGCCGACTCGCATCAGGTTGCGACGGCGGCCGCGGCCTCCTCGGCCTCCTCGGCCTCCTTGAGCGCGGCGAGCGTCGGCGCGTTGTAGTACTTGTTCGGCACGTAGTCACTGCGCAGGCTCGGCGGAAGGGTATGCTCCACGTCTTCGTATCGGACGGTGCGCTCCAGCTCCAGCTGTTCGCGTATCATGTTCCCTATCTTGCGCATGCACCTGCCCATCACGAAGGCCCGCCCCAGGGCAGGCCGCAGGTTGAAGCTCGGGCTCTTCCGCCGGCGCCACAGCGTGCGGGGCGAGCAGCTCCGGGCGTACAGACCCCTGAAGTACCGGTACCACTCGTCCTTCGGCAGGTCCGTCTTCATCACCATGTACTGCAGATTGTAGAAACCGTAGTCGAACACGCTCAGCTGTTTCTCCTCCTTCGCCTCGAAGAACAGCGGCGTGCCCGGCACCGGTGTGAGCGGCACGAACACCGGGTAGGTGATGTTCAGCCGGTCCACGAAGTCCCACACGTCTTCGAAATCCTCCTTCTGGAAGTCCGGCATGATGACGAAGTGCGCCCAATTCTCCACCCCGCACTCGTCCAGCACCTTCTGGGCCTGTATGTTGACGTCCACGCTGGTCCTCTTATTGATGAAGTCCAGATGCTTGTCGGAGACCGCCTCCATCCCCACCACCAGCGCGCCGAGACCGGCCTCGGCCCATGCCTGTATCACGTGCGCCTTCTCCACGATCGTGTCGGTCCGGGCGTACGCGAGCAGCTTCTTCTTTATCCCGCGCCTCTTCAGCTCGTCGCATATCGCCATCGCGTGCGCCTCGTTATGAAACGTGTTGTCGTCCGTGATGTGCACGAACGGCTGGGGCTGGCTGGCGATATCGTCCACGATCTCCTCCGGCGACCTCCTACGGTACGTACCCCGCGCGGCCGCCCACAGCGAGCAGAACTTGCAGCGGTACGGGCATCCCGACGACGTGATGGTGTACACCGTGGTGCGCGCCTCGAAGTAGTTGAAGTAGTGCCGCTTGTACCCGTCGGACAGCAGGTTCCGGTCGAACGAAGGCCATTCGATCCGGTCGGAGGACCGCGGCGCCCGCGGCTCGGTGAACAGGTACTCCCCGTCCCGCCGCACCGCGAGCCCGGTGACGTCCTCGAAATCCTTTCCGTCGCGGACCGCCTCGGCCGTCTCCCGGAACGTATCCTCCCCGGGCCCTATGCATATGAGATCCACGGACTCATGGAACACGTCCTCCGGAAGCAGCGTCGCGTGCTGGCCGCCCACGATGGTCACCGCGTCCGGCTTCTCCTTTTTCACGATGGACAGCAGCCGGTGCACGTTGGGAATCTCCCCCGCCACGTGCGTGGTGGCCCCGACGATGTCCGGTTTGAAGTCGCGCACGACCTTCGCCAGGTTCGCGTCCGTGTCGAACCGCCGGTCGAACAGCTTCGTCTCCGCGATATCCCTCACTATCGCCGCGAACAGGAGGCCGTGCAGCGGCTCGTAGACCGGGAAGAAGGTGACGTAATGCCTGGGGAAATCGGGCTGGATAAACAGAAATCTGAGACGGCGCGTCCCGATCCCCATCAGCTCAGATACTGCTGGGTTATGTAATCACGATCCCGGGCGTCCACCTCCTGAAGCAGCGGACGACTCCTGATGAAGTACTTCTCGAAGTCCTCTTCATCGAGCCACCGGCGCCTGTTCTGAAGCCATCGCTTCAGGGCGTCGATCCGGTTCACGAAGAACCGGTGGAGGTTTCTCTCTCCCGACAGGTGACCGAATTGCGCGCGGTAGACCTCCTCCGCCGTCGCCAGGTCGAGCCGCAGCAGGACCGCCGGCGCGCCGCACACCTTCTCGTAGATTCTTTCCCCAGCCAGCTCCTCGAAGAGCAGGCTCTTTTCGTAGTACTGAACGTGATGAGGGTTCACCGTTATCACGAAATCGGTCGCGTTCTCCAGGTAGCGGGCGGTTATGTACGCGAGCTTGAAGAGATGTCGCAGGATATTCGCGCCGAGCGACTGCCTCCTCTCGACGCTCACCAGGCTCACGATCTCACACAGCCGCCTTCCCTGCTTCCTCATCCGGTCGAGCGCCGGGCCGTACAGCGGGTCCGCGGGGAGTCCGAGGGGACTGTCGAATACGACGGACATGGCGGATACCAACTCGCCCTCGCGCTCCACGATGAAGGTGGTCGTTTCGGGCAGCGCGTCATGGATGCCGTACCACAGCCCCTCCGGATCGTGGTCGGCGTACCCCTTCTCGGCGTAGATGCGGTAGACCAGCTCCCAGGCGCGCCTGCGGTCTTCCATGGAAGAGGCGACTCGTATTTCGCAGTCCCCGTACGAGCCGAAGATGTAGGGGTCGTCGCCGGGGCACCAGCCCCCCGATCCCTGCAGGAAATCCAAAGACCTGCAGGCTCCGCTCTTGTCGTCGTTTCCCATCTGTCCCCTTCTGGGATTACTCAGACGCGAAGCAGTATCGCTCCGTAGCTGAAGCCGCCGCCGGCAGCCACCAGCATTACCAGGTCTCCCGGAACGACCCTGCCGTTTCTCACCGCTTCGTCCAGCGCGATCGGCACCGACGCGGCCGACGTGTTGCCGTAGCGGTCCAGGGTCATTTCTATGTTCTCCATCGGGTAATTGAAATCCTTGGCCAGCCTCTCGATTATCCGCGAGTTGGCCTGGTGCGGTATTACCCGGGAGATATCCGTCATGTCGTAACCGGTCTTCTCCAGGATGCTGCGCATCGCGAGTTCACAGCCCGCCACCGCCAGCCGGAACACCGTCCGTCCGTCCATGAATATCTTTCCGGTATCGCAGCTCGCCGTCGAGGTCCGGCCCGCTGTGCCCCCTCCGGCGCATCCCAGCACGTCCACCTGACTGGCGTCCGAATGCAGTGAGATTCCGATGATGCCGGGCCTTTCATCCCCGCCTCCCTCACCCGTCAGGCCGTCTTCGCCGTCGAAGTCCCGTCTCTCAAGAACCACGGCGCCCGCTCCGTCTCCGAACAGCACGCACGTTCCGCGGTCCTTGAAATCGGTGATTGACGAAAACAGGTCGGCGCCGATCACCAGCGCCCGCTCCGCCAGCCCCGCCTGCATCTGCGCGTGCGCGGAGGCGAGCGCGAACACGAATCCGGAACAGGCGACCGAGACGTCGTAGGCGTACGCGTTGGTGGCGCCCAGTTCCCTCTGGACGAAGTTCGCGGTCGCCGGGAAACGCAGGTCCGGGGTCGTGGTGGCCAGGAGGATGAGACCTATGTCCCTGGCCATCAGCCCGGCCTCGGAAAGCGCCGCGCGACCGGCCTTCACCGCGAAATCCGACGTCTTGTCGGCAGGATCGGCGATGCGCCTCTCCCTGATTCCGGTCCTCGTCCGAATCCATTCGTCCGAGGTGTCCAGATGTCTCTCGAATTCCGCGTTGGGAACGACCTGGTCGGGCACGGCCATGCCCGTGCCGGCCAGACAGGTCGTGATGACCTTCCCGGTCCGCGCGGGCACACCCATCTCCGACAGACGAGTCTTTGCATCGGGATTGACGTATTCAGCAGCAGTACCCATGGATTACCCCCTCTCCGATCGAACAGTGCTATATGCAAGCCGCAGGAAATCGTCACGGTTCTCCGCGGCGTTATATGCGGGCCCCTGGAAGGAGGAGAGGACAGCCCCGGATTCCGGGTCCACCTTCCAGATCTCCCCGTCCCCGTTGCGGACGAAGATCAAAAGGGCCTTTAACAGCTCTATGGCGTTCATCTTGCCTTCTTTACATCCAATCCGAGATTCATCCAGTCCATCCGTACGTTGTTGCTGCCTATCGCGACGCCGGCCGGGAGCTGGCCGGCTCCCACCCCCAGCTTCTCCTCGATCACGTCCCCGTACTCCTCCGGCTCCAGCGCGTTCTCCGGCCACACCTTGCCCTGGGCGACCCACCGCCCGTCGCCGAGCCTGCGGAACCGCAGCTTGGTCCAGTACCAGGTATCTCCCTTCAGCACGCGGACGTTCGACAGGTTGAACGACCTGTTCCTGAACGGCACCGCGAACTGTATGCCGTTCGCGGCGGCCTGCCCGTCCCGCACCCTGAACTTGCACGTGAAGACCGCATCGGTGAACCGGGCCCTGGTGAACCACACGTACGTGTTCCCGCAGTCCTTCTTCGTCTGGGATACGGTGAATCCGTTCTCGCCCTTGCGGATATCCCATTCGCCCCGGCCGCTCAGTCTCCGCTTCTGGATGCCGAGCGCGCTCTCCAGCCGTCCCTCCCGCCGGGAGCCCGCCCTCACGACGTCGCCCAGATGCTCCCGGTAGTAGCGTCCCGCGCCGGTGTTTCCAGGTATACCTTCGAACATCGCCGCCGCTTCCCGCCGGCGCAGCCTGCCGTAGAACGTGGTATAGGCCGCCTGGAACTGCAGCAGCGCTCCCAGGTCCTTCATCCCGTTCCGGCTCAGCTCCTCGGCCGTCCTGGCGGTCTCGGAGATCGCCTCGTCCCAGTCGCCCAGGTCCCAGACGACGTCGACAAGCTGTATCACGGACGCGAGCCGGTAGTCGCTGTGTCCTTTCGCCATGGAGGCCAGAATCCTGCGCGCCTCCTTCAGGTTCTCCTCTTCGCCGCGCAGGCGCAGCGCGGACGCCTTCAGGAACCTTTCCGTGTCGCCGGTCCTTCCGCCGATGATCCTGTCGAGCGCCTCATAGTCTCTCTCCCTGAGTGCCTTCCTGGCCTCCTCCAGCGAGTTCACCGCAGCCCAGAGCTCCCTCATGAAACCGATCCGGGGAAGCATCGAGACCGCCGCCGGCTCGTCCATCAGGCACTTGCCCAGCCAGCGCGCGTCGGCCACCTGCCTGTCCTCCCGCGCGCCGCTCAGCACGCCCGACAGCACCTGCAGCTTCGCGAGCGTGTCGGTGTTGACCCTGCGCCGGGTCACTTCCTCGGCGGCCACTCCTCCGACGTACCGTGCCAGCTTGTGCAGATCCTTCGCGGTCCGCGCCTCCAGCAGCCCCTGAAGAAGGATCACCCGGTCGCTTATGTCGGGTTCCGGCGCGGGCACGGGACTCTGCTCCGGCTCTACCAGGGCGATCTGCGGAAGGATCTCCTCCTCCGGCTGCGGGGTCACCACCTGAGGCTCGACGACGGCCACCGCGTCGGACACCGTGGCCTGCTCGACCGGGAGCGGCTTCTCCCACTCCACCACCAGGAAGTACGCGGTCACGAACGCGATAACCGAGGCCGCCATGGCGACGAAGCGCAGGAACACCGGCTCCTTCCGGCGGAACGAACGAACCCTGCGGCTCCTCTGATGCGCCTTGCGGATCGAAGCGGCGTACTCCCTCCGTCTGGTCTCGTACGTCTCGACGCATCTCCGCACGAAATCGCTCCGGTCGTCCGCGGAGGCGTCGCGCTGGATCCCCAGATGAATCAGCTTCGAAAACTCGATCTCGGAGACGAGCAACTCCCGGAAATCCGAATCGCTTCTGCAGAAACGGATTACCGAGCTGACATCCCTCTGCGATATCTCGCCGGAGAGGAACTTCTCGATCAGCTCTCTCTTCTCTCTCGGTATCATCATCACATCCCCGCCCTGCCGGCCATTTCCTTCTCGACGCACTCGCGCAGCCTGTCTCTCAGCCGGCACATCGCCTTCTTCACCGCGTCCAGGCTCGCGTGAGCCTGCACCGCGATGTCCGAATACTTCAAGCCGATCTCGTAGAACATTCTCAACAGCTGGCTCGACTTCTCCGGAACCTGCTGCATGCATTTCTGGAGAGCCGTCAGCCGCTCCTCGTACATCTCGCCCTCGGCGCCTTCAGCAAGAAGCTGGATGTGCCGCGCCAGCTCGGACGCCGCGTTCTTGCTTCTCGCCATCTTTCTCCACTCCCTGCGCGCCAGGTTCCTGACGATGCCGCGCACCCACAGACCGAAATCGCGGCCCGCCTCGAACTTGTCCAGGTTCTCGAGCGCCTCGAGAAACGCGTTCTGTGCCACGTCGTCACCGAGATCGGGTGTGGGCGCCAATCTCGCAGCGTAGATCCTTACCTCTACCTCGTGCCTCGAGATGAGGTTCTCGATGGCCTCACGATCTCCGCGCTTTGCAGCTTCTACAAGGCTGTCCATGAAATGCTGTCCTCCACCCTTATATTGACCGCCGGACGCCTAAGGTGACACCTTTTTCTATGAATAACCCAAGAAAAATCGTTCCGGCACGCCTCATCCTTAACCTTCATGTTTCCAATTGCTTACGAACGCAAAACAGTCCGACTAACGGTCTTTCTTCTGATATTCCCCCCCCCCTGAACGTGACTCACATGAGTCCCGGCGTTACCTTCCCGTAACACCCCCCCGCCGATGCCTCCATGCCGGCCCGGCGTTGCCGAGCGGATTCCAGGTTTGACCGGCTGTCCGCCGGGAGGCGACCTTTCCCTGGCCGGTCGAAGCTTGCCTCGGAGGCGCCCAATTCTGTAAAGGGCGCCGAGAATGAGCGAGGCGATGCCGGGCCGGCAGCCGCTACTTCCTGAGGGACGGGAACCGGTCCGGGTCGGTGTGAGGAAGGAACAGGCTCGCCATATAGTTGTCCATGAACGCCGGGCTCTCGCTCAGCTCCACGTTCGTCATCATTTTCGATACCGTCTCCGCCTGCACCACCATCTTCCGGGACAGGTTGAGCAGCTTCGCGCCGGCGAGAGAGCCGTTGCCAATGTAGAGAAACTTCTCGCGCGCGATGTCCGGAAACAGCCCCACCCCGATCGCGCTTTCCAGATCAAGGTAGCTTCCGAACGCGCCCGCGATCATCACCCGGTCCAGGTCGTCGAAGGTCAGGTGCGCGTTCTCGATCAGCGTCTGGCATCCGGCGTACATCGCGCCCTTGGCACGGACCAGGTTGTCGACATCCGCCTCGTTTATCACTATGTCACGGTCCGCGTCCGCCTCGTCCTTCCACGCGAGCACGTACTCGTACCCGCTCTCGCCCTTGCGCAGCCGGTCCGTCTCCGCGTCCGTTTCGAACTTTCCGTTCGGGGCGAGCAGTCCCGCGGAGAACAGCTCGGCGACGATACTGATGAGACCGGAACCGCATATGCCTTTCGGCTTCTGCATGCCGACGGTCACCAGCATCGGCTCGAGCGTCCTCGGGTCGAGATCGAAGTTCTCGATTGCCCCGGGCGCGGCGATCATCCCGCACTTCACCCCGCCGCCTTCGAACGCGGGGCCGGCGGAGCACGACGCGGTCATGATCCAGTCCTTTCCTCCCACCGCCACCTCGCCGTTCGTGCCGATATCGATGTACAGCGTCAGCCCGTCGTCCGCGTACACGCCGGAGGCGAGCAGGCCGGACACGATGTCGCCTCCCACGTAGCTCGCGATGGAAGGGAAAAGGAACATAATGACGTGTTCGCCCAGGTCGATCCCCAGCTCGGACGCCCGAAGGGGCGCCACGAAGTTCGTTGCCGGCACGTAGGGACTCTCCCGCAGATACTTGGGATCGATCCCGAGCAGCAGGTGCGCCATCGTCGTGTTGCCCGCCACGGTCAGCTGCGCGATCGCGCTTCTCTCTATACCGACCATCTCCACCAACCGGTCGATCAGCCCGTTGATCCCTCCCACCACAGCCTTCTGCAGCTCCGCCAGCCCGTCTCCCTTCTGCGAGTAGACGATGCGGGATATCACGTCGTCCCCGAACCGGCGCTGCGGATTGTAGTCGCAAAGGAACCTGAGTGACTCGCCGCTGTTGAGATCCAGAAGCTCGGCGCACAGCCCGGTGGTACCGACGTCGATCGCGACGCCGTAGAACTGCCTGGTGGTGTCCCCGGCCTCGACGTTCGTCAGCGTCGCCAGCGCCAGGTCGGACACGTAGTAATCGCTCCGTCGTCGCTCACCCTCGGGCAGATACACCGTGGTGGTCACGGACCAGTTCTTCTCGCGCAGCACCTTCGGAAGCTTCCGTGAAAGCTCCAGACTCAGCCGCAGGTTGTCGAGCTTCAAATCGTTCTTCACCGCGCGCAGCAGGCGTGACGTATCCGACCTGTTGTTGCTGATCGTCGGCGGGTCCACGTGGAAGTGACGCTTTCTCGTCGGCGCCTCGAGGTGCCAGTCCGAATTCAGCTCCTCGAAGACCGCGCGCCCGACCGGGACGCGTGCCCGTTTCTCCCCCATGATGGTGGTGTCCGGAACCGCGTCCCCGGCAACCTGGACCACCACCTCGCCGATCGGCTTCGTCTGACACGCCCGGTGCCATCCCTGCTCGTCGGGCCCGGGACCTTCCGTCTCCCCCTCCAACACCCGGACGCGGCATCGCCCGCAGGTCCCCGCTCCGCCGCAGGAAGCGTTGATGTGCACCCCGGCTCCGACGGCAGCTCTCAACAGGTTGTACCCCGCCGGCACCTCGATCGTCTTGCCGTAAGGAAGAAACGTTACCTTCGCCTTGTCCATCACTCCATTATATCATGAAAGACGCCGGAAACGGGGTGCACCTTCGCTCGGGAACACCCCGATTCCGGCCTGGCTCACGAAAGGCCGAGACGGTCGGCGATCTTGGCGATCTCGTCGGCGAGCGCGGGGCACGCGTCGTACGGGGGGACCCCGTCCATGTCGGCGCGCAGAATCTCGTCGCGGAACGATACGGAGCCGATCAGCTCGATGGCGCCCAGCTTCTCCTCGAGGTACTTCACATCTTCGGGGGAACGCACCTTGTTGGCCACGGCGGCGAGATTCTTCAGCCCGATCTCGCCCGCAAGCCGGACGATCCGCTCCGCCGTCTCCACGCTCCGCATGCCGGGCTCCACCACCATGATCATCCGGTCCACCCCGGTGGCGGTTGCGCGGCCCAGATGTTCGATGCCGGCTTCCATGTCCACGATAGCCACTTCGGACCGTTCCAGCACCACGTGGCTCAGAAGCGCCTTGAGGAACACGCTCTCCGGACAGACGCATCCGCTGCCGCCGGTGTCCACCGTGCCGAAGTTCATCACCTTGACGCCGTCGTGCATCTTCCAGAACTTCTCGGGAATGTCGTCCACCAGCGGATTCATCTTGAAGTAGGTGCCGTACTGCCCCGGCTTAGAGTCGGTCCGCTCTCCGATCAGCTCCCTCATCTCGACGAGCGGCTTCAGGTCCTTGCCGTCGGGCAGTCCGACGGCCGAGGCCAGATTGGCGTCGGGGTCCGCGTCGATGGCGATCACGTCCAGCCCCTTCGCGGCGCAGTGCCGCGCCAGGCTCGCGGCGACGGTGGTCTTGCCCGTCCCGCCCTTTCCCGTCACTGCCAGTTTCATGACTTCTTATGATCCTCCAGTATCGCCTTCGCGGCGCGCTTCCCCGCCCCCATGGCTTCGATCACCGTCGCCGCGCCGGTGACGATGTCGCCCCCCGCGTACACGTGCGGCCTGCTGGTACGGCCGGTTTCGTCGTCCGCGATGATCGTCCCCCACTTGCTCGTCTCGATCTCCGTGGTGGACGGTATCAGCGGGTTCGGCGCGTTGCCGATGGCGACCACGACGAGGTCGCAGTCGATCAGGAACTCCGACCCCTCCATCGGAACCGGGCGCCGCCTGCCGCTGTCATCAGGCTCGCCCAGCTCCATCCGGATGCATTCCATACCCTTCACGTGACCGTCGTCATCGCCGATGAACTGTGTCGGGTTCGTCAGCAGCTGGAAGTCTATCCCTTCCTCCTCAGCGTGATGTATCTCCGCCTCCCGCGCCGGCATCTCCGTGCGGGAGCGGCGGTACACGATGCTCACCCTCTCCGCGCCCAGCCGCAGCGCGGTCCGGGCCGAGTCCATCGCGACGTTGCCGCCGCCGAGTACCGCGACGTTCTTTCCTATGATCACCGGCGTGTCGGCCTCCGGAAACTTATACGCACGCATCAGATTGACCCGTATCAGGTACTCGTTCGCCGAGTAGATCCCGATCAGGTTCTCCCCGGGCAGGTTCATGAACATCGGAAGCCCCGCGCCCGTCCCGACGAACACGGCGTCGTATCCCTCCTCCTCGAGCAGCGCGTCCACCGTTTGCGTCCGCCCCACCACGAAGTTCGTCACGATCTTCACACCGAGCCGCTCCAGGTACTCCACCTCGGCCTTTACGATCGCCTTGGGAAGGCGGAACTCGGGGATGCCGTACACCAGGACGCCGCCCGGCTCGTGGAACGCCTCGAAAATGGTGACCTCACAGCCTTTGCGAATCAGGTCACCGGCCACCGTCAGCCCGGCCGGACCGGTTCCCACCACCGCGACCTTCAGCCCGTTCGGTGGGTCCACCTCCAGGTCCTCGCCTTCGCCTCGCTCCCTGGCGTAGTCGGCAACGAACCGTTCCAGGGCGCCGATCGCGACCGGCTCGCCCTTCTTCCCGAGAACGCACAGCTCCTCGCACTGCGTCTCCTGCGGGCACACCCTGCCGCATATCGCGGGCAGCGCGTTCTCCTCCTTCACCTTCAGCGCCGCCTCTATATACTTCTCGTCCGCGATCAGCTTCAGGAAGCTCTGGATGTCGATGTTCACCGGGCAGCCGGCTGCGCACGGATGCTTCTTGCACATCAGGCATCTCTGCGCCTCGGTCTGCGCCTGTTCCGGAGTGTAGCCGAGTGGAACCTCGTTGAAGTTCTTCACGCGCTCCTCAGGAGTCTGCTCTTTCATCTTCTGGCGGGGAACCTTCACCTTCTTCGCCTCGGTCTCAGCCACCGCTCGCTCCCCCCAGCCTGCACGCGCCGGATTCATGGTCCTTGTACGTGCCGAGCCGCTTCGTCAGCTCGTCGAAATCCACCTGGTGCCCGTCGAATTCCGGACCGTCCACGCAGGCGAACTTCGTCTCGCCGCCCACCGTCACCCGGCACCCTCCGCACATACCGGTGCCGTCCACCATGATGGGATTCAAGCTCACCTCGGTGGGCACCTCGAACTTCTTCGTCACCGCACAGGTCGCCTTCATCATCGGAACCGGCCCGACGGCGAGTACCTTCTTCACGTCGCCGTCCTCCTCCAGCACCCTCTCCAGCACCTGGGTAACGAACCCGTGGAAGCCGTACGAGCCGTCGTCTGTCGTCACCTCCAGCCGGTCGCTCACCCCCCTCATCTCCTCCTCGAGGATCAGCAGGTCCTTCGTGCGCGACCCGATCACGCTGGTAACCTTATTGCCGGCCTCCTTCATCGCCTGCGCCATCGGAAACAGCGGCGCCACGCCGATGCCCCCGCCCACGCACGCCACGTGGCCGTAGTTCTCTATATGCGTGGGCTTGCCGAGCGGGCCGACGAGATCCATCACCTCCTCACCCTCCTCGAGCGCCCCGAGGGTCTGCGTGGATTTCCCCACCACCTGGAATATGATGGTGATGCCGCCGTCGAACGAGTCGGCTATCGTCAGGGGAAACCGCTCGCCGTTTTCCGACACCCGCAGGATGACGAACTGGCCCGCCTTGCGCCGGGCCGCTATCAGCGGCGCCTCCAGCTTCATTCGCAGGACATCGCCGGCCAGGTTCTCCTTGCCCAGTATCCTCGCGCCCACGGTCCGGCTCTATCCCGCGGCTTCCGCCAAAGACACCGTATTCTGAAGCAGCATCATCACGGTAAGCGGTCCGACGCCGCCGGGCACCGGCGTGATCATCGAGGCCTTCTCCACCGCTTCCTCGAACACCACGTCGCCGACCGTCTTCTTCTTCGGCTTTCCCTTCTTGTTCAGCACCGCATTGCCGTCCTTATCCAGGTCCGGCACCCGGTTGATGCCGATGTCCACCACGATCGCCCCGTCCTTTATCATATCACCCTTCACCAGCCCGGGCACCCCGCACGCCACGAACAGCAGATCCGCCCGCTTCGTGTGCGAAGCCAGGTCCTGCGTCGCAATATGGCACACGGTCGGTGTCGCCGACTCGTTCATGGACGACAGCAGCATCAGCGCGAGGGGCTTGCCCACGATCTCGCTGTGTCCGACCACCACCGTCTCCTTGCCCTTCAGATCGATGCCGTTCGCCTTCAGCAGCTCCATCGCCCCGAGCGGGGTGCACGGCCCCACCTTCATGTCGCCGAACACCAGGTTGCCCATGTTCATCGGATGCATGCCCTCCACGTCCTTGGCCGGAGAGATCCGGCGCTGGACCGTGCGCGCGTCGATCTGCTTCGGCACCGGCATCTGCAGGATGATGCCCGTGACGTTCGGGTCGTTGTTGAGGCCGTCGATGAACTTGTCCAGCTCCTCCTGAGTCGTCTCGGCGGGAAGCTCCTTCAGCTCGTAGGTCAGCCCGATCTCCTCGCAGGACCCCTTCTGGTTCTTGATATACACGCGCGACGCGGCGTTCTCGCCGACCTGCACCGCGTTGAGAACCACGGTCTTCCCTTTCGATTTCAGCTCTTCGACCTTCGCCTTCAGCTTCTCCTTGAGTGTCGCCGCGAGGGCTTCACCGTCCAGCAGCTTTGCAGCCATCATCTACCTCCCTGTTTGCACATCCCCGTCTTCACACGACCGGCCTGTATTCTTCAACATATCGCAGCCCTTACCCTGTCCATCACCGTCGTTTCGAGGGCCGCCTTTCTCAGCTTATCGCGGCCCTTACCTTGTCCATCACGGTCGTCTCTATCGCCGCCACGCGCTCCAGCAGCGCGTTCAGCTCCTCGTGCGTCTTGTCCGCGAACTCGTCGTCACCGACGGAAGCGAGATTGATCTCCACGTTCAGCGCCGCGGCCTTCAGCGCCGCGTCCGCCGCCAGCACCGACACTCCGACGTCGGTAATAAGGTTCTTGTTGCCGATATCCACCAGCCGGTCGCAGACCGCCGCCACCTCGGCGCACGAGCGGGCCGCCTCCATCGGGGCCGACATCGCCACCCGGCACGCGTCCCTTATCGCGGCCGAACGGGCCGCCTTCTCCTCGTCGGTCTCCTTCGGCATGCCGTACGCGTTGGACACGGTGCTGTACGCCGCCACGTCCGCGTCCACGAGCTCGCACAGCTTCTTCCTCTCCGCCTCCGCCTTCTCCAGAAGCGTCTTCACCTCGTCCTCCACGCCGGCGTATTTCTTCTTGCCGATGGTGAAGTTGGCTACCATGGACGACATGCTCGCGCCGAGCGCGCCCACCATCGCCGCAATGCTCCCACCGCCGGGTGCCGGCAGCTTCGCCGCCGCGTCGTCCAGATACTTCTGAATCGGTTCCCTCACATATCCCATTAGAACAGCCCCTGCACCTTGCCGGTCTTGGTGTCCACGTCCACCCTGCGAAACGCCGGATCGGAGCACGTCCCCGGCATCAGCGTGATCGCACCCGCGCACGGGCAGAGGAACTTGGCACCGGAATAAATGAGAACATCGCGGATCGGCAGCGTCCAACCCTTCGGCACGCCTTTCTTCGCCGGGTCATGCGTCAGGCTCAGGTGCGTCTTAACCATCATCGTTGCGAATTCATCGAACGCGGGATCCGCTTCGAACCTCTTCGCCTTGGCCTCCGCCTCCGGCGACCAGCTCACCCCGTCCGCTCCGTAGACGACCTTCGCGATCCTGTCCACCCGGTCCCTCAGCTTCATCTCGTTAGGATACAAGAACTTGAAGCTGGGCTCGTCCTTCGCGGCCTCTATCACCGCGTCGGCCAGCTCAAGAGCCCCCTCGCCGCCCTTCTCCCAGTGGGAGCTCTCGGCACAGCGCGCGCCGGCCGCCTCGGCCGCCTTCTTCACGAGCGCCACCTCGGCATCCGTGTCCGTGTAGAACCGGTTGACGCAGACCACCGGGTTGATCCCCGACTCGCGGATGACGCCGATAAGGTGGATCATGTTGGGCAGGCCCTTCTCCAGGAGCTCCAGATTCTCCTTCGTGTACTCATTCGAAAGAGGCAGGCCCGCCACCACCTTCGGCCCGCCGCCGTGCATCTTCAGGGCGCGGACCGTTGCGGTCAGCACGGACACGTGGGGCTTCAACCCGCTGAAGCGGCATTTCACGTTCCAGAATTTCTCGAACCCGATGTCCGCCGCGAACCCGCTCTCCGTCACGTGGTAGTCGAACATCTTGAGTCCCACCCGATCGGCGATAATAGACGACTGCCCCACTGCGATATTGGCGAACGGTCCTGCGTGCACCATGCACGGCTGATATTCAGCGGTGCACATGAGGGTCGGATTGATGGTGTTGCGCATCCATGCCGTCATCGCGCCGCCGACCTCCAGGTCCTTCACCTTCACCGCCCTGCCCTTCCGGTCGTACGCGACGGTGATCTCGTCGATGCGCGCGCGCAGGTCCGCCAGGTCCGTCGCGATGGAGAGTATCGCCATCAGCTCGGAGCTCACCGTGATGGCGAAGCCGGACTCCATCGTGAAACCGTCCATCTTGCCGCCCAGGCCTATCACGATGTTCCTGAGCGCCTGGGCGCAGAAATCCATGATCCATCTCATCTCGATCCGCTTCGAGTCCACGTCCAGCCGCCGCATCCCGGTGCGCTTCGCAAGCTGCTTGTCCGAGTAGTTGCGCTCGTGCTGCATCCGCGAGGTCAGCGCCACCATCGCCAGGTTGTGCGCGTTCGTGATGTCGTTGATGTCGCCGGTGAGGCCCATCGAGAATTCCGTCATGGGGATGAGCAGGGAGTTGCCGCCGCCGGCCGCAGTGCCCTTGATGTTCATCGTCGGACCGCCGGAGGGCTGGCGCAGACACCCGCCGACGTTCACCCCGCGCATGCCCAGACCTTCCATCAGGCCGACGGACGTCGTGCTCTTTCCCTCACCCAGCGGCGTCGGGGTGATCGCGGTCACTTCTATATATTTGCCGTCCGGCCTGGCCTTCAGCCGCTCGATCACCTTCAGAAAGTCGATCCTCGCCAGCCTGCCGAACGGAATCATCTCTTCCTTCTCGAGCCCGAGCTTCTCTCTCCACTCGTCCGGAAAGGGCATATTCTTCTCGGCGGCCTCGGAAATCTCCCAGTCCTTCATCTTGGTGGCATCGTAGGGCATGGAATCCTCCTCCCTCAAATGTGACAACAACAACTGTTTTCCGCCAAACCCGGCAGAAATGCTCTCTTCTTCGATACGGAACCTCATATCATAGTGAGGAAGATGGATTTGTCAAACATTTATCGCTTTGCGCGGATATCTTCGGTGGCGCGCCGGGGACGACTCGAACGCCCAACCTGTGGATTAGAAATCCACTGCTCTGTCCTGTTGAGCTACCGGCGCCTGGTACCGGCAATGTTACCAAAGGAAACAACTTGCGGCAATTGAAAAATGAACATAACCCAGCGGGAAGAAAGAACACGATCCACCCGCGCATCGGATGCCGAAACGGTTTCGGCGTGCCGATCGTCACTCCTCCGCTGACGTCCCGTGCTCGATGGTGTGTCTTACTGGCTTGCTGGCTTCGCGACCCTGACGGTCTGAGACGGAGTCTTTCCACACGCGGGACACTTGCCCTGCGACGAGCCCTTCTTGGCCTTGTCGTGG
>CAYMFW010000047.1:0-5826 GCA_964389785.1 uncultured Planctomycetota bacterium
AGACGAACCTTCTGGGAGACCCGCAGACGTGCATGAGGGGGATGTCGCAGGAGCCCCTCATAGTCTTCGGGAGCACCACGATCGACGACTCAACCGGCGGCAACGACGACAAGCTGATAAACCCGGGCGAGACGGTTGACCTGATGATGACGCTGAAGAACGTCGGGCTGGACTCGGCGAGCGGCGTGACGGCGACCCTGTCGACGAGCGATACCTACGTGACGGTGACGGACGCCACCGCGGCGCTCGGCGATATGGTCGGCGGCGGCGTGGCCAAGCCGGCGGGGGACGCGGTCTCCATACAGATCGCTTCCGGATGCCCGACGCCCCACGAGGTGACGCTGAATCTTGCCATATCTGATTCCGGGACCGGCTCGTGGACGGACTCGTTCACGGTGATGGTCTACACCTCCAGCCAGATATCCGGCACCGTCACGCTCGACGGCGCTCCGCTCGCGGGCGCGACCATCCAGTTCACCGGGCCGCTCTCCGGCTCGGTACTGACCGAGACGAACGGTACATATATATTCGGCGGTATAGACGGCACGTACTCGGTGCTGGCGAAGAAGGGCGACTACCTGCAGGCGACGGCGGTTGACGTGACGGTCCCCGGGAACAAGACCGGGATCGACTTCGCGTTCACGACGGCGACGATTTCCGGCGTCGTGACGGACGCCCTCAGCGGAGACCCGGTGCAGGGCGCGAAGATATCCTACGACGGCCCGCTCGGAGGCGAGGTATTCAGCGCCGCGAACGGCACCTATTCCATCACCAGAGTCTACGGCCGCGAGGCGGTCGAGACGCTCCTCTGCACGCACGCGTCGTACTTCGACTCGGCGCCGCGCGACGTCACGGTTCCGCCGGACGTCTCCGGCATCAACTTCCAGATGGGCACCGCGGACATCCGCATAAGCCCGACGTCGTTCAACGTAACGACCGACCTGGGCAACATCGAGACCCGTACCCTGACCATATCCAACGTGGGCGGCGGCGGCCTCAACTGGTCCGTCTGGAACCAGCTCAGCGGCGGGCTCGACAGCCTGGCCGAGGGCGACGTGCTGAGACAGTTCACTCTTCCCACGGAGGCCGGCAATCCGTACGGCGCGGCATTCGACGGCTCCGTCTTGTGGATCGCCAGATACAGCAACACCCTCTACAAGGTCGACCCCAATGACGGAACGCTGCTCGGCACGCTCGACGTGAGCGGTCTGACGGCCAACGCCTGGGGCCTGGGCTGGGACGGCACCAACCTGTGGATGACCGACTACAACGGCGGCAAGCTCTTTGCGGTCGACCGCTCGAACGGTTCGGCCATCAAGACGCTCGACGCGCCGGGAAGCAAGCGTCCGACGGGCATCGCGCCCGGCGGCGGCTCTCTCTGGATAAGCGACTACACCGACAAGAAATTCTACGAGGTCGACCCCGCTGACGGTTCGGTGCTGGGCGAGCTCCCGCACCCCACCGTGCAGGGCACTATATATGGAATAGCGTACTTCAACGGCGGGCTGTGGCTGTCCTCGTATTACGGCGACGGCATGGTCTACAAGGTGAGCACGGCCGACGGGAGCGTGATGAAGAGCTTCCAGGGGCCGGATACCAGCGTGCTGGGGACCGCCACGGACGGTGACGGCGGCCTGTGGCTGGGCGGGTATTCGAGCAGGATCGCGTACCTGGTGGATACCGGCGAGGTGACCTGGCTGAGCGAGGATCCGAGATCGGGCACCGTACCGGGACTTTCCTCGCGGGATGTGACGGTGACGTTCGACAGCGAGAGCGCCAAGCCCGGCGTTCACACCGCAGTCATCCACGTCGCCTCCAACGATCCCGACGCGGCGGACACCACGGCCAGCGTGACGTTCACCGTCACCACGCCGTACACCGTGTCCGGCACCGTCACGAAGGACGGCAGCCCGCTTTCGGGTGCGACGGTGGCCTTCAGCGGCCCGCACGAGGGCGAGGTCCAGACGAACGGCAGCGGCAACTACACGTTCTACGCGGGCGAGGGCGTCTACACCCTCGTGGCGCAGGTGGACGGCTATCTGGAGACCGCGCCGGTGAACGTGACGATTCCTCCGAGCAGGACCGGAATAAACTTTGCGTTCACCACGGCGAGTGTTTCAGGTGTGGTGACGGACGCGGACACCGGCGCCCCGGTCGATCAGGCTACGGTCGAGTACACCGGCGGGCTGGAAGGCTCGGCGACGACGGCGTCCGACGGCACGTACTCCTTCACCCGGGTGTTCGGCCAGACCGACACGCTGACGCTCGTGGCGAAGAAGCCGGGCGTGTACTTCGATTCGGTCCCCGTCAACGCGACGGTGCCGCCGAACAGGACGAACGTGAACATGGAGCTGGGCGTGTCCGACATAGACGTCACGCCCCTCACGCTCGACGTCGAGGCCAATGTGGGCGACGTGCCCACCCGGACCGTCACGATATCCAACGACGGTACGATGGACCTCATCTGGTCCACCTACAACCAGATGGTGAGCTCGACGCTCGCCGAGGGCGACGTGAAGAGGCAGTTCGGCGTTTCCGTGGGCAGGCCGTACGACGCCGCGTACGACGGTGTTGATCTCTGGATCGCCACGTACGGCAACAAGCTGTACCGCCTCGACGCGACGAACGGCAGCCTGCTTGAGACGCTGGACGTCAGCGGCGCGACGGCGGGCGCGTGGGGCCTCGGCTGGGACGGGACCAACCTCTGGGTCGCGGCGTACAACGAGAAGAAAGTCATCGCGATCGACCCGGAGACCGGCTCGGCGGTGAAGACGTTCACCGCGCCGGGGACGGGATATGTCACCAGCGTCGCGTTCGACGGCGCGATGCTGTGGGTATGCGATTACTCCGGCAAGAAAATCTACAAGGTGGACCCGGCGGACGGGTCCGTGGACGGATCCATCAACGTGCCGTCGGCGATAACGGGCTACGTGTACGGCGTTGCCCACTTCAACGGCGCGCTGTGGATGTCGAGCTACAGCGGGAACGGCATGGTGTACAAGGTGAACCCGCTGGACGGCAGCGTGATGAAGTCGTTCCAGGGACCGACCAACTACGTGCTGGGAACCTCCACGGACAAGGACTCCTCCCTGTGGCTGTGTGACTACAGCGCGCAGAAGGCGTACCTGGTGGATACCGGCGAGGTCACGTGGCTGACGGAGGACCCGAAGGCGGGCGTGGTGGCGGGCAAGTCGTCGGTGGACGTGACGGTCACGATGGACAGCACGAAGGCGGGACCGGGCATACACCAGGCGATCATGCACGTCGTTTCGAACGACCCGGACGAGGGCGACACCCAGGTGGCGGTGACGTTCACGGTCGAGGGCCCGCCGGTGGCGGAGGACCAGGACGTGATCACCGACGAGGATACGCCGGTGGCGATCACGCTGGTGGCGACGGACCCGGACGGGGACGACCTGGTGTACTCGATCGTAAACCAGCCGTCGAACGGGACGCTTTCCGGCACGGCACCGGACGTAACGTATACACCGGACGGCGGCTTCACGGGCCTCGATACGTTCACGTTCAAGGCCAACGACGGCGACGAGGACTCTAACGTCGCCACGGTGACGGTGAGGGTGGGCGTGCCGGGCACGGTGACGCTGAAGGCGATCGACCAGAACGGGACGGAAATCACGGCCGGCGAGATCTACGTGAAACAGCTCGCGGTGTGGTACCCGCACGGGACGAAACTGCTCCTGGAGGTCGGTACCACGTACCAGTTTAAGGGGAAGGTTCCGAACGTGACGGGCCCCGAGTTCTCGAAGACGATAGGAGAGATGGATAACGAAGTCGTCGTGGACTTCTGGACGGTGTCCACGGTGGCGCGTGACCAGAACGGTGACGTGCCGGTGGGCGCGCCGGAGATATGGGTGGACAACGTGCTGACGGAGGGAGGAAGCGAGTACCACCAGCCGAACGAGGTGCTTTCGGTGCCGAAGGGCGTGTCGACGACGACGAAGGCGCGGATCCCGACGGTGAACGGTCCGGGCTACACGATACAGTTCAAGGAGGGGCTTACGGAGATCGCGCCTCCGTTCTGGACGGTGCCGACGGCGGCCAGGGACCAGCACGGGGCGGCGGTGCCGGGAGTGGTGAGCATCTTCGTGGACAACATCGGAGGCGAGTGGTACGACCCGGGAGTGACGGTGTCGGTGCCGAAGGACGCGACGACGACGATCAAGGGGAAGGTGGACACCGCATCCGGGCCGAACATCTCTCTGAAGTTCACGGACGGGGTTACCGAGGTGGCGCCTCCGTTCTGGACGGCGACGCTGGTGGCGAAGGACCAGCACGGGACGGACGTGAGTGGAGCGACGATACGGATGAGGTACCTGGTGCCGGAGTGGCGCAACCCGGGAGAGAAGGCGACGTATCCGAAGGGCTACAACGCGCAGGTGTACGGACAGGTGCCGGCGAGCCTGGTGGGGCCGGTGGTGTACATGGTGTTCACGGACGGGCTGGACACGGTGAACCCGGGCTTCCAGACGTTCGGGGTGAAGTGCCGGGACCAGAACGGGGCGGCGGTGACGGACGGCCTGGGACACGTGAGATACTACAGTCCCGAATATCACTCGGACGGGGCGGTTCTGACGGTGCCCAGGGGTGATTCCATCACGACGCGGAGCCGCCGGGCGAACCTGTACGCGAACGCGTATGACACGATCGTGTTCGACGAGACGGTTACCGAGTTCGCCGCGAAGTTTCGTTCGGTGCTGTTCAAAGCGGTGGCGACGGACGGGACGACGGTGGTGCCGGACGCGGAGATAGAGATCTATCAGAGCTCGATCGCGCGGTTCGCGAACAACACGTACCTGGGGATACCGTATCCGGACACGATCAGGGTGATGGTCTACAAGGACGGGACGAAGATCGGAGACACGTATCCGGACTACCCGGCGATAGACGAGACGACGACGGAGATCGTGATCGTGACGAGCTGGGAGGCGGGCACGAACACCCCGCCGGTGGCGAACAACCAGAGCGTGAGCGTGGACGAGGACGGGTCGGTGGCGATTGTCCTCACCGCGACGGACGCGGAGGGCGACGACCTGACGTACGCGATCGCGAGCCAGCCGGCGCACGGCGCGCTCTCCGGGACGGCGCCGAACGTGACGTACACGCCGAACGACGACTACAACGGGTCCGACTCGTTCACGTTCAAGGCGAGTGACGGGCAGGCGGAGTCGAACGTGGCGACGGTGACCATCGCGGTCACCCCGGTGAACGACGCGCCGGTGGCGGTGGATGATTCGGCTTCTACGGCTGAAGATACGGCGGTTCAGATCGCGGTGCTGGCGAACGACACGGACGTTGACGGGGACACGCTCTCGGTGGCCTCGGTGACGAACCCGCCGCACGGGACGGCCGTGAAGAGCGGCTCGGGGGTCCTCTACACGCCGGACGCCGGCTACAACGGCGGCGACTCGTTCAGCTACACGGTGAGCGACGGCAATGGCGGCACGGACACGGCGACGGTGACCGTGACGGTTACGCCGGAGAACGACCCGCCGGTGGCGGTGAACGACTCGGCCACGACGAACGAGGATACCGCGGTTCAGATCGCGGTGCTTGCCAACGATTCCGACCCCGACGGTGACACGCTTTCGGTGGCGTCGGTAACGGATCCGCCGCACGGGACGACCGTGAAGAGCGGGTCGGGCGTGCTCTACACGCCGGACGCGAACTATAACGGAAGCGATTCGTTCTCCTACACCGTCTCGGACGGTAACGGCGGGACGGACACGGCGACGGTGACCGTGACGGTTACGCCGGTGAACGACGCGCCGGTGGCGGTGGATGATTCGGCTTCTACGGCTGAAGATA
>CAYMFW010000047.1:5926-21006 GCA_964389785.1 uncultured Planctomycetota bacterium
ACACGGTGAGCGACGGCAATGGCGGCACGGACACGGCGACGGTGACCGTGACGGTCAGCGCGGAGAACGACGCGCCGGTGGCGGTGGATGATTCGGCCACGACGAGCGAGGATACGGCGGTGCAGATCGCGGTGCTGGCGAACGACAGCGACCCCGACGGGGATACGCTTTCGGTGGCGTCGGTAACGGATCCGCCGCACGGCACGGCCGTAAAGAGCGGTTCCGGGGTTCTCTACACGCCGGACGCGAACTATAACGGAAGCGACTCGTTCAGCTACACGGCAAGCGACGGCAAGGGCGGCACGGACAGCGCGACGGTGACCGTGACGGTCACCCCGGTGAACGACGCGCCGGTGGCCGTGGATGATTCGGCCTCGACGAGCGAGGACACGGCGGTGCAGATCGCGGTGCTGGCGAACGACACGGACGTTGACGGGGACACGCTTTCGGTGGCCTCGGTGACGGACCCGGCGAACGGGACGGCCGTGAAGAGCGGCTCGGGCGTGCAGTACACGCCGGACGCCGGTTTTGTCGGCACCGACGGGTTCAGCTACACCGTCTCCGACGGCAGCGGCGGAACGGACACGGCCGATGTGGTGGTCTCGGTACAGCCGTCGCAGGGCTGGGTGGAGCCGTTCGAGGCCTATGAGGTTGGAATCGACCTCCACGGGCAGGGCGGCTGGAAGGGCTGGGACAACAACTCGGCTTACGGAGCCCTGGTATCCGACGCCCAGGCGCGCAACGGCGCCAACTCGGCGGCGGTCGTCGGCTCGAGCGACCTGGTGCACGAGTACAGTGGGTACACGTCGGGCAGGTGGGCATATAAGGCGATGCAGTACGTGCCGGGCGATTTCTCGGGCACGCAGTACTTCATCATCCTGAGCATCTACTCCGACGGCGGCTCGAAGAACTGGGCCTCGCAGGTGTCGTTCAATAGCGGTACCGGCAAGGTGCATTCGGACGAGGACGGCGCGGAGCTGGACCTGATAAAGGGGCAGTGGGTGGAGCTGCGCCTGGAGATCGACCTGGACGCGGACACGCAGAGCTTCTACTACGGCGGCCAGAAGCTGTACGAGAAGGGCTGGACCGCGGGCGTGAGAGGCGGCGGGGCGCTGGACATCGCGGCGGTGGATCTCTTCGCCAACAACGCGTCGGTGATCTACTACGACGACATGTCCCTGCTGGAGTCCGAGGAAGAGCCGAACACCCCGCCGGTGGCGGAGGGCCAGACGGTAGAGACGGACGAGGAGGTGCCGGTAGACATCACGCTGGTCGCGACGGACGCGGACGGCGACGCACTGACGTACTCCATCGTGGCGGGGCCGGCGAACGGCGTGCTCTCCGGCACGGCGCCGGCGGTGACGTACACGCCGAACGCGGGCTACAACGGTGGGGACTCATTCACGTTCAAGGCGAACGACGGCCCGGCCGATTCCAACGTCGCGACGGTGACGGTGAACGTGCTGGGCGTGAACGATCCTCCGGTGGCGGTTGACGACACCGCGACGACGACGGAGGATACGGCGGTGACGATAGCGGTGCTGGCGAACGACACGGACGTGGACGGGGACACGCTGACGGTGGCGTCGGTGACGGACCCGGCGCACGGGACTGCCGTGAAGAGCGGGTCGGGGGTTCTCTACACGCCGGACCTGAACTACTACGGTGCCGATTCTTTTGCCTACACGGTGAGCGACGGGAAGGGCGGTACGGACACGGCGACGGTGAGCGTGACGGTGACGCCGGTGAACGACGCGCCGGTGGCGGTGGACGACAGCGCGGTGACGAACGAGGACACCGCGGTCCAGATCGCCGTGCTGGCGAACGACACGGACGTGGACGGGGACACGCTGACGGTGGCGTCGGTGACGGACCCGGCGCACGGGACTGCCGTGAAGAGCGGGTCGGGAGTTCTCTACACGCCGAACGCGGGCTACGACGGCGCCGACTCGTTCACGTATACCGTGTCCGACGGCAACGGAGGCACGGACACCGCGACGGTGAGCGTGACGGTGAATGACGTGACGAACAACCCGCCGGTCGCGGTGGCGACGGCCGACCCGACGCACGGCCACGTGCCGCTGACGGTGGCCTTCGACGGCTCGGCGTCGTACGACCCGGACGGCGACGCCATCGTGGACTACGAGTGGGATATGGGCGACGGCAACTCGGCCTACGGCATCCAGGTGAGCCATACGTACACCGCGGAGGGTGAGTACACCGCGACGCTGTACGTGTTCGACGAGTACGGCAACGTCGGCTCGATGGACATCCTGATCACCGCGGTGCTGAACACGCCTCCGGTGGCGACGAACAGCACGGTGACGACGAACGAGGACGAGGCCGTGGCGGCGACGCTGGCGGCCTCCGACGCTGACGGGGACGCGCTGACGTACGTCATTCTGAGCCAGCCGTCCCACGGCCAGCTGAGCGGCACCGCGCCGGATCTCACCTATGCGCCGGCCGCGAACTGGAGCGGTACGGACGCGATCACCTTCAAGGTGAGCGACGGGATGGACGAGAGCGGCATGGCGACCGTGACCATCACCGTGCTGGCGGTGAACGACGCGCCGGTGGCGGACGACGTGTCCGTGGACGCCTGGGCGGACCGGGCGGTCAACGTGGTGCTGGGCGCGAGCGACATCGAGGGCGACGCGCTGACGTTCGCCGTCGTCGCGGACCCGGCGCACGGTACGATCTCCGACCTGGATCCGACGGCGGGCACGCTCCTGTACACGCCGGATATCGGATACGTGGGCAACGATTCGTTTACCTACGTGGCGAACGACGGGCAGGCGGATTCGAACGTCGCGACCGTGACGCTGGAGATGGCCGAGATCCGCATCGTGTCGGTGTCCACCGGAAAGCCGTACTCGCTGGGGACGGCGGAAGTGGACGCGCTGTACTACATAGACCGGAACTACGTGATCTCGGATCTCAGCTCCGCCCTGGACGGCCAGGTGCTGGTCAGGACCGCCAACAACGACAAGTACGTCAGGACGGAGAACCACCTGGTGCTGAGCGTCGGCCGCGACGTCACCCTCTCGGTGTGCTACGACAAGAGAGTGACGGTCCTGCCCGCGTGGCTGGATGACGGCAAATGGGAGCTTACCGGCGAGGCGATGATGGTGAAAGACAAGGCGGCCTCCCCGCTGCTGGTGTACGAGCAGACCTTCGCCGCCGGCCAGATCACGCTGGGAGGCAACTGTGCCGGAGGCGCGCAGGGCGCCAAGAGCAACTACGTGGTGGTGGCGCGCGTGCCCGGCGCCGACGGCCTGAACGGCGAGGGCCTCCACTACGTGGCCGGGCCGCTCGGCGTGAGCGAGTGGCTGAACCAGGGCGACGCCGACGGTGACGGCCTGCTGGACGGGTTCGAGGAGTACATAGGACTCAACCCGGGTGAGACCGACTCCGACATCGACGGCACCTGCGACGAAAGCGAGACCGGGCCCGACGGCAGGGACATGTGGGACATGCAGGAGGACTGGCTTGCCGGCCAGATACCCGGCGACGACGTTCCGGGCGACGACGTGCCCGGCGACGACATACCCGGCGACGACATACCGGACGACGGAGATTATGGAGATGACGTGCCCGGCGGCGGCGGCGGCGGAAGCGGCGGCGGATGCTTCCTGGGCACGGCCGGCAAGAAAGTATTCCTCGAGTCCCCATCGGGAGCGTGACGCGATAGCAGCTTCCACGCTAGCGGTGGGGCGGCCAGGCAACCTGGTTGCCCCACCGCGTCCCCTTAGGCAGGGACAGCGCCTGCCTTATTCGCGATTGATCATTTTTTCAGCGGCGCTCCGAGCAGGGAGATGTTCTCAAGCGTGAAGGGCACCTTGAACTTACGGAGGTTTTTCCGGACCTCGACCACGATCCGGCCCTTTTCGGGGAATTCCCCGACGAGCGTGTAGTCGCACTGGAACTTGTCGCCGCTTCCGAAGGGGCTGCCCTGAGTGACCTCGAGCTTCTTCCCGTTGGCGTCGTAGAACACCACGGATTTCACCATGTGCTGTCCTATGCCGAAGCCGAGCTTGATCACCTGGGTTCCCTTCTCCCATCCATTCTTGAGCTCTTTCACGGAGATACCCAGCTGGCTTCCCTTGGCGCCCTTCTTGAACTCGGAGAGGCCGGCGTCCACCTCGTCGAACCCTTCCGCTATGGTGTACTCGAACGAGCCGGAGATCTCCTTGAATCCGTTCACTCCCTCACCGGGCAGCTTGAGATCCACATCGAAGATCACCGCCGTCTTGTCCTTGGACAGGTTCAGCCACTTGATCCTGCGGTCCCATTCCTTCTCAGGCAGAAGATCGTTTCCGTTGTCCGCAACGGCCTTCTCGAGCGTGCCGTTCTCTGCCTTGATGACGGAGCCGGAGAATTCTCCGACGATGGAGAACGTGTAGCCCTTGGACCAGTTGAAGGCCCGGAGTCCCCGCTCCTGGTCGTCCACCCTCACCATGCGGACGCCCGCCACCGTGACGCTCTTCAGCCCTCCTCCGGCCGGCGCGGCCTCGACCTTCACCGGCGCCACCGCGCCCAGGCCCGTCAGCAGCTCCTTGTAGCCCGCGTCGGCGGCCTTCACCTCCGCCGCAAGGTCGAACAGCGGCTTCGCCCCGGCCGCTACCACGGCGCGCACCGGTCCCTTGCTGCCGAACACCATCTCGTTCACCCTGTCGTCGAAGTCGGGGCCTTCCTTGGCGACGTTCTTCCCCGCGATCACCTGTTTCTTCACGAACTCGTCGTCCGCCATCAGCGTATCCATCACCTCGAGCATCTTCTTGCCCTCGAGCAGGAAGTGGAGCCCGCCCTTCTCGTCCTTCTTCAGGTTGTTCGTCTCGGTGACGCTGCCGGGCAGCAGGAAGACCTTTTCCGTCGTCATGGTCGAGAGGAACCCGGACATGAAGCCCTTGGCCTGCTGGAAGTTGGTTCTCTCCAGCTTGACCTTCTGGGCGATCTGCTCGTCCGTCAGCTTCGGCGCCTCCTTGTCCGCGGCCGGCTTCTTCCCGCCGTCCCTGGACTGCTGCGGGTCGACGGTAAGGACGAGCGTGCCGTCCTCCTGCTTCTTGAACTCCACCCGGGTCTCGCCCAGCCCCTTGAACTTCACCCTGGAAAGGTCCTTGAAGTACGCGGTACCGGTGACGTAGATCTTCCCGTCATCGGTGCGCTTGTAGGACACGTCCTTCCATATCTCGATGCCGTCCGACTTGACGATAATGTCCTTCACCGATTTCCTGAGCTGCTCCTCGGGGTCCTGTTCCTCGCCGCCCATCATGTTCATCGGCTGGAACGTCGCCTCCAGCAGCACCTTTCCGGAGCCGTCCGGATTCAGCGTGTAGGTTTCCTTCGTCTGGAAGCATCCGCAGACGAGGAGCGTGAGGCCCGCGAGCGCCGGCAGTATGTACTTGCGCATGGCTGTATCCCCCGGTGCTAGCCGAGAGCGTTCATCAGGAACACCATGACGAACAGCGCCACGGTCTCGATGATGCCGAGAACCATGATGTAGTTACCGAAGCCCTTGCCTGTTTCCGCCAGCGCGTCCGACGCGCTCGCGCCGGCTTTGCCCTGCAGCCAGGCGGAGAAACCGATGGCGAGTCCGCCGAACAGGCCCGCGCCGAACCGGGCCATCATCGTTACGGTCTCGGGCGCGCCCTGGATCGCACCCATCAGAATCATGCCGTAGATTGTCTGCGTCAGCGGCGCGCCGACGAAGGCGACGAGCATGAACGGGGCGTCCTTGTTCTGCGCGAAACACTTCTTCCACGCGCCCACGGCGGCCATGCCGGCCGCTCCGGTTCCCAGCGCCGAGCCTATCGCGGCGAGCGAAAGCGCTGCGGCAAATCCTACCTGACCCAGTATCTCCATCCCAAGCCTCCTTTCGTGTCCTACGTTTTTGCCTTGAAAGGGTTGTACGCGTTACCCGACCATTCCATCTTCAAGTGACCCGAGAACTCCAGCAGATTCAGCCTGACGCCATGGACGATCACCGACAGCGCGCCGAGCACGATGTTCAGCGTGTGACCTATCAGCAGTATCAGCCCCGCTCCCAGTCCCAGCAGGATCGCGAACACCACGTTCGCGCCCGCCGCGTCGGTCCCCATCACCCCGGCGGCCATGCCGTTCGTGCTCTTGGCGACCTCCAGCGCGGCGAGACTGACCGCGAAGAGCCTGACGTACGAGACGGTGTCGGAGAAACAGCTCATTCCGTCGAGCAGGGTGAGCGGAAACTTCACGGTTCCCCAGAAGACGCCGCTCCAGAAACGCCCCTCCTGTTCCGAGAAGAAGATGATGACCAGCAGGCCCCCCCCGAGCAGGACGAGAGCGGCGGCGGGCAGATCGTATTCCAGAAGGAGCCAGCGGATGACGAAGTACAGGCCCCACAGCACCGAGATCCATCCCAGGTCGGTGTAGCTGGCAAGCGACGGTGACAGGCGGGCAAAGCTCCTGAGGTGAGCGATGGTGAGGTGCGCCGCGCCGATGACGAAACACATATGCATCCAGAACTGCCGGCTCGCCTTCGCGTCCGCGGCAAAGCTCGAGAGCTTCGGGTGTATCGCCCACGAGAGGGCGGCTGACTGCGCGAAGGTCTGCGAGCCGAACCAGGTGCCGGTGACCGCTCCCCATATCACGGTCGCGACGCTCATGACGTACAGCAGGAGGAACGGCTCCGCCGGGGCCTTCGGGAACTTCTTTCGCGCGATGAACGTGCCGAGCAGGAAGATCAGCCCGTACGCGCCGTCACCGATGATAATCGCGTAGAAGAAGCTGAGGAATCCCAGGAACCAGAAGCTTATGTCGAACTCCCGGTAGCCGGGAATGGTTCCCAGCAGGTCGAAGACGGGCTGGATGATTCGTATCCATTTCGGGTTCTCTATGAGCGTCGGGACCTGGTCCTCCCCCGAGGGGTCCTCGATCATGATGGCCCATCCGTTCTCGGCGGCCGCCTTCTGCAGCGTCTCGACCCTGCCGACCGGTGTGTAGCCGGTGAGGAACGCGAGCTTCTTCTCGCTGCCCATGCCGGCGCGGGTAGTCTCGAAATCTATCTGCCCGTCCAGCTCTTCCAGGGCGGCGCGCAGGGCCTGCTTCCGGGGGGCGATGCTCGCGAGCACGTGCTTCGCGCCGTGGAGCTCCACCGTCTTCGCCGAGAGCCGTTCCCTCACCCAGTCCAGCCCTTTCTCCGGCAGGGGGGTCTCTTCGAACGGCAGCTCCGCGCCCTCCGGCAGGATCACGGCGACGTTGAGCGTGGACTTCGTCTCCCGGAGCACGAACACGCTGACGTCCTCCGGGACCTCCTCCAGCCGGCTGCGCGGGACCCGGCACAGCCGCAGGTCCACCCCCTTCTCCCTCAGCTCCAGGATGTCGGACGGATCGAAATCTCCCCACTCGGCAAGCGCCGCTTCATCCCTCTCCAGCCGGCCGATGTCCTCGGAGAGGCTCTGGAGCATGTCCGAGAGGGTCAGCACCTTCGCGGCCGTCTGGAACGCCTTCTCCAGGTCCGCGTCGGCGCTCTCCCCGGACTCTTTCGGCTCGGGCAGGAGGCGCAGCGCGCGTTCGAGCATCGCCCTGTCTTCCTGCAGGCCGGTGAGCGCCTCACTCGACGCCTCGACGCTCTCGACGTGGAGCACCCCGACGTCCCTCAGCTTTTCGAGGGACTCCTCCCGGTGTGAGTCGAGCACCACCAGGGACACCTTCTTCATCGGGACTATCATGTCAGGAGGCCTGCCTCTCGATCTTGTTCTTGGCGATCTTGCCGCGGACCACCGCCGCGGTCTGCTCGTCGCCGAGGAATATGTTTATCACCCGTATGTGCTCCAGCGCCTCCGGTATCTTCACCTTCTCGAACAGGTTTACCCGCTGGGTGGTGATTCTCAGCTCCTCCCGCAGGAGCGCGACCGCCTGCTCCAGCGTCGCCACCTCGGCCATCAGTTCGGACATCTTCTTTATCTGCTCGATCGCGCGGTCCACCCAGAGTGGCTTCTCGAACAGGTCGTACTCCGCCTCCTCGAAATCCACGCCTTCGAACACCGGGATGTCCACCCCGGCGATGTTTCCCTCGGCGGTGCGGACCTCAGTCACCTTCACCAGCTCCTCGATACCGACGTCCTCGCCGAACAGGCCCGCCCAGCGGGAAACGACTTCCCTCGCGTCGTCGAGAGCGGCTGACTTCGCCTTGTGCTCGCCCCGGATCCGCCGTATCTCCATCTGGAGCTGCTGCTTCTTCAACGCCAGGGTGGGGAGGAAGCGCCGGAAACGGCCAAGGTTGTCCTTCTGCCGCTTCAGCTCGTTCTTCGTGTGCTTGATCTTCGCCACGTTCAGTTCCTCGTCGGCTGGAAGCGTGATGCTGCTGAGCGGATTCTGGGTTCGACCGCGTCCGCCGTCAGGCGGACCCTTCCCTGCGCGGTCGAAGCCTGCCTCGGAGGCGCCCAATCTCCTATGGGCGCCGAGAATGAGCGAAGAAGCATTACGCTTCCTCCTTCTTTTCCGGCCAGAACTTCTGTATCAGCTCGGTGCGAAGGCCGGTCTCCTGCCGCTCGAAGCAGTCGGAGAGGATGTCCCACCCGCGGTCCAGCGCCTCCTCGAGCGGGATGTTCACGGAGAGATCCATCATGCCGCTCTCGAACAGCTCGCCGTACTTCAGCAGCTTCTCGTCCCACGCGGACATCCGGAAGCCCATGGAGCGCTTCTCCAGCGTCTCCTTGAAGCCGGCGTACAGCTGGATCATGCCGTCCATCAGCGCGCGGTGGTCCGCCCGGGTGTCCTTGTTGACGAGCTGCTTCAGCCGGGAGAGCGAGCCGAACGGTTCGATCCGCTGGTTGCGCAGGTAGAACTGGCCCTCGGTGATGTAGCCGGTATTGTCCGGGACGGGGTGGGTGACGTCGTCGCCGGGCATCGTGGTGACCGCGAGCACGGTGATGGAGCCGGCCCCCTCGAAGTCCACCGCCTTCTCGTATCTCGACGCGAGCTGGCTGTACAGGTCGCCCGGGTAGCCGCGGTTGGACGGCACCTGTTCCAGCGTGATGGATATCTCCTTCAGCGCGTCGGCGAAGTTCGTCATGTCCGTCAGCAGCACCAGCACCTGCTTTCCCTTCAGCGCGAACCGCTCCGCGACCGCCAGGGAGATGTCCGGCACCAGCAGGCACTCGACCACCGGGTCGGCCGCGGTATGCACGAAGAAGATCGTCCGGGACAGCGCGCCTCCCTCTTCCAGCGTCTCCTTGAAGAACAGGTAGTCGTCGTACTTCAGGCCGCAGCCCCCCAGTATGATCATGTCGACTTCCGCCTGCATCGCGATGCGGGCCAGCAGCTCGTTGTACGGCTCTCCGGAGACGGAGAATATCGGGAGCTTCTGGGACTGCACCAGCGAGTTGAACAGATCGATCATCGGAATATTCGTGCGGATCATCTCGCGCGGGATGATCCTCCGGGCCGGGTTGACGGACGGCCCGCCGATCTCGATCAGGTTCTCGACGAGCGCCGGTCCCCTGTCCCTCGGCACGCCCCCGCCGTCGAATATCCTGCCGAGGAGGTCGTCCGAGAAGGACACCCTCATCGGATGCCCGAGGAAGCGGACCTTGTCGCCGGTGGACACGCCCCGGGCGCCGGCGAAAACCTGGAGGGACACCCGGTCGTCCACCAGCCGGATGACCTCGGCGAGGGATTTTCCGTGCGCCGAGGTGACCTCGGCCAGCTCGCCGTACTACACGCCGGTGGCCTGCACCGTAATGACGTTGCCCGCGATCGCCGCGATATTGCTGTATACCTTACGCATCGTTCTCACCGCCCTGCTCGATCTTTGCCAGGCGCCGTATGTCGGCCTCGAGCTTCTTGAACTCCTCCGAATCAGTCGCCGCGCCGTTCCAGTCCAGGAACGTCTGCCGCAGGTTATTGAAAAACGTTCTGGCCTCGTCCTTCTCCTGCAGCACGAAGTCGGCCTTCAGTATCTCGAGCAGCAGGTCGAACACGTACCGCTGGCGTTCCGCGGGGGTCGCGGCGTCCACCGGATCGAACGCGTTCTGCTGGAGATACACCGCGTCCAGGAACTCGCTCTTCAGGTAGACGATATAGTCGTCGAGCGGGGTCCCCTCCTCGCCGACCACCTTCATCATCTCGTTGACCTCGTTGCCTTTAAAGAGAATCTTCCTGGCGAGCTCCGTCTTTTCCTCGTCCACCGTGCCGGCGTACTTGCTCCAGCTCTCCAGCGGGTGGATCGCCGGGTACCGCCTGGCGTCGGAGCGCTCGCGGGACAGCCCGAGAAACGCGCCGACGATCTTCAGCGTCGCCTGAGTCACCGGCTCGTCGAAGTTGCCGCCCGCGGGGCTGACCGCGCCGCCGATGGTGATGGCCCCGGTCTTGCCGTCTCTCAGCGTCACCAGTCCGGCGCGTTCGTAGAACGACGTGATGACCGATTCCAGGTAGGCCGGGAACGCCTCCTCGCCGGGGATCTCCTCCAGCCGCCCGGACATCTCGCGCATCGCCTGCGCCCACCGTGAGGTGGAGTCCGCCAGCAGCAGCACGTCCAGTCCCATCTGCCGGTAGTACTCCGCCATCGTCACCGCGGTGTACACCGAGGCGTCACGCGCGGCCACCGGCATCGAGCTGGTGTTGCACACGATGATGGTCCTCTCGATCAGCGGCCGTCCCGTCCTCGGGTCCTTCAGGTGCGGGAACTCGCGGAGCGTTTCCACCACCTCGCCGGCGCGCTCGCCGCAGGCCGCGACGACGATGACGTCCACCTGGGCGTACCGGCTGGTGATCTGCTGGAGGACCGTCTTTCCCGAGCCGAACGGGCCCGGTATGCAGTAGGTGCCTCCCCGGGCGACGGGGAAGAACGTGTCCACGATCCTCACCTGGGTGACGAGCGATTCGACGGGCTTCAGCTTGTCCATGTAGCAGTCGACGGCGCGCTTCACCGGCCACTCGAACATCATCGTCACCGGCGTCACCTTGCCCCGCTCGTCCTCCAGCTCGGCGATCGTTTCCTTCACCGTGTACTCGCCCTTCTCGACGATGGACTTCACCGTGTACGTGCCGTGGATGTTGAAGGGCACCATGATCTTGTGGGTCAGGGAATATTCCGGGACGGTGCCGAGGATGTCCGCGCGAAGCACCGTGTCGCCGACCTTGGCGGTGGGGGTGAACTCCCACTTCTTCTCAACGTCGAGCGCGGAGAGATACACCCCCCGATCGAGGAAGAAGCCGCACTGCTCCGCCACCTGCGGCAGAGGGTTCTGCAGGCCGTCGTAGATCTGGCTGATCAGTCCCGGACCCAGCTCCACCGCGAGCAGCTCGTCCGTGAATTCCACGTCCCCGCCGACCTCCAGGCCTCTCGTCATCTCGAATACCTGGAGCTCGGCCCTGTCTCCCGAGATGCGTATCACCTCGGACTTGAGCCGTTTGTCTTCGAGCACCGCGTAGGCGACCTCGTTCTGCATCACGTCGCCGTCGAACGCCACGGTGATCTTGTTACCGTAAACTCCTACTATTTTTCCAGTTCCAGCCATGCTCCCGTCCTGTTCGTCAGTATATGGGGGACACTCTTAACCTAATTACTCAACTCCGTCCCTGGATCTGTTTTTCCTGTCAGCACCTGTTCGAGCTTCTGCGTCCCGGCGTTCTTGTCGAACGACGACTTTCTCTCGAGTATCTGGAGCTTCAGGCAGTACGCGACCAGCTTTTCCACGTCGAAGTGGTGGCCCGTCTCCAGCTCATCGAGGTATGACCAGCGGGCGCGGTTGAGGATCTCCTCCCCGTCGAGCGGGGACCCCTGCCCGAACGCCTCGCGCGCGATCTCCGCGACGCCGTACACGTCCTCCGATTCCCTGAGGTACTTGTCGGCCTCCCATCCCTTCCCGCTCGCGCGGAGCCGCACCAGCTGGTTGCGGAGCGCGGTCTCCCACGTCCGCCAGCGGTCCAGCAGGAAGCAGGCAGGGGAGGTCCGTTCCAGATTGCGGATGCTCGTTCCCTCTATGATCTCCAGGTCGCCCCTCGTCAGCTCCTTGCCGCACGCTTCCAGAAAGCCGCCGCGCGACATGGGCATATCCCTGTCGTAGAAGAGCATCGGGAGGGAAGCTACCGTGAAGTAGTAGTTCAATGCTTTCCCCTCTTCCTCTTCTTTCCGTGCTTTCCGCCCTGCTCGTCGTCCTCATCGCTCTGTATCGCGGCGGTTACGCACTCCGCCAGCTTCGGGCTCAGGTGTCCGGACAGGTACTCGGCGATGCCGGCGTCGGTGAAGTCGTAGTGTACCGTGCCGTCCTTCTCGCCGATGCGGAACCCGGCCTGGATCTCGGGGATCGGCTTGAACTCGACGCCCTTCTTCATGTCCCTGGCGAGCTTGTCGAAGGTGCCCTTCTCCAGCTTCTTCATGTCCTGGGGCGACAGGAGCACCTCGATATCCTTCGTGCCTTCCTTCTGCCACGCCTTGATCAGGTCGTGGATCATGTCCTGCAGGTCTTTGCTCGACAGCGCCGATTTCAGCTCGTTCTGGACCACCGCTTCGAACAACTCCCGTATGGACGAGCGCAGTCCCAGGATGACGTTGCGAGCGGCCTGGGTGAGCGTTTCCCGGCTGGTGCGGTCGAATCTCTCCGCCTGTGCCTTCGCGGCGGCCACGATGCGCTCCGCCTGCTTTTCCGCCTCGGCGATCACGCGCTCCGCCTTCCGTTCCGCCTTCTCGACTATCTGGCGGGCGCTTTCCTCCGCCTCCGCCACGCCTTCCGTCTTGATCTTGTCGATGAGTTCCTTGAGTTGGGCTTCCATGACTCCCTCTCCGTTCTCCTGTGTGTATGCGGCCCGTGGCCGCCTTTTCGGAAACAACCGGAACGGGTATTTTACGCGCATATAAGCCCGTGTCAACGCAGTTTCCCCCGGCCGTGACGGGCCTTGACAGCCCCGCACGTGTCCCCTTACCATCCTCATGATGGGGGGAAGTCACGCGTCGAAACATCCGGAGGGATTGTTCTCATGAACCGCGCACGCACTGCTCGCACGCTGTTTCTCGGGTCGGCCGCCGCGCTGCTGGCGCTGTCCGCCGCCTGTCTGCAGGCGGGGGAAAAGCCGGCGGAGACCGGCACGACCATTCTCAAGACGGACGGTTTCTGGCGGTGCCTGACGTACTGGAAGCCGGGGATCGTCGATCCGGCTTCCGATAAGAAACCCGGGCCCGGCATCCATCCTCTGTCGTACCCACCGCCCTCGGACTGGGCCGCGCCGGAGTTCGACGCCACCGGCTGGCAGTGGAGCCCCGGCCCGTTCTACGCCGGGCACGGTATAGGAGGGTCGCAGACCCTCGCGCTCATCTGCGCCCGCGGCACGTTCCAGGTGACGGATCCGGGGGCGGTGACGTCGCTGAAGGTGACGGCGGAGTTCAAGGGGGGCGCGGTGGTGTACCTGAACGGGAAGGAGATCGGACGGGCGCACCTTCCGGAGGGCGACCTGACGTCCGACACCCCCGCCGAGACCTATCCGCTCGAGGTGTACACCACGCCGGAAGGGAAGGGTATTACGAAGGGATGGGGGGACCCCGGGAAGTACAAGGACCGGTGGATGAAGAGGATCCGGAAGATCACGGACCTGGCGGTCCCGGCGGAGCACCTCCGCAAGGGGGCGAACGTGCTGGCGGTGGAGATCCACCGCGCGCCGACGCGCAAGGACAGCCTCGGGCTGAAGGGGGCGCGGGGCTGGGGCAGCAGCTGGAACCACGCCGGCCTCGACCGGCTCGAAGTGAAGGCGGAGGGAGCCGGGGCGGCGCCGAACACGTCGCGGCCGAAGGGCATCATGGTATGGAACGCCAACATCGTCGCGCCGGTCTTCGACAAGGCGGACTACGCCGATCCGAATGACACGCTGCGGCCGGTGAAGATAGTCGGCGCGCTGAACGGCGCGTTCTCCGGCCAGGTGGTCGTCAGCGCGGACGCGCCGCTGAAGGACCTGGCCGCGAAGGTCTCGCCCCTCACCATTACGGAAGGCGAGGGGACGATCGCTCCCGAGATGCTCGGGGTGCGCTACGGCCTGCCCGGCGGGGGCGAGAAGGGGGTCTGGCAGCGCGCCGGCGTCAGGAGCCCCCGCCGCTTCGACGCGCTGGCGGAAAAGCCCCGGGCCGACGCGATCGTCCAGCCGGTGTGGGTGACGGTGAACGTGCCGCCCGACGCGGCGCCGGGAGACTACCGGGGAACGCTCTCGATCGAAGCCGCCGGCCTGGAGGCGACGGAGGTGCCGGTGCATCTGAAGGTGATCGGCTGGAAGCTCCCCGACCCGCGCGACTACCGCACGCACGTGGGCCTGATACAGTCTCCGGAGACCATCGCGCTGAAGTACAAGGCGGTCCTGTGGTCGGACGAGCACTGGAAGCGCGTCGAGGAATCTCTGAAGCTTCTCGGACAGGTCGGCAACAAGACGATATTCATCCCGCTGATGGCCCGCACCAACTTCGGCAACGAGCAGTCCATGGTGCGCTGGGTGAAGACCGGCGAGGAGGGGAAGTACACGCGCGACTACGCGGCGATGGACCGCTACCTGGACCTGTGGGAGACGCACGTCGGCAAGCCGGACGTGGCGGCCTTTTACGTGTGGGAGCCGTTCGCGGGCGGCGGCTACTTCGGGAAGAAGGGAAGGGAGGCCAAGGGGGTGCCGGTCACCCTGCTCGATCCGGCCACCGGGAAGACGGAGGATCTCGTCTCTCCGGTGTACGGCACGCCCGAGAGCGAGACGTTCTGGAAGCCGGTGTTCGACGAGCTCCTGGAGCGGCTGAAGAAACGCGGCCTGTCGGAGAAGAACTTCCTGATAGGGATCGCCGGGGACTCGCGGCCCAGCGGCACGGTGACGGATTTCTTCCTGAAGATCGCCCCGTACGCGGAATGGGTGCTCCACTCTCACGGCGACGCCGGCCACCTCGGGAAGGCCAAGGTGGGCTACATGTCCCACGTGTGGGGGGTGCACTTCGCCCCGGACCCGGACGTGCCGAACGCCTCGTCCAGGGCGTCCCGGCGCAGGTACAGCTCGTCGAGCTTCCCGTCCCTTAACCAGGCCTGCCAGAAGACCACCCCGTTGCGGCGCTGGCCGCACGTGACGCGGCCGTCGTCGAGGGC
>CAYMFW010000047.1:21016-28425 GCA_964389785.1 uncultured Planctomycetota bacterium
CCCCGGACCCGGACGTGCCGAACAAGTACACCCACAAGAGCCGGTATCACGGCTGGCAGCAGGAGTTCCGGAAGACGGTGTTCCCCCGCGCCGGCGCGGGCGCCATCAATCCTCCGCTTCACGGGGACGCGCCCCTGGGAACGTACCGGGAGATCAGCGAGGGCATGCTGGTGTCCGACTACCGGGGCTTCGGGCGGGTCGGCGCCGACTTCTGGGGGGTGATACCCGGCAAGAAGGGCAGCTTCAGCTCGATATCCGCGAGATACCTGAGCTGGGCCCAGCTGAATCTCACCACGAGCACCGGCGCGGTGCTCGCGCCCGGGCCGAACGGCGCGATATCCACCGAGCGATTTGAGATGATACGCGAGGGCGTGCAGGAGTGCGAGGCGAAGATATTCATAGAGAAGGCGCTTATCGATAAGGCGAAGCGGGCGAAGCTGGGCGAGGAACTCGCGAAGAAGCTGCAGGTGATGCTCGACGAGCGGATCCGGATGTACCGCGCGGCGTGCCACACCTCGTGGGACTGGTTCGCCGCCTCCGGCTGGCAGGAGCGCTCGGAGCGGCTCTACGCCGCCGCGGCCGAGGTCGCCGCGGCCCTGGGGGAGTGAGAAGGGGACATATCTACTCCCAAACTGCCGGGCCGCAAGGGGTTCTTCGCTCATTCTCGGCGCCCACAGGAGATTGGGCGCCTCCCCCTCGACGGGGCTCGGGGCCCTGAGCTTGCCGAAGGGCGAGGCAGGCTTCGACCGCGCAAGGAAAGGTCCGCCTGACGGCGGACGCGGTCGAACCCGGAATCCGCTCAGGAACCCTTGCGGCCCGGCAACAACCCCCACATACGTCCGCAACGCTTCGCATGCCCGCGCCTCGCTTGACAGGTGCATCGCGCGGGCCTACCATCATGCCATGCGCGTTGTCACCTTTCTGATCTCTGTTCTGGTATGTTCCTGCGTTTTCGCGCAGGGGCTGCACGTGGAAACCGTCGAGCTGAAGGAGTACACCGTCCGGGGCAGGGTGGTGGTGGAGGCGGAGGACTTCCTGATGGAGCTGCCCAGGGAGGTATACGACGCCCTCCCGTCGAAGGATAAGACGTACCGGGTGAAGACCACCCGTCACGTCCTCTACGTGACGCTGCCCCGCTTCTACAGCGGGCCGGATCCCGTCCTGTACGACGGCGAACGGCACATCATAAAGCCGCCCGGCGAGCTGGTGGAGAAGCTCCGTCGCGGCCTGGAGGCGCTGAAATTCGGCATAAGCAAGTTCGAGAAGGATCGGCGGGGGCCCACGATGGCGGAATTCAAGAGGGAAGTCTGGCCGTCGGTCCGCTCGCTCGCCGCCCCCGGCGGCTGGATGCCGCGCGAGGACCTCGACGCGAAGACCGGGGAAAACGACAGGATGGCCGCTATAATAGATGACTTCTCCGTGTCGCTGGGGGACCCCCGGAAGACGGTCAAGACGAAGGCGGAGAAGAAGACGCGAAGGTCCGGAAGGGCCGCGCTCCGCCCGCCGAAGAAAGACGAGACGGACTGGGACGCGCTGACCGCCGAGTGCGACCGGCTCCTCGCGAAGCTCAGGGGCGTGCGGGAATGGGCGAAGGCCGTCGATGTCAGCAAAGGCCGGCAGATAATCCTCTACTCCGGCAGGCGCGAGATGGCCGAGGTATTCATGCCCAAGGACGTCCATGATATAAAGGAAGAGCGGGTGGAGGAATGAGGAATCCGCGGGGGTTTTCGCTCGTCGAGCTGCTGGTGGTGGTCGCCATAGTCGCGCTGCTGGCGGCGCTCATCCTTCCCGGCCTGGCGCGCGCGCGCGAGTACGCGTACTTCACCCGGTGCAAGAGCAACCTGCGGCAGACCGGCATCGGCTTCCTCATCTACGCGACGGATCACAAGGGGAGTCTCCCCGAGGCGAAGCAGGGCTGCGGTTCCGGCAACAACATGGGCGACGCGGCCGGGAAGCGGATAGGGATAAGCGTTCCCGGCAAGTGGCTCTTCTGGCAGACCGGCGGGGGCAAGTGGCTGGTCACCCAGGTGTACTGGGGACCGTACCGGAAGCATCCGGACCCGGCCGGCGCCGCCGGAAAGCCCGGCAAGTACCTGCCGCTCGAGATACTGTGGGACCCCATCGTGAAGATCAGGGCCTGGGACTTCAAGAAGAACGAGCCCCTCACCTCCGCCGACACGGAGGCGAACAGGGACTCGCTTTCGCGCTACCTCGGGCTGTTCGGGTACCGCTTCTTCGTGCACACGGTGGGCTGTCCGAGGAACGCGAAGGACAAGACGTACACCGAGCACCTGCTTCCCGCCTACGGCGGCACCGGGTCCTCCTGGTGGTGCGGGGCCGAGGCGCCGTTCCGGCCGGCGACGAAGAGCCGCCCGATGTGCGCGTACAACGCGCCCTCGTCGTGGGTGGCGGCCTGTCTTCCTCCCATCACCGGCAGGGCGAGCTGTCCCAACGAGGGCACCATCGCCTACAGGAAGAACCTGTCCCATTTCTTCGCCCCGCTGACGATACCGGGAGACTTCCGGTTCAACGTGCTGCACCTGGACGGTCACGTGGACGATTCGATATGGCGGGAGACCCAGCTCGGCGCGATCGACTGGCTGATGAACGGGGACAAGCTCAGCTTGGAGTTCTACAACCACGCGTACGGATGGACGTGGCCGGAGCCGCGGCAATACGGGTGGGTGAAGGACCCGACGTTCGACGGGGCGTTCGACGACAATCTGTAAGGGAGTGATGATATGAAAAAGCAGTTCGAACCCATCAACATCTCCGGCACGTTTCCGCACCTCGCGGTGAAGGCGGAGCACGAGCCGGCCCGCACCGAGACCGGCATCGGCGCGCTGATGCCGTGGGCCGACCGGCTGTGGTTCGTCACGTACGTGGCGCACAAGGCCGCCACGGGCGGCGGCACCGGGCTTTTTACCGTCGACGACGACATGCGCATCGAGAGGCACCCGGCCGGCCGGGTCGGGACGTACGCGAACAGGATCATCCACAAGGAATCCAACCAGCTCATCATCGGTCCGCACGCCGTAGACACCAAGGGCAGCGTGCGCACCTTCGAGGAACTGGTGGACATTCGTCTCACCGCGACGGCACGGCACCTGGAGGACCCGGCCAACAAGGTGTACTTCCTGGGGATGGAGGGCGAGTTCTACGAGGCCGACGTGCACACGCTGAAGGCGACGCATCTCTTCGACCTGCTGAAGGAGCTGGACATAAAGGACAAGTCGCACTTCAAGGACGCGTTCATGAACCACGGGCGGGTGGTGGTGGCCAACAACAGCTACTACCCCGGTGACTTCGAGCGGGGTTTCAGCGACGGGCGACTGGCGGAGTGGGACGGCAGGGAATGGAAGATCCTGCAGCGCACCCAGTTCAACACGGTGTCGGGCCGGTACGGAAACGACATGGGAAACGCCATCTACGCCGCCGGGCAGGATCGGGCGTCCGCGCTCCTGTGCGTGTACCTTCCCGCGACCGGCTGGAGGACGTACAGGCTGCCGAAGGGGACTAACACCCAGGACCACGCGTGGACCACGGAGTGGCCGCGCATCCGGGAGGTGGAGTCCGAGCGATGGATGATGGACGCGAGCGGGATATTCTACGAGATGCCGGCGATGACGTACCTGGACGCGCTGCGGGGCGTGGTGCCCATCTGCCGCCACCTGCGCATCATAGGCGACTACTGCTCGTGGAACGGCATGCTCGTGATGGCCGGGGACCAGACCACCCCGATAAACGACTCGAATCCGTTCGTCGGCCAGCCGCAGGCGAACCTGTGGTTCGGCAAGACGGACGACCTGTGGCGTTTCGGCGGCAGGCCCGCCGGCTGCGGCGGCCCGTGGTGGGAGACGAAGGCAGCCCCCGGCGAGCCTTCGGACCCGTTTCTGATGCACGGGTTCGGCGAGAAGTGCCTGCACGTGAGCAGCGCGGACGGCGGCGCGCTCCGGGTCGGCATAGAGTTGGACTTCCGGGGCACCGGCGTGTGGCACCGGTACGCGGAGGTGGAGACGTCCGACGGCTACGCCTGCCACGTCTTCCCGACCGGCCTGAGCGCCCACTGGGTGCGGCTCGTCCCCGACCGCGCCTGCGAGGCCACCGCCCAGTTCTTCTACACGTAATCGGGGACGTTCTCAAGTTTTCAAGATTCTTCGGCAGCGGGGTCAGGCCTTTCGTATCGCATGCGGGGAATAACGGTAGCTGTCCCCGGAATTGCGCGGAATTGCGACAAAACTCTTTAGTTGTCCGGAGGTTACGAATGCTTGATTTCGCTGTGGACATCCGTTATCATTAGATTGTTCGGCGTGCCCAACCGTATTCGAGAACAGACCGAAAGCCATGCAGACCCTGAAAGGAGTGTGCTTGATGAGACCAAGAACGCTCGCCGTGTCTCTGTCTTCCGCCGCCGTCATCGTACTTCTTCTCCTCGCCGCGCCGGCGCTCCACGCCCGCGCGGACGCCGCGGAGGCGCCGCTGAAGTGGCTCGTCTCCGGCCCGTATACGCAGGAGGGGAAGGACGGCACCGGGCTCTTCGACGTCGCGTTTCCGCCCGAGAAGCCGGGCGCGAAGGACGTGAAGTGGAAGGATGCCGGAAGCTCCGTTCCTTCTCAGAACTGGCAAATAGACCTGACGCAGACGATCGGCGGGGACAATCGTGTCGCGTACCTTCGCACCGAATTCAAATCGTCGAAGCCGCTGAAGGCGGTGCTCGAGATCGGGAGCGACGACGGCGTGAAGGTCTGGGTGAACGGCAAGGTGGTTCACGCCAACAACGCCTCCCGCGGCGTGGTGCCGGGACAGGACAAGGTGAACGTCCAGTTCAAGAAGGGAATGAATGCCATTCTTCTGAAGATCAATCAGGGGGGCGGCGGATGGGGGGCCAGCTTCCGCATGGCCCCCGCCGGCGGGAAGCTGAAGCTGGCGGCCGGGTTCATGTGGGACTCGAAGCCGACGCTCGAGCAGATCTACGCCGGCTACGACCCCACCTTCAGCAAGTACTACCGGACGCAGATAGCGGGCCCGCTCGCGCGCGACATAAAGTTCTCGCGGCAGAAGAGCTACATATGCATGGGCGACGTCAAGATGGATGCCCAGGTATGGCCGATCATCGCCAAGGCGAACGAGACGGTGGAGGAGAAGGGAGAGCACCGGCGGGCCACGGAGCTGTACCGGCGGGTGATGAAGGAGTTTCCGGAAGACCTGGTACAGATCGCCGACGAGGGCGTGTTCGTCCCCGCGACCCTCTACGTGCAGAGGAAGATACTCCACTATCCCAAGAAGGAGCTCACCTACTACCGGATTCTCTACGATCCGGGGGCCAAGGAGATATACGAGCGCGCGGTGAAGCGCTACTCCATATTCGACTACAAGGACCTGGCGAAGTTTCACCTGGCCACGTCCTACGGCGACGACGCGCTGTTCGCCCTCGGCAACGACGCGGTGGACAAGGGAAACTACCATGAGGCGCGGCGGTACTACGAGCGGATCGTGACCTACCACGGGCTGAAGGACGAGGACCGGGACCACATCGTGCTCGACCGCGACCAGGTCTGGGTGCGGCTCGCCATCTGCTACCGGCACCTGGGACGAAACGACGAATACGAGGAGGCGGTCTCGAAGATAGCGAACAGGGGGGAGAAGACCGTATCGGAGCTTCTGAAGCAGCTCGACCAGTTCAAGTACGACGAGTTCCAGGTGCGCCAGCGCGAGAGCAGGCGGAGCGCCCGCTACAACGCGCTGGACGACAAGTCGCTCTCGGAGCCGATGCCGCATTCGCTCGCGGCCAACGAGGGACAGTGGAAGGCGCGGCTGGCCGGGCGCACCAGATGGTACGAGCCGGAGCCGGTCCCCTGGGCCACGGAAACGGACCTGGTGTACAAGGACATGAACATGCTGTACAGCCGCTCGCTCATCACCGGCGAGGTGAACTGGGCGTTCGGCCCGGGCGGGTCGAGCCAGGACTGGGATTTCTATCCCCGGTACAACGGCACGTACTCCTACTATCCGACGCAGTCCATCCTGCTCCAGGACGGCGTCGTGTTCGCGCACATGTTCGTGTACGGGCCGTCGCTCGTGGCGGTTGACCAGTACACCGGGCGGCTGCTGTGGGCCAAGGGACCGATGGCCGCGCGCACCGAGGATGAGTGGCTGGACCGCTACCAGGCGTGTCCGGCCGGGGGGCGCGGCAAGGTGATCGTGCCGGTGGTGCACGACGATATCCGGGGCCGTACCCATATCGCGTCCACGGCTGAACTTGCGGCGTTCGAGCCGCGCAGCGGGAAGATGCTCTGGCGCCGCTGGCTGAGCCGGGTGTCGCCGCTGAAGATCACGCAGAGCCGGTATCCGCGCAAGATACGTATCTTCTCCTCGACGCCCCTCGTGACGAACGGCGTGGTGTACCACTGCACGAACGCGGGCGTGGTCGCCGCGGTGGACGCGCAGACCGGCGATATCATATGGCTCACCCGCTACCCCCAGCGCAAGGTGGTGCTGGACAACTTCTCCAGTCCGGACCTGAGCTGGCGGAACGAGCCGCCCCTGATACGGGGGAACCGCATCTACGTGACGCCGGTCGACTGCGAGTATCTGCTCTGCCTGGATACGGAGACCGGGCGGGTGGTGTGGAGCACCCGGAGGGACCGGGACTGCGACTGGTGGAAGCGCGGGGCGAAGGGCTTCGCGAGAACGTGGCAGACCGCCGGCTTCACGCCGAACGGATGGCTGACGCTGTTCGGGGACGACCTGGTGTTCCTCGACCCCGAGACCGGAAGGTGGCAGTGGCACTACCTGTCGTCGGGCGGGGGCTGGATGGAGAGGAACGCGTACGACTTCAAGGCGGGCAAGGGGGCGAGACCGAAGGGGCTGGAGGTCGGCATCAACGGAGAGGGAGACGACTTCTTCTGGCCGATCGGGCACGTCCACGCGCGGCCCACGCTCACCCGCGACAGCAAGATCTACTTCTCCCTCCAGCAGTGGAAGGGGGCGTATCCGAGCAACGGACCGTTCAATACGGACTTCGTTCTGGATCTGAAGGAGAAGGGCGTCATAGACCAGAGGCGGTGGTACGATCCCGGCGTGTTCCTTCTGGAGCATTCCCACGCGCCCCCGGTCGCCAAGCGGGTGGTGAACGAGGAGCCGGATTGCTTCGAGCCGTCGGCCCGGATGACGTTCTCCCGGTGGGGCGTCCCGTTCGAGGTGGACATCACCTACAACCACATAGTGGCGCGCTATCCCGAGAAGAAGCTCAACGAGATACTGGCCCAGCGCAAGGACCTGGAGACGGTGCAACGTAACTGTGAGCACCTCTCGCACATGGTCAGCGATGTGCTGGATCTGACCCAGACGCAGGCCGGCCGCGTGCGGCTGCGGCGAGACATCACCGGCTTCTGGAAGCGGCAGTACTC
>CAYMFW010000048.1:0-707 GCA_964389785.1 uncultured Planctomycetota bacterium
AGACGAAGCCGAAGGGCCCGATACCGGTCTATCTCTTCAAGGACCCGGCGTCCTACAAGGCGTACTGCAAGAAGAGATTCGGCCATGAGCCGAGCACCCCGTACGGATTCTACAGCGACGGCTGCCTGGTGATGAACGCGGCGACGGGAGGCGGCACGCTCGTCCACGAGCTCGTGCACACCATGGTGAATTCGGACTTCCCGACTATCCCGTCGTGGTTCAACGAGGGATTGGCGTCGCTCTACGAACAGTGCGAACTGAAGCCGAGGATAAAGGGACTGGTCAACTGGCGCCTGCCCGGCCTTCAGAACGCGATCAAGGACAGGAGCTTCATACCGCTGAAGAAGCTGATCGCCACGACCACCGAGCAGTTCTACGGCAAGGACAGCGGCCTGCACTACGCGGAGGCCCGGTACCTGTGCATGTATCTCCAGGAAAGCCGCCAGCTGGAGAAGTTCTACAGGGCCTTCCGCAAGGGAGCGGCCAAGGACCCGTCCGGCATCGAGACGCTGGAGAAGATTACCGGCAGGAAAGTCGATGAGCTGGAGGCGGCGTTCAAGCCCTGGGCCTCCAAGCTCAAATGGAAATAGGCCGGAACGCTTTTTTCGTGAAAAATCCCGGATATTCCGCCTCCTCGAACGTCTATACATTCAGAAAGAGGAGGAAAAACCATGATACTGCAGAGAGGTAAGAGGAGAGGGGCAATG
>CAYMFW010000048.1:717-28020 GCA_964389785.1 uncultured Planctomycetota bacterium
CTTCAAGGGATAACGGCGGTTGTGATATTTCTCGCCATGCTGTGCGTGTGCGCGTCCGCCCTGGCGGACGGCTTCATACATATCGTACCGCCCCCCTGGCACCCGCACCCCCGGCCGATGCCCCGGCCGGTGATAGTCCCGCTCTCGGTCAAGTACCACACCGTCGAGGTGAAGGTGAAGGAACAGCTCGCCGTCACCTCGATAGACCAGGAATTCTTCAACCCGAACGACCGGGAGCTGGAAGGCATCTACATGTTCCCGGTGCCCAGGGGCGTAACGATCAACAGGTTCTCGATGTACATAGACGGCAAGGAGCAGCAGGCGGAGCTTCTCGACGCGAAGAAGGCCCGGAAGATCTACGAGGACATCGTCCGGCAGATGAAGGACCCGGCGCTTCTCGAGTACGCGGACCAGAAGCTGTTCAAGCTCCGGATATACCCGATACCCGCCAGGAGCACCAAGCGGGTGAAGCTCTCGTACTCTGAGATCCTGAGAAGCGACGCCGGGCTGTGCCGGTACGTGTATCCGCTCAATACGGAGAAGTTTTCGTCGACGCCGCTGGAGCGCGTCGGCGTGAAGGTCTCCATCTCGTCGAAGACCCCCATCAAGAACGTCTACTGCCCGAGCCACAAGGCGGAGGTGATTCGCAAGAGCGATCACGAAGCGACGGTCGGCTACGAGGCGAAGAACGTGAGGCCCGACAAGGACCTGATCGTCTATTACTCGCTGGACACGAAAGATTTCGGTATGAGCCTGCTCAACTACCAGGAGGAGGGCGAGGCCGGATACTTCATGCTGCTCGTGAGCCCCAAGCAGGAGTTCGAGGTGCGCGACGTGGAGAGCAAGGAGATCACGTTCGTGCTGGACGCCTCGGGAAGCATGTCGGGGGAGAAGATCGAACAGGCGAAGAAATCCCTCACCTTCTGCGTCAACAGCCTGGACGACAGGGACACGTTCAATCTGATCCGGTTCTCGACCGAGGTGGAGCCGCTGTTCCAGAAGCCGGTGCAGGCGACGAAGGCCAACCGCCGGAAGGCGCTGGAGTTCGTGAAGGATCTGAGGGCGATGGGCGGAACGGCGATCAACGACGCGCTCGCGGCCGCCCTGGCGCAGGCGGGCTCAGGCGACCGGCCGCACGCCGTCGTGTTCCTCACCGACGGCAAACCGACGATAGGCGAACAGGACACCGGAGCGATAGTGAAGCGGGTAAAGGAAAAGATGGAGAAGACGCGCGTGTTCTGCTTCGGCGTCGGGACGGAGGTGAACACCCACCTGCTGGACAAGATCACCGAGACGGCCCGGGGAGCGAGCCAGTACGTCCTGCCGGACGAGGACATCGAAGTGAAGGTCTCCTCGTTCTACACGAAGATAAAGTCCCCGGTGCTGACCGATCTGAAGCTCTCGTTCTCCAGCGCGAAGGTGTCGCAGGTGTACCCGCGGGTGATGCCCGACCTCTTCGTCGGCTCCCAGCTCGTGGTCACCGGACGGTACCGGAGCAGCGGCCCCTCCGCGATCATTCTCACCGGTACCCGGCGCGGGCGCCGGGCCGAGTACGTATACGAAGCGGACCTGAAGCCGTCAAAGGAGGACGACAGCGTCGCCCGGATATGGGCGTCGAGGAAGGTGGCCTTCCTCCTCGACGAGATACGGCTCCGCGGAGAGAACAACGAGCTGAAGGACGAGGTGGTGAAGCTCGCCAAGAAGTGGGGAATCATCACGCCGTACACGTCGTACCTGGTCCTCGAGGACGAGGAGAAGAGGGTGCGGCTGGGACGCAGACGCGACCGGGGCGACATACTCCTTCCCCAGGCGGCGATGGAGCGGGAGTCGGGAGCGTTCGAAGACTCCGTGATGCACTACGAAGCGCTGAAGGGGGCCGATTCGGGCGCCGGCGGCCTCACGGTCGCACGGGGAATGGGAAACGCCAAGATGGCCGCCTCGCCGGCCGCCCCCGCGGAAGGCTTCCGCTTCAGAGACAAGGAAGGGAAGGAAGTGAAGCTCGCCGAACAGATAAAGACGGTCGGCGCCAAGACGTTCTACTTCAACGGAACGATCTGGGTGGACAGCGTCTACCAGATAGAAAAACCGGCGAAGAAGACCGAGGTAAAATACCTCAGCGACGAGTACTTCAGGCTCCTCGATGCCGATCCGCTGTTCGGCAGGTACCTCGCCGTGGGCAAGAACGTTATCGTCTGCGTCGGGGGAACGGCCTACGAGATAACGAAGTGAGAATCAGCCCGGGATAGGGCTGGAAAATGGGGACTGACTCGATTTACGGGCGAGCGTGGCGAGCCGTAGAATCGTGTCTGTCCCCTATTTTCCTATCCGCCTAATTATGCAATAATCATCGTCATGACTACCCGAATCGCACTCTACGCGGCCGCGCTTTCTACGGCGCTTCTCCTGGCACTCCCCCACTGCACGGGAGCAGAGGATAACCGCGTCGACGTGAACAACGCGAGTCTGTTCGAACTCGGTATGGTCAAGAAAGTCGGCCCGGTGCTGGCCAAGGAGATCATCGACGGACGCCCGTACGAAAGCATGGACGACCTGGTGCGGGTGAAGGGGATCGACCGGGAGCGGCTGCGGGACCTGAAGAAGGTACTGCGGTGCGCGCCGGTGAAGAAGCCCGCGACGAAGCTGAAAGAGGAACCGAAAAAGGAAACGGAGCAAAAGCCGAAACCGCAGGAGCCCCCCGCCGCGAAGCCGGAAGCGGCCGCGAAGGAGCCGCCTCCTCCGCCCGGGAAAGAGCCGCTTCCCGCCACCGACGCGGGGATGCTCTCCCTGCTGCAGGAGAAGAAGCTCCTGAAGAAGGGCCAGCCGCTCCGGCCCGCGATGAGCGAGGAATTCATAAAGCGGTACGGCATCAAGACACTCGAGGAGTACTGCCGCAAGCCCGGAGGCTTCGTCTGCTACGTCAAGTTCACGGCCGGCGAGTCTTATACCAAGGACTACCTCAAGAAGTTTCAGAAGAACGATATGAGGGCCGGCGTGCCGCTCGCGCGCGCGTTCAAGCTGGACAACGAGGACGACACCGGGCTGCTGCGCGCCTGGCTGCTGGCGCGGCTCGCCGAGACCACCGCGTGCCACGTGATCGAGGCGAGCGACAGGGCGCCCAAGTGGGTGTACACGGACAAGGGCGCGTTTCACATCGTCATGGGCCTCACCTGGGAGTGACGCGATGTCAGTAGATCTTCCCAAGATATTCGACGTCGCGCTCACGCAGAAGGCCTCCGACATCCTCATCACGGCCGGCGCGCCTCCGGTGCTCCGGATAAACGGCGAGCTGAAGCCGGTGAACCTGCCCTCACTCTCCCCCGACGACACGAAGAAGATGATATACGGCGGGCTCGGCGACGAGGAGATCGCCCGCTTCGAGACGGACAAGGAGCTCGATTTCTCCATCAACTACCAGGGGAAACACCGGTTCCGCGGCAATATATTTCTCCAGCGGGGAAGCGTCGGTGCGTCCTTCCGGCTGGTCCCGGGGCGGATCCCGAGCTTCCAAGAGCTCGGCCTTCCTCCCGTCGTCGAGGACATCGCCATGAAGGCCAAGGGGCTGGTGCTGGTCACCGGCCCGACCGGACACGGCAAGTCCACCACCCAGGCCTCGATAATCGACTACATCAACAAGAACCGAAAGTCCCACATCGTCACGATAGAGGACCCGGTGGAGTTCGTGCACGAGAACATCAAGAGCTACATCGAGCAGAGGGAGGTGAAGTTCGACACCAGATCCTTCTCCGACGCGCTGACGCACGTACTGCGGCAGGACCCGGACGTGATACTGGTGGGCGAGATACGGGACCTGGAGTCGATCGCCACGGCGCTGACCGCGGCCGAGACCGGACATCTGGTGATCACCACCCTTCACACGAACGACACGATACAGGCGATCGACCGCATCATCGACGTGTTCCCGCCCCACCAGCAGGGACAGATACGGATGCAGTTCGCGTTCACGCTCGTCGCGGTCATCGGCCAGCTTCTTCTTCCCCGGGCGGACGGAACGGAACGGGTGCTCGCGACCGAGGTGCTTCTCAATACACCCGCGGTCGGGAACCTGATACGCGAAGAGAAGAACCAGCAGATCAGGACGGTGATCGAGACGCAGGGAAAACGCGGTATGCACACGATGGACAGCACGCTCAAGGAGATGTACCGCCAGGGCATCATCACGCACGAGACCGCGTCGTCCCACATCACCGACCCTACCGTCCTGCAGACGCTCTAGCCCCCGATGGATTTCGGTTCCATCTACTTAAAGCTGCTCGTCGCGTCGGGAGTGGTGTCCTGCGCTATAGGGATCGTGTTCTGGAAGGACCTCTGGGACCGGGGAGTGTCGACTGCCTGGGTGATCGTTCAGGCGACCCTGTTCATGTGGTTCTGCGCGTTCACCGTCAAGCTGCTCACGACCGGCGGACCGGTCAGAGGGATCGCCGGCGCCGTCGTGACGGTGATCACGCTGGTCGTCATCGCGTTCCTGCACGCCCCACTCGTGGTGTCACTGCTGGCCAAGTTCTCCCAGGACGCGCTGGAGGGGATGATCGACCCCAAATCCGCCCTGGTCGTCAGGAAGTCCTACGACGAGGCGGAGAAAGCCGAGGCCCGGCACGAATACGATCGGGCGCTGGAGCTGTACGAGGCGGAGCGTGAGCGCGACCCGGAGGACTCGCACGTCCGGGTGAAGATAGGCGACCTGCTCGCGGAGCGGAAAAGGTATGACGAGGCCGTCACGGAGTTTGTCAGTATTCTCGAGATGGAGACGCCGGAAGAGAAGGACGTCGTCTACGGCGCGCTCCGCGCGGCGGAAATCTTCTATGTGAATCTCGAGCGCACCGGCGAAGCGCGGTGTACGCTGGCGCGCGCCATCGACAGGGAACTGTCCGAGGACGCGCGGAAGGCGATCAGATCCCGCCTGCCGGCGTATGAAAGCACGGAAGCGGAAGGGTCCTGAGCGGGTTCGTGGTTCGACGGACGGGCCGAAGGCCCTTCCTTGGTCCGTCGAAGCGCGCCCTCGGAGGCGCCCCATCTGATTGATGGGTGCCGAGAATGAGCGAAGGATCCTTCCGCTTCCGTGCTCACGTGTCTATAATACGACTCCCATGAATATCCTGATAACCGCCGGTCCCACACGGGAACACATTGACGACGTGCGATTCATATCGAACGCGTCGTCCGGGCGCATGGGCTACGCGCTGGCGGCGGTCGCCGCGAAGCGGGGACACCGGGTGGAGCTCGTGTCCGGCCCGGTCGACCTGCCGCCCCCCGAAGGCGTCGAGCCGGTGCGGGTGACGAGCGCCGACGAGATGCGCCGGGAGGTGCTCGCGAGGGCCGGCTCCGCGGACGTCTTCGTCATGGCCGCCGCGGTGTCCGACTGGCGACCGAAGGATCGTCTGCCCGGCAAGGCGGACAAGGGACCGGAGGAATCCTCGCTGGCGCTCGTGCGCAATCCGGACATCCTCCGCGAGGCCACCGGGGCGAATCCGGAGCTTTTCGCCGTGGCCTTCGCGCTCGAAACGGAGATGGACGCGCGGTCCGCGCTGGAGAAAATGAGCAGCAAGGGTGCCCGTATGGTCGTCCTCAACACGATCGAGGCGATGGGAGCCGGAGAGGCCCGGTTCGCCGTCTACGCCGGCCCGGGAAACCCGGTGATCTCGGCCGAACTCGCCAAGGAGGAGCTGGCAGACGCCCTGCTGGCCCTTCTGGAGAAGGAGAAATCCAGTTGAGCTGGCTGGAGGCGATCCTCCTCGGCTTCGTTCAAGGAGTGACCGAGTTTCTGCCGATAAGTAGTTCCGGACACTTGGTGTTACTTCAGGAGCTCTTCGGCCGGGAGATCTCTGAAAGCATAGCTTTCTCCGTCCTGCTCCACGTGGCCACGATGCTGGCCGTCGTGGCCATATTTCGGCGGGATATCCTCGAGCTCCTCAAGACGAGAAGGTCAGAGCTCGGCATGCTGGTACTGGGAACGATACCGACGGTCGTCGTCGGGCTCACGCTGGCAGGCGAGTTCAAGGACCTGGCGGAAAACACGCTGGCGGTGGGCGTCGCGTTTCTGATTACCGGCGCCGCGCTGCTGGCCGCCGGGATGTACCTGAGGAAGAATGAACCGGGAGAAACGATAACATGGCAGCACGCGCTCGTGATCGGTCTCGCGCAGGCGGTCGCGATCATGCCCGGCGTCTCCCGGTCCGGCATGACGATCTCCTTCGCGATCATGTGCGGAATACTGCTCCCGGACGCGCTGAGATTCTCCTTCCTTCTCGCGATACCGGCCATCGCGGGAGGGACACTGTATGAGCTCAAGGACATGCAGACGATGACCACCGATACCAGCTGGGCCATCCTTGCGACGGGGTGCGCCGTCGCCTTCGTCGTCGGCCTCGGCGCGCTGAAGCTGGTGGCGGTATCCGTCGAGAAGAAGAAATTCCCGTACTTCGCGCTCTACTGCGTGCCGATGGGACTGCTGGTGATCGCGCTGGCCCTCCTGGGAGGCGGCAGGTGAAGGCGAAGGTAGCGAGATACGTCATATGCGGATTGATCGTTGCCATCTCGGCCGCAGCGGTCGTCTGCCTCGTCACGTACGATCAGGGAGATCTCCAGAGGCAGCAGTATCCGGTCAACGACCCGATCAGGAACCTGCTCGGCTCGTGGGGCGCATTGGCGGCGTTCCACCTGTACGAGTGGCTCGGATTCGTTGCCTTCGGCCTCTTCGGCGTCGCGGCGTACTGGTCCGTCACCGCCGCGGTCACCGGCGCCCTGGAGAAGAAGGCGCTGCGGATCATCGGCGCCCTGCTCTTCGTCGCCAGCGGCTGCGGGTTCGCGCATTCCCTTCCTTATTCCCCGCAGTGGATCCCCGGAAACGGCGGCCTGCTTGGACGGTTCTTCGCCGCTCAGCTCGTGCCGATACTCGGCGTTCCTCTCTTCGGAATACTGCTGGCCGTCCTGAGTTTTCTCTCGGTCTGCCTGGCTACCGACACCCGCCTCGCCCCTGCCGCCTGGCGGGCGCTGCTGCTGATATCGGGCCGGATACGCGGCGCGTTCCGCGGAGGGAGGGCCGCCGCCCCGAGACCGGCGCCCGCGCCGAAGCCTGCCTCGCCCGCCCCCGCGAAGGCCGATCCGCCGCCGGCCCCGGCGAAGGAGCCGCCGCCCAGGAAGGCCCCGAAGAAGCCGACCCAGAAGGAGCTGATTCCCGAGGAGAAGCCGAAGCCCGCCCCGGCAACTCCCAAGACGAGGGGAGGATATGTCCTGCCCGGCCCGGAGCTGCTGACGCCTCCCGAGCCGCCCGTCGAGGGCACGTCGGCCGCCGCGCTCAAGGAAGAGAGCGAGGTGCTCTGCAAAACCCTCGCCGATTTCGACATCAGCGCCGAGGTGGTGAACATAGAGGTCGGCCCGGTCGTCGTCCAGTACCAGCTGGAGCTTGCCGCCGGCACCAAGGTCCATAAGGTGCAGGCGCTGTCGGACGATCTGGCGATGGCCCTGAAGACCCCCAGCGTCCGCATCGTCGCGCCGATACCCGGCAAGTCCGCCGTGGGCATCGAGGTGCCCAACAAGAAGAGGGCGCTCGTGCGCCTGAGCGAGCTGTTCGAACAGCCGGACATCGACTTCGACAGGTACGAGATTCCCATGTGTCTCGGCAAGGACAGTTCCGGAAGTCCGGTCGTTGCCGACATGGCGGAGATGCCGCATCTGCTGATCGCCGGAGCGACCGGCTCCGGAAAGACGATCTGCCTCAATACGATCATCATGAGCATGCTGATGACCCAGCACCCCAACGACCTGAAGCTGCTGCTGGTGGACCCCAAGATGGTGGAGATGGCGTGCTTCAAGGACATACCGCACCTGATAAGCCCGGTCGTGACGGACATGAAGAGGGCGCCGGACGTGCTGAACTGGGCGGCGACGAAGATGGACGAGCGGTACGATGTGCTGGCGGAGGCCGGCGTGAGATCCATCGTGGACTACAATAACGTCGGCGCCGATGAGCTGGCCAGCCGGAGCGAGCGCGAACTGCCCGCTCGCCTGCCTTATATCATCATCATTATCGACGAGCTCGCCGACCTGATGTCCGTGTCCGCGAAAGAGGTGGAGATGTCGATCACCCGGCTCGCCCAGAAATCCCGGGCGGTGGGCATCCACATCGTACTCGCGACGCAGCGGCCGTCGGTCGACGTCATCACCGGCCTGATAAAGTCAAACCTTCCCTCCCGGATATCCTTCCGCGTCACATCCAAGATCGATTCCCGGACGATACTGGACCGCAACGGCGCGGAGAAGCTCCTCGGGCAGGGAGACCTCCTCATGATCCCTCCCGGCGGCATGAACATGATCCGCGCCCAGGGCACGTACGTCACCGACGACGAGGTCCGCGCCGTGGTGGACTTCATCAAAGCGCAGGCGGAGCCCGAGTACTACGAGGACCTGGTGGAGTGGGAGGACCCCTCGGAGAGGCGCGGGATGAAGGACGACCCGCTCTTCAACGACGCCGCCCGCATCGTCATCGAGAGCCAGCGCGGCTCCGCGTCCCTGCTGCAGAGAAGGCTCGGCATCGGCTACACGCGCGCCTCCCGGCTGGTCGACATGATGGAGGACGAGGGGGTCGTCGGCAAGCACAAGGAAGCCCAGGCGCGAAAGGTGCTCCTCACCATCGAAGAATGGGAACAGCGGCTCGCGGCCGAATCCGAAGACGAACAGCCGCCCCATGAACAATAAAAAAGGGGACATTCTGCTTTTTCTCCCCGCCGGAAAAGAGGACATTCTGCGCCCGGCCTGTACGCCTTCACTGCTCACGTTCATCAGACTCTCCGTCGCCACTCTCATCTTCGCACTCACCCTTTTCTGCCCCGCCGCTGCCTTCGCCTCGTCGAAGGCCCCGGTGAAATGCGTCGTCGCGGAGGGCGGCGAGCTGGAGATGTGGGAGGAGGACGGGGAAAAGATCGCGCTCGGCGTGGGCGGCGTGACGATCACCCGCGGGGACATGACGCTCAAGGCGGATCGGGTGGTCGTCTGGTCCGGCAAGGTCACCCACTGCTACGCGGAAGGCAACATCGTCATGAGCCGGCCCGGCACCGTGATGAGAGGGGACGCACTCATCTACGACCTGGACGCCGGCACGGGCCGGCTGGTCTCCCCCCGGGTCACCGTCGAGGACAAGCGGCTGAAATGGCACATAGGCGGCCCTGAGGTGGTTCAGGAATCTCCCCAGGTCATCCGGGCGATGGACGCGTGGATATCCACCTGCGGCTTCGAGCGGCCCCACTGGCGGTTTCAGGCGAGCGAGATCACGCTGCACGTGGACGACCGGATCGAGGCCAGAAACCTGACGCTCTACTTCGGCAACTTCCCGGCGTTCTACCTGCCCTACTTCGTGCGCGACCTGAAGCACGACTGGCCATGGATGCGGTACGATTTCGGAAAGGACTCCGAGTACGACCTGTACGGCTTCGTCAGGCTCGGGTGGGACGTCAATACCAGAATCAAGCTGGAGACCGGGGCCGAGTACCGGGAGCGATGGGGATGGGGATGGCCGCTGATCGTGGACTATCGCGGGAAGAACGAGTACTTCGGCCGGGTGGACCTCTACTATATCGATGAGTGGGACAACAGCAAGACCAGGCCGAGCGCCGGAGAGGAACGGTACCGGGCGAAGCTGTATCACCGGCACCGGTTCGGCGAGCACCTGACGATAGACGGCGAGTTCGAGAAGTACAGCGACGAGACGTTCATGCTCGACTACTTCGAGAAGGAGACGCGGAGCGGCAAGGAGCCGGAAACCTACCTGTACGCGAGAGCCGTGTGGGAGAACTCCTCGCTCACCGGCTTGGCCAAGGCGCGGAACATGGATTTCGTCACCCGCACCGAGTATCTCCCCGAGGCGCACTGGCGGCTGATGTCCAGGCCGCTCTTCGGCAACCGGGCATACCTCTCCTGCGGGGTGCGCGCCGGAAACATGCGCAGGGAATACAGCGAGGCGCTCGACCTCCACCCCCCGCGCTCCGGCCGCGTGGACGGCTCCGCGGAGCTCCACGTCCCCTTCAAGCTGTTCCGATTCCTCGAGGTCGACCCGTTCCTCGGCCTGCGGCAGACCTGGTACGAAAAGTCCCGGAACGACGAGGACGAATCGTTCTGGCGCGGGGCGATGATCGGCGGCGTCGGCCTCTCCTCGACCATCTGGAGAACCTTCGACGTCGGCAACCGGCGGCTGGGCATCTCCGGCCTGCGCCACGTCATCATCCCCGAGGTGCGGTTCACCTCGATAACGAACCCGCGCTCGTCGGACCCGCCGTTCGTGTTCGACGAGGTCGACGAACTCGACGAACTGGAGATCGTGACCATGTCGCTGACCAACCGCCTCCAGTCCAGCGCCGGACCGGCTCGCGACTTCCTGTATCTGAAGCTGGAGGCCGATTACTTCCCGAGAGATTCCCACGCGGCGAACCAGGGACAGGAGGAGAACTGGGGTGACGTCGAGGGAACCTTCCGCATGCTTCCCCACCCGCGGCTCAGCCTGTACCAGGGCCTGACGTACGACAGCGACGAGAAGGACGTGCTGAAGGGCACCACCGCCGTCGTCTTCAATCCTGCCGCGCAGGCGGGCGTGTTCCGGCCGGATTTCGAGGGGAAGAGCACCGTCGCCAGCGCCTCCTTCGAGGCCCGCGGCGCGCGAATAGCCCCTCTGGGATGGTCGCTCGCCTACGCCAACAGCTACGTCAGGGACAGCTACTCCACGCACACGTACTCCGTCGGAGGCCCGCTGACCGAGAAATGGTCCATCTTCGCGAGCTTCGAATACGAGGGCACGAAGGACCGGCACGGCGACCAGTCGGTCACGTTCCGCAGACGGCTGCACAAGTGGACCGTCGACATCACGTTCCTGCGGGACAGAGAAGAGGACATGGACGTGTTCTGGCTGTCGTTCTACCCGGAAGGGTTCGGTCAGTCCCTCTTCGGATTCAGGCAGACGATGCGGGAGTACGAGGAGTAACCCGTCTCAGCTCCCACAGCTTGGCGTACTTCAGAAAGACGTAGTACGAGCTGATCACCGCGATAACCAGGCCGGCCTTCCCCTCCAGGAACCCGCCCTTCAGCACGTACATCTTGAAGAACTTGAACGGGCCGCGGAATATCAGGTCGATCACGCGGCTCGTCCCTCCCTCGCGCGCCATCTCTTCGGCCATGATCGTGGTGAACGAGTTGACCGTCTTCAAGTGGTCCGCGATATCCCGGTACGAGTAGTGCAGCAGGTCCCCATTGAACTCTTTGACCGGTCCCTCCACCTCCACCCGGTCGTGCGGGTTACGCCCGGTCCACCGGCCCTTGTCCTTCCGGAACAGCCGGAGCTTCCGGTCCGGGTACCACCCGCCGCGCCTCAGGAACCGACCGAGATAGTGGGTCAGCCGGGGCATCGAGAACCCGGCAGTGTCCCCGGGATCGCTCAGCGCCTCGAGCATCTCCTCCTTCAGCGCGGGACTCACCCGCTCGTCCGCGTCCACGCAGAGCACCCATTCGTTCTTCGCCTGGTCGATCGCGTAGTTCTTCTGCTGAACGTGCCCCTCGAAGTCGTGGTCGATCACCCGGTCGGTATGGTTCCGCGCCGTCTCCACGGTGCGGTCCGTGCTGTGGGAATCGACCACCACGATCTCGTCCGCCCACGAGACGCTCTTCAGACAATCCTCGAGATTGCCCTCTTCGTTGTACGTGATTATGCAGCACGAAACCGGAACAGCCATGATGCTCTCATTATAGCAGACTCCGGGTCCCGGAAGGGTGTTCCTTCGCTCATTCTCGGCGCCCTTTACGGAACTGGGCGCCTCCGAGGCAGGGCTCGCCCGGCCAGGGAAAGGTCCGCCTGACGGCGGACAGCCGGTCGAACCCAGAATCCGCTCAGGAACACCCTTCCGGGACCCGGTCAGCGCCTGAGGTTCTCCAGTATCGCGAGGTACTCGTCGATGTTTCTGCCGATCGCGTTCTCGCGCGCCGTCCGGAGCGCGGCCTGCCCCATGCGCCTGCCGAGATCCGGATCGGCCAGCAGCTTCCCGATCGCGCCCGCGATCTCCTCGGCGTCGTCCGGGTCGGACACCACGAAGCCGCTCTCCCCGTCCCGTACCACCTCCGACGAGCCCGCCCTGGCACTCACCACGCAGGGCAGCGCCGAGGCCATTGCCTCCATGGTGGAGTTCCCGAAGGCGTCGAACCGGGAGTTGAGGACGAAGAAATCGGACGCCGCCATGTGCTTCTCCACGTCCTCCCTCCACCCGCAGAAGATGACCTTCGATTCCAGGTTCAGCCCGGCGACGAGGCCCTGGTACCTCTCGAAGTGCCTGTCCCGGCCGAGGATCATGAGTCGCCAGCCGTCCGCCTTCACGAGCGCCAGCGCCTCGAGAAGCGGCTCGATCCCCTTCCGGCAGAACTCGCTGGACATCACGGAGAACCCGCCGGCCACCGTCATCCCTACCGTCTCGTCGTCCCCGATGCCGTGAAGCGCCCGTATCTCCGCGCGCCGCGCGTCCGTGTCGCCCGACTCGAACAGGGACATGTCCACGCCCGGATGTATCACGCTGATCCCGTCCTCCGGGACGGCGTAGAGAGAGAGTATCTGGTCCCTGACGAGCCGCGAGATCGCGACGATATGCCGGAACGCGCCGGGGGTGAACCGGGCCCTTTCCAGGTGCCGAAACATCGCCTGCTTCATGCTCAGGAACCGGCGGGCGCCGGCGTCGTACTTCGCCAGGAACTCGCCGAAGTGTTTCATGCAGCCGCTGCCGTCCCGGTAGATGTCCCCGTAGATCGTCTTGCCGAAGCCGAGAATGCCGTCGAACTCCTCCCTCTTCAGCATCTTTCGGGAGTTTCGGGCGAACGAGAGCGCCTTCAGTGTCTGGCTGAGGGACACGAGCGGGACTCTGTGCCGGGTCATTCCCTCCGTCGCTTCCGGCGCGAATTTCGCGGAGAAGAGGTGCACGTCGTGGCCCCTCTCGACCAGCTTGCCCGCGAATGCCCAGAGGTATCCCTCCGCCCCCCCACGGGGTTCGAAGTGCCGGTGGTTGAATGCTATTCTCATCGCGGCCTCGGCCCGGAATGCTTCCGCGCGGTGCCGAGCAGATACTTGCCTCTGTATTTCCTTCCCGGAAGCCACGAGAGCAGGCGCCGGGTGAACATCCGCCACGCCCTGCCGATGGGAACCACCCGGATATCGCTTCCGCCGGGCTCCAGAAGATCCCTGACGTCCTCCGGCGTGAACGAACGCAGGTGCCCGTCTTTATAGACCTTCGTGCCGCACTGCGGGCACACGGACCACTTCAGTCTCTGCCGGTCCGGCACGGTGACCAGGAGCACGCCGTGTTCCTTTACGACCCGGTACAGCTCCCTCACCGCGGCCCCGGGCTCAGGCAGGTGCTCCAGCACCTCGCAGCAGACCACCGCATCGAACGAGCCGTCCCGCCAGGGCAGGCTGAGGAGGTCCCCCGCGACGAAGCGGGAGGCGGTAACGCGGGAGGCCGCCCTTGCGAGCCGGGTCGCGGAGATATCGGTTCCGCACAGCGTCACCCCCGGACGGCCGGCACTGATCGCGAATGAGACCAGCCCCTCACCGCACCCCGCGTCGAGGCATCTCCCTTCCGATATCGGAAGGTGCCGGGCGACGTTCCTCGCGAGAGACCGGTACCTGCGGTCGCTCCAGTGCTCGCTCTCTTCCGCCAGATTTTCCTGATACGTGCGCCACTCCAAGGTCCGTCTCCTGTTCGCATTCCGACGCGGGCGGCAACAATGTAGGATGCACGGTTGAAGCTGTCAAGCATACCCACTAGAATCCGGCTTATGAACCGCAGAACGCTTTGCATAATCATGGGAGTCGCGCTGGCGGTCAAGTTCGCCCTGGCGTTCATGACCCCGCTCACCCCGGACGAGAGCCTGCACTGGATGCAGGGACATAACCTGGCGTGGGGGTTCCGGGACCACCCTCCGGTCACCGCGTTCCTCAGTTTCCTGTCCAGGACCGCGTTCGGGGTGTCCACACCGAGCGCCCGGCTGTTCGCGATACTCTCGACCACCGCCTGCTCGCTCATCGCGTTCGGCATACTGAAGGAGGCCGGGTTCAGCGAGAAGACGGCCTGCCGCGGCGGCGTCCTTACCCAGCTGGTGCCCATGTTCGCCTTCGGCTTCATCATGGTGCCGGTGTTTCCCTTCGCGGCCATCATCTTCGCGGCCGAGTATTTCTTCGTCAGGGCGCTGCGGACCGGCCGGCTGTCCGACCATCTGCTCTGGGGGCTGGTACTCGGCATATCCTCGCTGTCCTATTACATCACCGTCACCGCGGTCTTCGGCATGCTCGTTTTCTGCATCATCGACGGGCGGGGAAGGGAGTGTGTCTCCTCCGGCAGGTTCTGGGCCGGCGTCGCGGCCGCCGGCGTGGTGGCGTCTCCCAACGTGTGGTGGAACCTCTCCCAGGGAAAAGACAGCGCGGTCTGGTTTCAGCTCGTGGAAAGGTCCCCCTACGCGTTCCGTCCCGATTTCTTCCTGGCGTTCCTGGCGATTTCCGTACTGATCGCCGGACCGATCATCCTCAACGCCGCGATCCGGACGCCGAAGTCGCTGTCCGGACGGGGAGCGCTCTTCGCGGTCCTCTTCGTCGTACCGCTGGCCGGTTTTCTCCTCCTGTCCCTCGTCAGGGAGGCCGGCGCGCACTGGGCGGTCGTGGCGTTCCTGAACGCGCCGCTGGTGGCCGCCGCGCGCGGCGAGGAACGTTCGCATTCCCGGTGGTGGACCGGAACCGCCGTCGGATACGCGTCGCTCATTCTCGTTATCCTCTTTACCGGTCTCATCCTGGACCCTCAGTCGTGGGTCCAGCAGTATGATCCGGACGGTGCGCTCGTGGGTCGGCGGAGAACGCGGAGCTACTTCGATTCGCGAGAGACCGCGCTGAAAGCCCGCGAGTGGAAGCTCAAGCTGGCGGAGGAGGGAATAGAGACGTCCTTCGTCACGGACAAGTGGGGCACGGCGGGAGTCCTGTCGTTCTACACCCCGGGGCACCCCTACTACTACGTCTTTCCCGATCCCCCCCGCCACGGACAGGACTACACGCTGTGGAACAGGCATAGCCCGCCGTCCAAGAACGTCATATTCGTCAAGAGCGCCTACCGGTTCGTTCCCGCGGTGCGGAACGTGTCGAAGAGCATGAAGGGGCTGTGGTCGAGCGGGCCGAAGGGGCGGCCGACATACGTGCTGTACCTGTGCAGGGGCTTTTCCCCTCCTCCCCCCGGTGAAGGACCGTCCGATGAAAAAGAAGAGAGATGAGAGGGACTCCGCGGTCGGCATCGTAGAGACGCTGCGGGACGCCGGGTACCAGGCGCTGTTCGCCGGCGGGTGCGTGCGGGACCTGCTGATGAAGAGGGAGCCGGCCGATTACGACGTGGCGACGAACGCTCCCCCGGAAGAGGTGCTGCGGATCTTCGAGAAGACGATTCCGGTCGGCGTGTCCTTCGGCGTCGTGATCGTGCTCGACCGGGGCGTGAAGGTCGAGGTCGCCGCGTTTCGGGCGGACGGCGCGTACCTGGACGGCAGGCGGCCGGAATCGGTAACCTTCTGCGACGCCAGGGGCGACGCGAGCCGCCGTGACTTCACCGTGAACGCGATGTTCTACGACCCGATAGAGGAAGAGGTCATCGACTTTGTCGGCGGCCGTGAGGACCTCCGGAAGAAGCTCATTCGCACGGTGGGAGTGCCGGAGGAGCGCTTCGCGGAGGACCGGCTCCGCATGCTCAGGGCGGCCCGCCTGGCCGCGGCGCTGGGATTCTCGATAGATCCCCCCACTGCCGAAGCGATACGACGGCTCGCCGGACACATCTCCTCGGTGAGCGGCGAGCGGGTGAGGGACGAGCTGATGAAGCTGCTCGCCTCCCCCCGGCGGGCGGAGGGAATCAGGCTGCTGGACGAGCTGGCCCTGCTCAAGGAGGTGCTGCCCGAGGTCGCCGCCATGAAGGGCACGGAACAGTCCCCCAAACTCCATCCGGAAGGGGACGCGTTCACCCACACCCTTCTGGCGCTGGAAAAGCTGGAGGACCCGGACTTCGTCACGGCGATGAGCGTGCTCCTCCACGATATCGGGAAGCCGATCGCGCTGAGGAAGAGCGGAAAGTTCTACGGCCATGAACACGACGGCGCGGAGGCCGCCGGGCAGATATGCGGCCGGCTCCGCGTCTCGAACGCCCACGCCGACACGATACGATGGGCGGTGTCCCGGCACCTGGCATTCAAGGACGCTCAGCGCATGAGGGAGTCCACCCTGCGAAGGCTTCTGGGCCACGAGTCGTTCCCGGTGCTTCTCGATCTGCACCGGGCGGACGCGCTGGCGAGCACCGGAGATCTTTCGGACTACGAATTCGTTCAGGCGAAGCTCGCCGGGTACGAGAACGAGCCGGTGCTTCCTCCGCCGCTCGTCGGCGGGAATGACCTGATGTCCCTGGGTCTCGAGGAGGGTCCCCGCGTGGGCGCCCTCCTCGAAAAGGTGAGGGACGCCCAGCTGGAAGGGCGGCTTGCATCCAGGGAGGAAGCCCTGCAATTCGCCCGGGATGTGATGAAAAATCTTGCTTGACCCCAACATAGAACGAACGATATAATCCCGCTTCCCGAATGGCGGATTCGAAAGGAGAAACCATGGAGACGAGCTTCAGCATTTCCGACAGACCGGCCAAGGAAGTTGCCGGAATCATCGTCGCCGATCTCTCCGGCGACCTCGATACCGAGGCGGCCTACGAGCTGGAGAGCAGCCTCTCGGACATCGTCAGCCAGGACGGCGTGAAGGTCGTGCTCAATTTCAGCAAGATTCGCATCATGAACAGCACTGCCATGGGTGTGCTGCTCAGTGCCGCCGAGGAGGCGCGAAAGCGGGGCGGCACGATGAAGCTGTGCAGCCTGAGCGATCACGTGCGCGAGGTTCTGGACCTCGTGGGCGTCTCGAGCCTGTTCGAGATATTCCCCAGCGAAGCAGAGGCCGTGGGCAGCTTCAAGTAGCTCCGGGATTGACAGAGAAACCGTACCCGCCGGGAGGAAGATGATGAGCACTCCGGAGATAGAAGAACTCAAGAAGAAAGTCGAACGGCTCCAGCGCGAAAAGGTCGAGCTGAGCAAGAAATTCGTCGAGATCCAGATGATGAACGAGACGTTCAGGGACATAAACTCCACGCTCGATCTCGAAGAGGTCCTCGAGAAGATCATAGCCCGCGTCACCTACTGCATCGAGGCCGAGCTGGGGTCCGTCATGCTGATCGACGAGGACACGAACGAGCTGTACGTGGCCGCGGCCGCGGGGATTCCGGAGGACGTGATGAAGAGCGTTCGGGTGCCGATGGGCCAGGGGATCTCCGGCTGGGTGGCCGAGAAGGGCGAGCCGCTCCTGGTGGAAGACATCGAGGAGGATCCGCGGTTCAACAAGAAGAAGAGCGACAGCAAGTACAACACCAAGTCGCTCATCAGCACGCCCCTGGTGAACCGAGGAAACATCATCGGAGTGCTGAACGTCAACAACAAACTGAACAATCAGCCGTTCATCCAGGCGGACCTCGATCTTCTCACGAACATAGCCAACCAGGCCGCGATAGCCATAGAAAACGCCCGCCTGTACGAAGAAGTCCGAAAAACAACCGGCTAGATGCTGACCTCCATTCTCGGGTATTCGTTCCGGAATCCGAGCCTGCTCGAAGAAGCCCTCACCCATCCTTCGGCGGGACGTCCTTTCGATAATCAGAGGCTGGAATTCCTCGGCGACGCGGTGATCGACCTGGTGGTGGCCCGGCACCTGTTCGAGAAATGCCCGGAATTCGGCGAGGGCAAGATGACGCTGGCCAAGACGTCGGTGGTGAACGGGAGGGCACTGGCGAAGCGGGCCGTGTCGTGCGGGATAGGAGAGCTGATAATCGCCGGGAAGGGCCTTGGAAACCAGAGTACATGGCCGGAATCGGCCTATCGCGACGCCTACGAGGCCGTGGTGGGAGCGGTCTACCTGGACAGCGGGTTTGAAGCCGCGAGGTCGTTCGTACTCGAGTCGCTTGCAGACGAGATACGCGGGGCCATCGAGGAGGGAGTCTCGAAGGACTACAAATCGCTCCTGCTGGAGTTCACCCAGGCCGGATCGGGAGAGAAGCCGTCCTACGAGGTCGTCAGCGAGGGGGGACCGGCACACGACAAGATCTTCATCATCACGGTGAAGACCGGGGAGCTGTCGGGACGGGGAGAGGGACGGACGAAGAAGGAAGCGGAACAGCGGGCGGCCGAAGACCTGCTGAGAAGCGTATCTCTCATCTAGCGCCTTGGCCAGAATAAAGACAATCCACTTATTCTTCATCATCGCCGGCCTCGGCATCATCGTCTACGCCAACTCGCTCCAGAACGAGTTCGTATGGGATGACGATTACCTCATCCTGTACAACACCAGCGTGCAGGAACCTTCCCTGTCCAGCGTGGGGCGCATCTTCACGCACAGCCAAGAGAAGTACGGGCGGGAGATCACCAACCTGTACCGGCCGATCCAGCAGCTGAGCTACATGCTGGACTTCGCCATATGGGGCTTCGAAGCGGTCGGGTTCCACCTAACCAATCTGCTCCTTCATGTCGGCGTCTCGTTTCTCCTGTTCCGCATGCTGGACCGGCTGTCCGGGGACCAGCTGGCGTCCCTGCTGGGGACGCTCATATACATGGTGCATCCGCTGAACACGGAGGCGGTGTCGTACATCTCCGGCCGGGCAGACCCTCTGGCGGCGCTCTTCGCGCTTCTCGCGCTCCACTTCTATGTCGCGCATCGCGCGGCGCACACGTCCGGCGAGACGGTGCGGCGTATTGCGCTGTCGTCGGTATGCTTCGCGCTGGCGGTCCTTTCCAGGGAAAGCGCTCTGGTCCTGCCGGCGCTTCTGCTCCTGTACGAATCCGCGTTTGTCGGAAAGGAACCGTGGAAGACCCGGGTGCTTCGATTCGCGCCGCACTTCTCCCTGGCAATCGCCTACGGGGTCCTGAGGCTCACCGTCCTGCGATTCGAAGGAACGGTGGCACACGTCCCGGAGGACGTCGGCCTCTACGAAAGGACGCTGACCTTCTTCCGCGTGTTCGCCGGATACCTCCGGCTGATGTTCGCCCCGCTGGATCTGCACATGGAACGCACGATGGTCTATTCCCGGTCCCTCCTGGAACCCCGGGTGCTTGTGTCCGCCGCGATGCTGGCGGTGTTCGTCGCCGCGACGCTGCTGCTGAGGAAACGCCGGAAGGTGCTCTATTTCGGGCTCGGCTGGTTCCTCGTCGCGCTCTTCCCGCTGTCCAACGTCCCCTTCACGCTCAACGCCGCGATGGCCGAACACTGGCTGTACCTCCCCTTCATGGGAATCGCCGCCGCCGCGGGCGCGCTCCTGGTCTCGGCGGGAAGGACCCTGTTCCGGAAGCCGGCCGCGCGCGCCGCGCTGACGCTGGTCCTCACAGGAACGATGGTCCTCTACTTCTCGATCCTCACCGCGTTTCAGAACAGGATCTGGCACGACAACGAGATCCTCTTCCGGCACACGCTGCAGTACGGCGAGACCCCCTACCTCCGGTACAACCTGGCGAACACGCACCGTGAGACGGGCCGCCTGTTTCAGGCGGCGCGCGACTACAAGAGGGTCCTCGAGATGGACCCCTCGTACTACAAGGCGCATTTTCACCTGGGGCTGACGTACGGCGGACTGGGCGACATGGACCGGGCCATCGAGGAGTTCCAGAAGACGATCGAGCTGAAGCCGGACTACTACAAGGCACACAGCATCCAAGGCACCGCCTACATGCTGAAGGAGATGCCCGAGAAGGCGATCGAGTGCTATGAGAAGGCGCTCGAAATCAATCCGGAATGCAGGGAGGCATGCTACAGCCTGGGCAACGCGTACCGCCGGCTGGAACGCTACGAAGACGCCGAGAGGGCCTACCGCAGAGCGACCGTGCTCGACCCCAAATCGTCCTACGCCTGGAACCTGCTGGCCGAATGCCTGGTCAGGCAGGACCGGGTCCAGGAGGCGATCGGCACGTGGAGGAGGTCCCTGGCGATCGACCCGCACCAGATCATGATCCGGCGGCTCATCCAGCAGCACGAGAAGCGCCTGCAGGTCACCGACTCGCCCGAACGGGAGTAGGCCGTCTACTGCCCGAGGTTGTAGCGCTCCAGGGTGCGGTCGTAGGACAGCTCGCCGGTCTCGGGATCGTAGTCGTACTCGACATCGTGAGGGACCGACGGCAGGCGGGTAACGACGCCCTTGTCCACGAGTTCCCTCAGGCTCTTCGGCCACCGCCCGAACTTGCGGCGAAACGGGTTTATTCCCAGATTGCTGAAGTACCGCTTCCTCTTGTCCAGCTCCTTGCGTATCAGCTCCCGGCATTCGATGGAAAATTCCTCGCCCCGGTTCGTCTTCTTCCGCGTGTATACCAAGGCCTCATCGAACGCGTCCTTCGGCACGAAGGAAAGAACGTGGTCGTCCACGCTGATGCGCGCTTCGACCAGATCGTCCAGGGACCCGGGAAGCGTCTTCCTTATCTTCCTGAACTCATCCACGTACGCTGTTAAACTCCTGATTATCATCAGGGATTGCACCCGCTTGACATTCCACTCCGCGACCTTTTTCAGCTTGTCGCTGCCGGTGGTCTCGCGGATGCTGACCCACATGTCGAGCGCCCGGTCCAGCCGGCCCTTCTCCTCGAAAAGAAGAGTCGCGTTCTGTCTCACACCGGGAGGGCAGTCCGGTAGGTGCGCCGCCTTTCCGAACCATTCGCCCGCCTTGATCGGATCCTTCAGGTGGAGGTCGTAGACCGAGCCGAGGTCGTAGGCGATCCTCCAGTTCGTAGGATTGTTATCCCATCCCTTCTTCAGCAGGTCCCTGGCATTCTCGTACTCGTCCGTCATTCCGCTCAGGAAGTATGCGCCGAACCGGTACGCCTTCTGGAAATTGGGATCGAGATCCGTGATGATGTCGTACGCCTTGTACAGATACCTGTAGTCTCGCCCGGTGTCGAAGTGATCCATCACGTACCGGAGGCTTCTGAGCCACAGCAGGTCGGACATCATGTTGTCCATGCCGCCGCTTATCCATTTCAGCATCCTCCCGTTGGGAAGATACGCCATATCCATCAGGAGCTCGTCCTCGTGCTCGGGCTCCAGCGCGATCCTCGCAGCGAGACTGATCCCCAGTGAGGCGAGAACGAGCAGCACGACTCCCGCCCTTCTCAAAGCTGTCTCCTCCTGAAGATGACGCAGGTGAGAGTCAGGATCACGATGCAGTAGCACACCGCGTACACGACGCACCCCAGGATGGTGCCGAGACTCCTCGGCTGTGCGTAGGCCGCGTAGTGCTTGATGTCGAACATAAAGAGACCGGGCAGTACCCAGTACATCGCCTTCAATATCAGGTCGCCCGCCTGAGATTCGACGACATCGGTAAGGTCTTTGATGTTCCTGAGCCCGTGACCGATGAAGAACGTGCAGAACGTCGCGATGGCGCTGAACACCGGCGACGATATCACCGAGAAGAACACTCCCAGCGCGGCCACGACACACAGCTCCAGGAATATGAGGAAATACGCCTGCCCCAGAGCGAGGTAGAACGACCGGAGCATCTCCCCGCGAAGGACTTCCTCCTCTTCCATGGACGCGACGAAGGTCGTCAGGTATCCGGCATGCACGGTGCTCATTATCACCGAACACCCCAGAAGGACCAGGACCAGGCCGAGGTACTTGCCGGCTATGAACTCATACCGCCTGAGCGGCTTGGAGAGGATGAGGTACGAGGTCCTGTTGTCCACTTCCTTGTACAACAGATTCGCCCCGGAAAACAGGGCCACCAGGACGCCGAACAGGGTGACGGCCGCCAGCCCCATGTCGGTCATCACCTTCACGTCCTCCCCCGCGGAGACCCAGGCGAGCGCCTTGGAACACAGAATCACGATCAGGGCGAGCCCGACGATCGCGTGCATCACCTTGTTGCGCACGGCCTCCCTGAAGGTGTTCGCGGCGATGGCCCCGACTCTCATGCCTCTCCCCCGCTCCCCATCCGCCGCATGAAGTAGTCCTCCAGCGTCTCCCGCCGCGGGCTGACGCTCTCCACCGCCGCGCCCTCGGCGATTATCCGCTTCAGGATCTCCTGCGCCTTTCCGGAGTCGGTCGTCGAGAGCACGTGCATGTTCTGCGTCTTCCTGACGGCGTCGACGTCTTCCGAAAGGCTCGCCGCGGCGGCCTCGGACAGGCCGGACACCACTATCTCGACGGTCTCGAGGCTCTTCGACAGCATCTCCTCGATCGTCCCGCTCTCCCTCAGCCGCCCTTCGCAGATGATCCCCACTCTGCTGCATATGGCCTCTACGTCCGGCAGCACGTGCGAACTGAAGAACACCGTCTTCCCGGTCGCGGCCTGTTCGAGTATCACGTCCCGTATCTGGGCCCGTCCCACCGGGTCCAGGCCGGAGAGCGGCTCGTCCAGCAGGAGAAGATCCGGACCGTTCAGCAGGGCCTGCGCCAGCCCGAGTCTCTGCCGCATCCCCCGGGAGAACTTGCCGACCCGGGTGTCCGCGGCGTAGCTCAGTCCCACCGTCTCCAGATACTTGCCGGCCTTCTCCTCGGCGCTCTTCCCTTCCAGACCCAATAGACGTCCGAAGAATCGAAGCGTCTCCCCGGCGGTGAGATATTCGTAGAAACGCGGATCCTCCGGGACGAAGCCGATTCGCGTGCGCACGTCGCTGTCCCCGACATTCCTGCCGAACATCCTGACGGACCCGGACGTATATCTGAGCAGGCCGACCAGGATCTTCAGGGTGGTGGTCTTTCCCGCCCCGTTCGGACCGAGGTACCCGAATACTTCCTTCTCAGAAACGGTCAGACTCAACTCGGAAAGGGCCTTCTGTCCCTTCCCGCCGTAGATCATCGTGAGGTTCTCTATCTCGAGCGGATGGGTTTCCATTGGCGTCTCACGTTAATCGAATGTCCGACAAAAGAAAAGGGGGGCCGAAGCCCCCCTTCTCGAAAGCATACAGCGAGTGATCTACTCCTGCACGACAGACCAGCGCTTACCGGAAGCGCCCGTCTGGGTCGTCGGGTCCGCGTCCGGCCAAGTCAGGACCTGGTCGCCGCAGCCGTCTGCATCACTCTTGTTGTCAACGCCGTAGACGACGCCTTCACAGTTCACTATGAAGGTTCTGATGCCGTCCTTGTTGTACTGATAGGCGAACGCGCAGACCGCCCAGTCGGACTTGTTGTTCCAGGCGTTCCCGGCGATGCCGTCGTTCAGGTTCGTGTCCGACGCGTACGCGTTTCCGTTCTCATCGGTCGTCAGGGCTATGTAGTGATAGCCCGCCTTCGGAACCGCCACGTCGAAGCCGCCCGCATGCGGGGCGGTTCCGTTGTAGCCCGCCGACCCGGTCGCCAGCGGCGCGTAGTCGGCCTTCGCGAAAGCGACGTCGATGTACTTCAGCAGGTTGCCCTCACCGTCCTTCATCGCGTAGAAAGCCGCGATGTCGGCGCACCAGTAGTCCTGCACGCCGTTACCATCCGCGTCCGTACGTCTGAAGACGGCCTGATGCGCCGTCATGCCCTTGCACGCAGCCGATGCGTTCGTCTCGTTGGCTGCCTGCCGGGCGCGCAGAAGACTCGGGATGGCGATTGCGGCGATGATGGCGATGATTGCCACGACAATCATCAGCTCAATCAGCGTAAAACCCTTCTTCATAGCTCGGTCCCTCCCCAATTGCGTTCGTTTCCTTCTCAGCCCCGTCAACAAAGCCCTCTCGCAACCTGCGGCTTCATCGTTCCACCTCCCTTCCGGATGCCCGGTTGCTTATTTCACCACCTGATCTACATGCAATTCACATGCCAGTGCTCACCTGTGACTGACCACATCACATAGTGGCTCTTTCCTCGCAAATGTCCTATATATAGTGGATAAGAAAACTGCCCTGACGCACTTTGTCACCAGGAATCGGACACCTGACAAATATCGTCAGTTCTTGATGCCCAGCTTCTTGATCCGGTAGCGGAGCGACCGGAACGTGAGGCCGAGAAGCTCGGCCGCTTTCGTGAGATTCCCTTCGGTCTCGACGAGCGCCGCCTTGATATGCTCGATCTCGACCTGCTCCAGCCGGGCCGTCAGGTCGACGGGAAGGGCGATGCCGGCGCCGACTCCGCCCGAGAAGGAGGACGGCAGCTCCTTCGCACTTGCCAGGTCGGCCGAGGATATCTCATTCCTGGAGGTGAGCGTTACGGCAGTCTCTATCGTGTTCTCCAGCTCGCGCACGTTGCCCGGCCAATCGTACGCCATGAGAATGGACATGGCCTCCTGGGAGATCCCCTTGATGTCCTTCCGCACCCGTCCCGCGCACCTCGCCAGAAAATGCCCGCTGAGCAGCGGAATATCTTCCTTCCGATCCCTGAGGGGAGGTACCACTATCCGCATCACGTTCAGACGGTAGAACAGATCCTGCCGGAACGCCCCCGCCTCCGCCTCTTTTTCGAGAGACCTGTTCGTCGAAGCGATCAGTCTGACATCCACCCTCTTTGCCGAGGTGGTCCCGAGAGAAAGGAACTCACCCTCCTCGACGACACGCAGAAACTTGGCCTGCACCGACAGAGGCATCTCTCCTATCTCGTCGATGAAAAGCGTCCCGTCGTGCGCCGCGTCCAGAAGCCCCTTCTTGTCCTTCGTCGCCCCGGTGAATGCGCCCTTGGCATAGCCGAAGAACTCACTCTCCAGCAGTGTTTCCGGAAACGCGGCGCAGTTGACGGCGATGAAATTCGCCTCGGCTCTCGTCGAGCCGAAGTGCAGGGCCCGCGCCACCAGCTCCTTGCCGGTGCCGCTCTCTCCTTCGATCAGCACGGTGATGTCCGTCGGAGCGGCGGATCGTATCTTCTGGTACACCTCCTCCATCTTCGGCGTCCCTCCGATCAGCGCCTCCAGAACGGTGCCGGTCCGATCCCGGGACGGCCTCGCCGAGTGTTTCTGCGCCAGCGCGCGGGCGATGTTGGAGCGGAGACGGGCGTTGTCGAACGGCTTCTTGATATAGTTGAACGCTCCCAGCCGCATCGCCTCCACGGCCACCTCCCAGGTGGAGTACGCGGTCATCATGAGGACTATCGCGTGGGGATCCGTCTCCCTGATCCTGGACAGGAGCTCGATGCCGTTCATGTCCGGCATTCTGACGTCCAGGAGGGATACGTCCGGAATCTGTTCCCTGAAGAGCTCCAGCGCGTCCTGACCGGAGGTCGCCGTCTGGACATCGTATCCGGCCCGGGCAAGTACTACGGAGAGGACCTCCAGAATGTGCGGTTCATCGTCCACAACCAGGATGTTTGCACTCATCTGGTGGGCGGAGCCAGAATCGAACTGGCGACACCGTGATTTTCAGTCACGTGCTCTACCTGCTGAGCTATCCGCCCCTGCTCAGGGCGCCTATGATGGCACACGACGTATACACTGTCAAGAGAGAACGCCCCCGGAGAAAGAGGCGAGACGTCTCGCCTCTTCTATATCCTGCCGGATCTGCGAGGCAAGCCCGTCCTCTCCCGAAAACCTTTGCTGCCCGCGCAGGAACCGGACAAATTCGATCCCCACCATCTTCCCGTATAGGTCTCCGGAAAACCCGACGACGTGGACCTCCACGGCCTCCGCATCGCCGCCAAAAGTCGGTCCGGCACCCAGGCTGGCCACCGATACATACGTCGATCTCTCGATCGTCGCCATCACCGCGTATACCCCGTCGGGCGGCCTGACACGCCCTTGTACATCGAGATTCGCCGTTGGAAAGCCGAGGGACTTCCCTCTTCCCGAGCCGCGGACCACCTTTCCGAGAACCGAGAACGGGCGCCCCAGCATCCCGGAGGCGCGGTCCAGGTCCCCCGCCTCCACCGCCGCTCTGATGGCGGTGCTGCTGACGATCTCTCCCTTCCACTCGACGGCATCCCTGAACCGAACGCTCATCACGCCCTCTTCCTGGAGCTGGAGAAGCAGGTCCCTTCCCCCTTCCCGTCCCCTGCCGAAGCGCCAGTCGAATCCGGCAACGAGCCGCCGGCATCCCAGCCCCTGAACGATCACCTGCGAGAGAAAGTCCTTCGGTCCCATCGAGGCCGTCTGGTCCGTGAACTCCAGGATGACGCCGCAGTCGATACCGGCCTCCGCTATCAGCGACATCCGCTGATGCAAGGGTGTTATCTCCGGCACGGGCGGCTGTCCGACGAGCGTCCTCGGCTGATTCGAAAAGGTGAGGACCACCGACGTACCGCCGGTTTCACGTGCCCATGCACACGTCTCTTCCATAAGCGCCCGGTGTCCGGTATGCACCCCGTCGAACATGCCCACGGTCACCACCGGACGGGCGAGCGCGGCCGCTTCCGAAAGCGATCGATATACTTTCATGACGATTCACGTCCCGGCACCACGATACGGACACTGCCCGCATCGATCGCCGCGTCCAGAGGGACATGACCCGCCGCGTCCCCGTCCATGTGCACCGGCACCCGGGCATCGTCTGGCGAAGACACTCTCACCCGGCGTCCCCGGACGCGGCACACGTCTTTCCTCAACGTGTGCCGCTGAAACGCGAAAGACAATCCGAACCCGAGAAGGCTCAGCCTTCCCGTTCGTCTGAAGGCAAGCACGTCCATGTATCCGTCCGCCGGATCAGCCCCGGGCAGCATCTCCCACCTCCCGATGTAGCTCTTCACGTTGGCCACCACGCAAAAAGACGCGTCCTCGCAAACGGTCTCGCCGTCCACCTCCACCGAAAGCGCGACCGGATCGTAGTGAATCAGCGACTTCATCACCGGGCCCGCGTAAGCGAGGTAGCTGGAGGTCCCTCTGCGCGCGGCCGCCAGACGGTGCACCACCGACGCGTCGAATCCCGCCCCCGATGAGAGCAGAAACCTGCCTTCCCCGGTGACACAGGAGTCCAGGCGCCGTTCGGTTCCCCCGCACACCGCCGCGCACACGTCCTCCACGTTCCGTGGCAGGCCGAGCTCCCGCACCAGCACGTTCGCGGTGCCCGCGGGAACGACGGCAACGGGAGTGGCACGGTCGGGAAGGCCGCTTACCACCTCGTTTACCGTGCCATCGCCCCCGACGCAGACCACCTTGTCCGCCGGGACCTCGCCGGCGGCCGCGCGCGCATCCCCCCGCTTCCCGGTGGAGACCACGGTTACTTCGTTCTTCGCGTCCTCCAGAAGCCGGGCCGCCTTCTCCATGAGCCCGCGTCCGCGTCCGCTCCCCGACACCGGGTTTCCGACTACCAGAATCTTCATTAGAACGGGCATTCTAGCCCTATCTCTCA
>CAYMFW010000049.1:0-27991 GCA_964389785.1 uncultured Planctomycetota bacterium
GACGGAAAAGAAGGAATTCCCAGTGTCCGGCCCGAAGGAGATGGACATCAAGGTTGCGGACGTACTCGTTCGTGCCGAACCGGTTGACGGGGAGGTTCTCGCCGTCAACGGAGATACCGAGACTGTTGTTCTTTCGGTCGGAAGGAACGCCCGCGTGGAGAAGGGTATGAGTCTTGCTCTGTACCGTGATGACAAGTTCGTCAGTGACATGGTCGTGACGAACGTCTTCCCTGAGAAGGCCACCGGACGCCTTATCAGAAGTCATACGATGCGAGAGGTGCGTCCCGGAGACAACGTGACGAACAGGTTCGGCGGCGGGGAACTCGGCGAGGCGGACGCGAAGGCGCTGAAGGAAAAGGAGAGCGAGCTGGCGAAGGAGCGGAAGATGAAGCTGGAGACGCTCCTGGATAAAAAGAAGATTTCGTTCTCGTTCCAGGACGCGTCCGTGAGCAAGGTTCTGGGCTACATCTCCAGTCTGTCGGCGCGGGAGCTGGCCGTTCTGAAGAAGGGCGACAAGGACCCCAAGATCACGGTGAACGCGGAGAAGGTGTCCCTGCGGACGGCGCTGGACTCCATCGCGAGGAACGCCGGGATGAAGTGGGAGATTCGCGACGGGCAGATCCGCTTCTATACGGAGACGAAGGAGGAGAAGAAAGAAGACGCCGAGAAGGAGACGGATGAGGACGCGTCGCTGATACCGGTGCCGGTGTTCAGGGCGGTCCCCGTGAATCCCTTTGTGATGGCGGCGAGGGACCGGTTCTCGACGTTTTCGATTGACGTGGATACGGCGTCGTACACGCTGGCGAGGAATTACATCAACAGGGGCTACCTGCCGCCGGCTGCGTCGGTTCGGATGGAAGAATACGTGAACGCGTTCGACTACAACTACGTGCGGCAGACGGGGAAGGTGTTCACCGTGCAGTCGGAAGCGGCGCCCGCGCCGTTCGGGAAGGGGCTGACGCTCCTGAAGGTGGGCGTGCGGGGCAAGGTGCTGGGGCGCGAGGGCAGGAAGGCCGCGCACCTGGTGTTCGTGGTGGACTCCTCCGGCTCGATGGCGAAGTCGGACCGGATGGCGCTGGTGCAGTACGCGCTGACGGTGCTGGCGGAGCGGCTGAATCCGACCGACTGGGTGTCGCTGGTGACGTACGGGACGGACGCGCGGCTGGCGATGGAAGCGGTGAAGGCGGACCGGAAGAAGGAGATAGTCGAGGCCATCGAGTCCATACAGTGCGGCGGCTCGACGAACCTGATAGCCGGACTGGAGCTGGGCTATTCCTTAGCGAGGCGGCATTTCCGCTCGGGTCAGATAAACAGGGTGATCCTGTGCTCGGACGGCGTGGCGAACGTGGGCCTGACCGAGGCGGGGGACATGCTGAAGAAGGTCGAGATGTACAAGAAGCACGGCATTACGTTCACCGGCGTCGGTTTCGGGATGGGGACGTACAACGACGAGCTTCTGGAGAAGCTGGCCAACAGGGGCGACGGCAACTACGTGTTCTGCGATTCCAGGAAGGAAGCGCGCCGGATATTCATCGACGAGATGGCCGCGACGCTGCAGACGATCGCCAGGGACGTGAAGATACAGGTGGAGTTCAACCCTCACCGGGTGAGGCGCTACCGGCTGATAGGCTACGAGAACCGCGACATCGCCGACAAGGACTTCCGGAACGACGCGATCGACGCGGGCGAGGTCGGGAGCGGCCAGTCGGCGACGGCGCTGTACGAGCTGGAGCTGTTCGGCGAGCAGTTCAACCCGGGCTCCGGGGAGCACCTGGGCAAGGTGTATGTCCGGTACCGGGACGTGGATACCGGAAAGGTGGAGGAGATCTCGCACCGCCTCGACAACGAGATTATCGCAAAGCGTACGCCCGAGACGTCGCCGCGGTTCTACCTGGCGGCGTGCGCCGCGGAGTTCGCGGAGATACTGCGGGCGAGCGAGCACGCCAGGGACGGAAACATCGCCGACGTGCGGTACGTTCTCGAGAAGACGGCCGCCCAGCTGACGCTGGATACGCAGGTGCAGGAGCTGCTGCACCTGGTGCGGACGGCGAGAGGGCTGCCGAGAGCGGGGTAGGGCTCGGTACACATCTTCCTTACCGGTATGCGCTGCTTCGATGCTCAGCTGCGGTCATGAAGACGACCGCAGCGTCTTCATCTATTTCATAGAAGAAGCGCCATGAACCTGTGCGGTAACGCCAGGTTTCCGGCTTCCAGTTCTTGAGCTTCCGTATATGAGGCCCGAAGTGAGGTCTCTGGCGCAACTGTGGGTACACGTATGCCTTGAGCTTCTCAGTCAGATCGCTCTGTCCGCTGCCGACGATCTTCCTGACGTCGGTCTGGAAGCGGTGGGTCTCAAATATCCGGTATTCAGTCAACGAAGCGGCCCCTCCGGGCGCGCGCGTCCTTCGATCCCTGCTTGAGCCGTTTCACCAGCGCTTCGTTCGAGAGGATTTCCGCCATCTCGTACTCGTCCGCGAACTGCTGCTCCCGTATCCGGTCGAGTGCAGCCGTTTCAATCAGGTTGGACATCGATCTCTTTTCCGCCGCTGCCGCCTCCGAGAACGTTTCGTACACGTCATCGGCCACCCGTAGCGTGATCGTCTTGGACATGATACGCCCTCCGTATTCAAAGTTATTCTATAGTATTCATTAGTATTCTACCGTGGATCCGTGAAAAGTCAACCCCGTTTTTCACCAGAAATTTACACACTCGTGACGTCTATTCATGCAGATGGACGTATGGTTAGACAGAGGTGAGTTGTATGACGTTTCCGACGGGGGGTGCGGGATGAAAGGGGGCGGGATGAAGCGGGTGAGTCTGGCGCTGGTGTGTGTCACGTTGATGCTGTGCGGTTCGACCGCGTGGGGGTGGGGCAGGAAGGAGACGGCGAAGCCGCTGGAGATCCGGGAGCTGAGCGTGAAGGGCGAGATCGAGAAGGAGAACATCACGTTCACGCTGGACTTCCTGGCGGAGATAAAGCGAAAGGACCAGGAGATCCCGCTGGTGACCGGCGACATGGTGCTCGACAGCGTGGTGGAGCCCAAGAAGGGCTACAGGGTCCGGTACGACAAGGAGACGAAGACGTACTACCTGTCGCTCCAGCGCGGCGGCAAGCAGAAGGTGGCCGTCAGCTTTGCGGCGCGGCCGGTGGTGATGGCCGAGGCGCAGTGGCGCGAATCGCAGTTTTCCATCCCCGCGTCCCGCATACGAAGACTCGAGGTGGTCTGCGATCGGACCGACCTGGAGGTGCGCTTTCCGGGAGCGCTGAGGCTCAACCGGGACATCAAGGACGGCAAGCTGGTGATAACGGCGATACTCGGTCCGGGAAGGCCGTTCGCGGTGAGATGGAAGCCGCAGGTGGGGGAACTGGAGGGGAAGCTGGTGCTGTCGAGCACGGCCAACACGGTCGCCCTCGCCAGCCCCGGCGCGCTCCGTCTGGATACCCTCTTCGTGTTCGACATTTCGCAGGGAAAGCTCCGGGAGCTGGACTTCACCGTTCCCAAGGCGCTGAGCGTGACGCAGGTGAGCGGTACCCACATCCGTGACTGGAGAATCGCCGGGGAGGGTGACGCGCAGAAGCTGTCGGTGATACTGAACCGGCCGCTGACGAAGCAGTACGCGCTCCAGATCATATCCGAGACGGTCCTGCCGAAGTTTCCGTGCGAGGTGACGGTTCCGGTGATCGAGCCGCAGGGCGGCATACGGGCGGGCGGCAACCTGTCCATCGGGACGGACAGCGCGATTCAGCTGATGGTGAAAAAGACGGGCGGGCTTTCGCAGGTGGACGCGTCCGCGTTCCCGCGCATCGTGCTGGACCGTGAGCATTCCCGGAGGCTCCCGCGCGCCAAGGTGTTCTACTACGCGCACGCCACGAGCCCGTACCAGCTGGGGCTTCACCTGGACGACATTGTGTCGTCGTACGACGCGTCGCAGCGCATCGTGACGAATATCAAGGAAGACGACCTGACGATGGACTGCGAAATAGAGGTGGACGTCCGCGACGCGCCGGTGCGGACCCTGGTGCTGGAGGTGCCCAAGGAGTACGTGGTGGCCCGGGTGACGGGCGCGCAGGTGGAAGAGGAAGGCCACACGGTGCGGGACCTGGCCGGCAACGACGCGAAGAAGGAGGTAGAGGTGAACTTCCGCGCGCCGGTGGTCGGGCGGACGGTGGTCGGCCTGCGGCTCGAGCTGGGCAAGGGCCCGCTCGGCCGGACGCTGAAGATAGACGACATCACGGTGCGCGGCGCGAAGACGGAGCGCGGGTACATCGTCGTGGTAGCGGAGAAGGGCATTCGAATCCGCGACCCCAAGGTGACCGGGCTGCGGCAGGTTCACACCGGGTCCGTTCCGATGCGGGTGCCGAACGCGGCGTTCGCCTACCGGTTCCGCGAGAAGGGCTGGTCCATGGAGATGCTGGCGCACAAGACGGCGTCCGAGATCCGGGTTGAATCGTTTCACCTGATATCGATCGGCGAGGGCGTGCTGTACGGAAGCGTGGCGGCCAACTACTTCATCACCGGGGCGCCGGTGGATGTGCTGAAGTTCAAGGTGCCGGAGTTCCTGAAGAACGTGGAGTTCGTCGGCAAGGACGTGAGCCGGTGGAAGACGGAGGACGGCATCGTCACCGTCAAGCTGCAGAGGAAGGTGGTAGGGGACTACAACCTGGGCGTGACGTACACTCAGCGGTACACGGGCGGCGAGGCGCTGTCGATCGGGAGCGTGGAATGCGTGGACGTGCAGACGCAGACCGGGTACATCACGGTGGCGAGCCACCTGAATCTCCGGCTCAGCTCCTCGGGTCAGCGCGATCCGAGCCTGCTGGAGATCGACCGGGACGAGATACCGCCGAACTACCGTCTGCTGGTGAACGCGCCGATACTGAGGACCTACAAGTACGTGGGCGTGCCGCACGGGATAGGCATCGCGGTAAACGTGTACGACCGGGAGAGCCTGCTGCCGGTGGTGGTGGAGGTGGTGGAGATCAGTACGGACATCGCGGTAGGGGAGAACCGGGAGACGGAATCCATCACGCGCGTGCGGTACAAGGTGAAGAACTCTTCGAGCCAGTTCCTGCCGCTGGTGAAGCCGGAAAACGCCAACGTGTGGGGCGCTCACCTGATCCAGACGGACCGGAGGGGCGGCGAGGAGCGGGTGCGGCTGTCGTTCGGCGAGGACAGGGACGGGGTGCTGATGATCCCTCTGGACCGGCACCGCAACCCCAACGAGCCGATCACGGTGGAGGTGGAATACGGACAGGTGCACGGCAATCCGGGGTGGCTGGGCCGCCTGGCGCTGGAGTCGCCGCGCAGCTCGGTGCGCTCCACGTTCGCCAACTGGACGGTGACGGTGCCGGACGACTGGTCGGTGCTGGCCGGTACGGGCGGCAACATGGTGGCCGATGAACGCGGTGCGCTGCAGGGAAACCTTTCGGCGATCATGTCGAGGATAACGTCGAGCTGGAACTGGGCGTTCCACAACTGGGTCGGCGATACAGCAATGTTTTTCCTGGCGTTGGCGGCGATGGGTCTGCTGGGCTTCTTCATATTCATGAAGCGGTCCGCGGTGCCGTACGTGGCGCTCGCGATGATCCTGGTGTTCTTCCTGTGGGTCGGCATCCGCGCCGCGCAGTCTCCCTACTGGAACGGGTGGGACAGCTGGCAGCGGCTCTCCACCATACGGTTCACGCAGGCGCTGAGACTGGGCGAGGACAACCCGCTGGCCGTCGCCATTCGCGTCGTCCCCACGTGGCGGCAGTACGCCACGTTCCGGGGGACGATACTTCTTCCCGGCGTCGCGCTGCTCTGTCTGCTGCTGGGCGGGCTGAAGCGGGGCTGGCGGAAGGGGATGTACGCGTTCGGGATCGTCGGGCTGATGTACTCGGCCGCGCAGTTCCCGGGGGCGTCCACGGTGATGGGCCACGCGTTCACGTGGGGGATCCCGGCGGCGGCCGCTCTTTTCATCATCGGGCGCGGGGTGTCGCGCGTGCGGGGCAGAGCGAGCCTGCCGGCTGCCGTCACGGCGCTGCTGGCGGCGGGGATACTGCTCGGCTGCGCGACGAGCCAGGCCGAGGCGGCCCGGAAGAAGAATGTGAAGCTCCCCGACGTGCCGCCGGTGCTCGAGCGGGTGGAGTGCGATCTGAAGGCCGAGAAGGACAGCATGGAGATCGCCTTCACTCTGAAGCTGAAGGCGGAGAAGCCCGCGAGGTTTCCTCTCGGCGCGAGGTCGCCCATCCTGCTCAGCTCGGACAAGCCGGTGAAGTACGTGGAGCTGAAAGAGGAGGGGGGCATTTACTACGTGGACGTCCAGAGGAAAGGGACGTACGAGATAAAAGTGAAGTTCCTCAGCCCGCTGGCGAAGGTGAATGACAACCAGATGCGGTGGTTCCGCATGCCTCTGCCGCTGGCGCTGACGAACCTGGTGAACCTCAGCGTGCCGAAGACCGGGATGGAGATCACCGCGCCGACCGCGGTGCGGCTGATAAGGAAGGAGGACGACAAGTCCACCTCGGCCAGCGCGATTCTCGGGCCGGGCGACGACGTGCATTTCGTGTGGCAGCCCCGGGTGAGAAAGACATACCTGGAGAAGATCTCGTTCTTCTCGGAGCTGACAAGCCTCATCAGGTTCGACGCCGGGCTGGTCGAGGGCAGGCATCGGGTGAGTTTCCAGATCGCGCAGGGCGAGCTGAAGGACATCACGATCGAGGTGCCGGCCAACATGACGATCACCGCGGTGGAGGGTGAGGACATCGGGGCGTGGCGGTTCGACCCGGCGAAACACGAGCTGGAGGTGCGGCTGTCCACGCCGGCGACCGGCCGCTACGCGCTGACCGTGGTGAGCCAGATCTCCCTGGAGGAGATGCCGAGCAAGGTGTCGGTGAGCAGTCTGAAGGTGAAGGACGCGGTGCATCAGCGGGAGACGACCGGGCTGCAGACGACGACCTCCGTGCACATCAAGGTGGAGGGAAACCCGCAGCCGATGAACGTGGATGACTTCGTGCGCAACGCGGCGCGCGCCATCCCGGAGGCGGAGTGCCTGCAGTCGGGAAGCGTGCGGCACGCGTTCCGGACGCAGAGGGCGGACGAGGTGATAACGGTGGATGTCCACCGGGTGCGGCCCGAGATCCGCTCGAAGGAGAACTCGACGTTCACCGTGGCGGACGACCGGCTGGTCTACAACGGCCAGGTGGCGATACAGACCGCGAAGGCCGGGGTGTTTTCCGTGAACATGAGGATCCCCACCCGGTTCGACATCGATTCGCTCACCGGTCCGCAGGTGAGCCACTGGGACGAGGCGGTCGAGGGCGATACCCGGATCGTGCAGGTACATTTCAACGTGAAGCTTCTCGGACAGGCGGACGTGAACGTGACGCTGAGTCGTCCGGAGAGCGACCTGCCGGAGGAGATCGAGGTGCCGCGGATCGAGGTGGAGGGTGCGCTGAAGCATACCGGGCGGATGGTGGTGTCCGCCGCCAGGGGGGTGCGGCTGTCCGTGGCGGCGAGGAAGGGCGTGAGCGAGGTGAACCCGCAGGAGATCAACATACGGACGAAGGGAACGCTGGTGTTCCGGCTGCTCCGCCCGGACTGGGAGCTGAAGCTGGGGACCGAGGTGGTGAAGCCGCGCATCAACGTGGACTTCCTCCACGTTGCCGAGGCGACCGAGGGCCTGGTGCGGCACACCCATTACATGAGATACCGGCTGCACAACGCGGGCTCGAAATTCTTTCGGTTCCGCGTGCCGGCGGAGGCGCTGGGGCTGGTCGTTACCGGGCCCGGCATCGCCCGCAAGGAGAAGGCGGACGAGAGCGGGCTGTGGCAGGTGGAGCTTTCGAACAAGTGGTTCGACCGCCCGTTCCCGCTGACGCTCCGGTACGAGACGAAGTTCGACATGAGCGGCGGGAAGATGAACCTGGCGCCGGTCGAGGCGGTGGGGGTGGACCTGCAGAAGGGCACCGTGATCGTGAAGGCGACGGACCGGGTGGAGCTGGCCTCGCTGAGGGTCGGGGAGATGCTGCAGCCGGCGGACGCCAGGAGCATTCCGCGGGAGTTCGGCGCGGGCGACCAGTCGGACGCGGCGTTCTGCTACACCAGCGCCGGCGCCCGGTACCAGCTGGCCCTTTCCGCGACGCGCCACGGGGCGGCGGAGCTGCTGGAGGCGGAGGTGCTGCAGACGAACATCACCACGGTGGTGAACGAGCTGGGAGAGCACATCAGCCGGATCGAGATGCAGCTGCGGGTGGGCGGCAAGAGGCACCTGGAGACGGTCCTTCCTCGGGGAGCGAAGGTATGGTCCCTCATGGTCAACCGCAGGTCGACGGTGCCGTCGAAGACGAAGGATGACGCGGGCAGGGAAGTGCTGCTGATACCGATCGCGCAGGCGTCCGTCGGAGAGCTGCCGGTATCGGTGGACCTGGTGTACGCGGTGCCGGCCTCGTCCGCGTGGACGATGCGGCATCAGCAGTACGCCGGGCCGCAGTTCGATATGCCGCTGAAGAACATCAACTGGAAGTTCCACGTGCCGGAGGGCTACCGGTACTACGATTTCGAGGGGACGCTGTCCGTGAACGAAACGCTCGTCGAGACGGAGCTTTCCCAGAAGTACGACGTGGATGCGTACGAGGCCGAGGTGCTGAGGAACACCACGCTGGATCGGAGGAAGGCGATCGACTACCAGACCCGCGGCGACAAGCTGGCGAAGGAGGGGCGGCAGTACGAGGCGCGGCAGGCGCTGGAGAACGCGTACAACTACTCGTTTTCGGATCCCGGACTGAACGAGGACGCGCGCGTTCAGCTGCACCGGCTGAACAAGCAGCAGGCGCTGGTGGGGCTGGTAGGCGCCCGGGACCGGCTGAGACAGCAGACCGGACAGCCGGCGCCCACGGACCAGGGCAAGAGCCTGGGCGACAGTTTTACCCAGCAGGAGGCGGAGCAGGTGCAGAGCTCGCTGAGCATGGACGACAACGGGAACCTGGAGCAGATCGTGGAGCGGATCATCGAGACGCAGAAGGCCGCGGCCGGCACGCCGCTGCACCTGATCATCAACATGCCGGTGCGGGGGCGGGTGCTGGAGTTCAAGCGGCCGCTGCAGGTGAAGCCGGGCAGCGACATGCTGGTGTCGTTCGCCGCGAAGGAAACGATGCCGACGGCGGTGAAGCGCGGATGGGGATGGGCGGCGGGGCTGTTCGTGATGGTGGTGCTCCTGCTGAGCGCGTGTCCCTACGCCGAGACCGGGTGGAGCCGCGTCACCGCCGCGATGGCTAAGAAGAACGACGACAACGAGGATGGTGTCGAGGTTCTGTAATTCGGGGCGGCATCATGCCGCCCGGGACGGGGCAATCCCGCCCACAGGGAAGAGGGGGGCCGGCCTTCGGTCGGTCCCCCCTTTCGTAAATAGGGACAGACCCTTTCTTGGCCAAGCCGTGCCTGTTTCTGCAATTTCCTGTAGAATGAAACCGATGCCCAGCAAATCCGGTAATCCTGTGAAGGTCCATCTTCTGGCGGCGGTATTGACGGTCACCGTCGCCGGCAACTGCCTGGCGGCGCGGGAGAGGGAGGAGAGGGGCGGCACGCCGCCGTGGGCGGAGCCGCGGTCCGAGGTGACGACGCTTTCCGGGAGGAACGTCATCGCGGACACGCGCGATCAGATCTCTGTCGGCGGGGGCGACATCGTCCTGGAGCCGGAGCTGTTTCATTCCCAGACGTACGGCTGGCAGATAGGGGAGTCCGGGGACGCATCGGGAGGATGCTACCTGCACATCAAGGAAGGGGTGGGCGACTTCGAATCCGAGGACCTTCTGCGGGACGACCCGTCGGTGCGGTCCGGCGATTTCTATAATATCACCAGGGACACGAGACCGATCGAGGCACGAATGTACTTCATCGCCCCGGAGGAGGGGGTATACCACCTGTCGGCGAGGACGATGGCCCACAAGACGGACTGCTCCAATGTCATCGGGGCGAGGGTGAACAGCGGGAGCAAACTCAGGATCGGGAGGAACGGCACGAGGCCGTTCGTCTGGCTGTGGCACTACGTGAGTCGGGTGTCTCTGAAGAAGGGGCTCAACGTCATCAGCTTCCTCACCTTCCAGGACGACGTCAAGGTGGACCAGCTGGTCCTGAGCCGGGAAAGGCTCGACATCGACGAGGGCAGTGAGACGACGTACGGCGGCGGCTTCGGAAAGAGGCCGGTGTCCGGCCCGGAGATCCCGGCGGTTACCATGAGCCTGACCTTCGACACGATGAACGTGACCGATGCGCGGGAACCGACGGTGCATCTCTACGTGCGCAAGGACTTCCACGAGGCGATCGGCGCCACGCTCATCGTTTCCCTTGATCTGCCCGGCGGAAAGCGCAGAAAGAGCATGTTCGATCTGCGGCTCCGGAAGTCTCAGGAGCTGATACGGTTCTCGATACCGGTCGGGCTGTCCCGCGTCCCCGACATGAGGGAATACCTGCTCACCTGCACTCTGGTCGTCGATTCGAAGGTGATGGGGCAGAAGACGCTGGTGTTCTGCCGCGGGTACGACTGGTCGATTCTCGGACCGCTTCCCTACCTGTCGCCGGAGCAGGAGGGCCCGGAGGACGGCCGGGAGTCGCCGGCCGCAAGCTGTACCGTGGGAGGGAAGGCGTTCACGTGGAGCCGGTACGACATGAGGCACACCGACCCGTTTTGCCTGATGGACTTCCGCAAGGCGTTCGGCAAGAGCCTGGTGCCGGGATCCACGGCGGCGCTGTACGCGTATACCGAGGTGAAGGCGAGGGAGGCCGGCGTGCACCTGCTGAAGGTGCAGGGGGACGACAACATCGTCGTGTGGCTGAACGGACGGGAAGTGGCGGAGATAACGAAGAAGGGGCCGCCGATACGGACCGCCCGCGAGGTGAGGGTGAGTCTGAAGAAGGGACGCAACGTCATCCTCTTCCGGCTGAACCAGAAGAAGGCGCAGTGGCAGGCCGCGATACGCGTCCGGACGATAAACGACGGCGTGGCGGACGTGACAGGGGTGCCGTTCGAGGAACAGAACGCGAAGCTACTGTCCCCCTGACTCTATCTTCTTCACTTCTTCACAGGCGCCGCGCAGGAAGTCCTTCCACTCCGGTTCGAAGCCCTCGCCGAATTCGGCGGCGAGCCACGCCTTCACGATCTCGATGCCGTGCGGGGGAGGCGTGATCCATTCGCCCAGCGTGAGGACGTTGGCGTCGTTTATGATCGCCGCCCGGCTTCCCTCGTATTCCGAGCTGGCCTGCACCGCGTAGACGCCCCGTAACTTGTTGGCGACGATGGCGCTTCCGGCGCCGGTGCCGCAGATGATGACCGCCCTGGGGTACTCGCCCCTGCTTACCGCGCCGGCGATGTCGGCGGCGACCCTGTAATAGGGGACGAACTCGCCGTCCGCCTTCATTCCCAGGTCGTCCACCCGGTGGCCGTCTTTCTCCAGGTATTCCTTCAGCGTGTCTTTCAGCGTCAGGCCGGCGCGTGTCGAGCCGATTGCGATGTTCATGTCATCCTCCTGCACGCTTCGACGATATGGGAGACGCCGAAGCGGTGCTTGTCGAACAGGTATTCCGCCGTCGCCACCTCTCCGAATTCATCCGGCACGCCGAGCCGTGTGACCGGAGTGGGGCGCTTCTCGGAGAGCGTTTCGCACACCGCGCTGCCCAGGCCGCCTGTGACGTTCTGCGTCTCCACCGTGACGACCCGGCCGGTCTTCTCCGCGGACGCGACGAGGGTCTCCACGTCGAACGGCTTCACGGACGGGCAGTGGATGTGTTCGACGTCGATCCCGTCATCGGCCGCCAGACGGGAGGCCTCCACGGCAACGTGTGTCATGTAGCCGGTGGATACGAGCGTGACGTCGCCGCCCTCTCTCAGCACCATCGCCTTTCCGGGCCGGAAGCGGTAGTCGTCGCCGAACACCTTGGGCATCGGCGGGCGAATCAGCTGCATGTACGTGGGTTGGTGCCTGCCGGCCATGTCCTTCATCATCGAACGAAGCTCGTAGGCGTCGCACGGGCTGTAGACGTGCATGTTCGGCATCGCGCGCATGATGGCCAGGTCCTGGAAGCACATATGGGTGCCGCCGTTGGGGCCGGCCGTGACGCCGGGCGCGGTGCCGACGACCTTGACGTTATTATTAGCGTACGCGACACTTATGGTCACCTGGTCGTACACCCGGCGCGACGCGAAGCAGGAGAAGCTGGCGCAGAAGGGGACCTTGCCCTCGGAGGCAAGGCCGGCGCCGATGCCTATCATGTTGGCCTCCGCGACGCCGACGTTCACGAAGTTGTCCGGATGCTTCTCCGCGACGCGCGGGTTGGTGCCGGAGGCCTTGCTGAGGTCGGCCTCCAGGCACATGACGTTCGGGTCGTCTTCTATCAGCTCGTTGAGCGTCCCGCCGTAGACCGCGCGCATCTCCATCTCGTGCCAGTTCATACCAGGCCTCCCATCACCTTCTCGAATGTCTCCGCGTCCGGCACCTTGATGTTGTGGCTCTCGGCCCTGTTCTCCAGATCGCGGTGGCCCTTCGCCTTCACCGTGTGCGCGATGATCATGGACGGCTTGCCTCGCACGGAGATCGCCCGGTTCACTGTGTCGTAGATGTCGTGCCAGTCGTGGCCGTCCATTTCGAACACCTCCCAGCCGAAGGCGCGCCACTTGTCGGCGAGCGGCTCCAGCGTGACGATCTCGTCGGTGAACCCGTCTATCTGCAGCCTGTTGTAGTCGGTGATAGCTACCAGGTTGTCGAGCCCGTGATGCCCGGCGAACATCGCGGCTTCCCATATCTGCCCCTCGTTGCTCTCGCCGTCGCCGATGATGCAGAATACGTTGTGCGACCGGCCGTCCGTACGCGCGGCGAGCGCAGCGCCGCAGGCGCAGGAGAGCCCCTGGCCGAGGGAACCGGTGGTGAAGTCCACCCCGGGCACGAAGCGCTCGTCCGCGTGGCTGGGGAGCTTCGTGCCGTTAGCGTTGAGCGTCGCCAGCCAATCGGCGGGGAAGAACCCGTGGGACGCCAGCGCGACGTAGAGCACCGGCGCCGCGTGCCCCTTCGAAAGGATCAGCCGGTCCCGGTCAGGCCATTTCGGGTTCTCCGGCTCGATTCTCATGATCCGGCCGTAGAGCGTCATGACGATCTCGACCAGGCTGAGCGCCCCGCCCAGGTGTCCGGAGCCGGCGCGGCAGATCATCCCGGTTATCACGTGCCGCCATTCGGCGGCCCTGTGGTCGAATTCCCCGCGGTCGAAGTCAGATAAGCTTCTTCGGCGAGGCGAGCGTAGCGCGATCGGTGGTGATGACATAATTCCTCCCTCGTATGTTGGTGACCGGATAGTCCCAGCCCGGCTCGCCGAACAGGGCCAGCCGGCAGACGGTATTTGCCCAGTCGAATTCACATCCGTTCCGCGGATAGAGCATGACTCGGCGCGCGCCGAGTATCTGACGCATGCCGAGGGTGTAGGCGCTGCGCGGGAAGCACTCCAGGTTCCCGCCGACCGAGTCGCGGACCGCGTTTATCGTGACGGTGAAGTCGTTGAGCCGGACCCTTCGGGGGCCGAGCTGATGCACGCGGGGTTCCGGCTCGTTGAACGCGATGTGACCGTGGATGCCGACGCCGCCGTAGCAGACGTCGATGCCTCCGATGTTCTCGATCATCTTCTCGAGGCGGTGGATGTTCTCTTCGTTGGGGAACACCACCCGGTCCGGATGCAGGCCGCAGCTCTCGTCGAGGCGGTCGAGGAAGAGCCGACGCGCTTCGCCCTTGAAACTCAGCGGATGATCGGCGGGAAAGGCCATGCCGTCCGCGTCGCAGTACTCGTCCATGAAGAAGAACCAGCAGCCCTCCAGGGATATCCGATCACGGCTGATGATCTCCGCCAGCGGACCGTACTGGCCGGTGGGGCCGAGGGGGAGTATCAGCCGGGTGGGCTCTCCCTCCTCGTTGTTGGTGACGATCTCCTCGGCGAGCTCCTCGGCGAGCTTCCGGTGCAGCTCGTCCAGGTCCTCGCGCACCACCAGCCTGTCGCCGGCCTTCGCGATCACCTCTTCGGGCGAAAGCCGCAGCAGCGCCCGTATCTCTTCCATTCTGTCCATCTAGGCCTCCCCGAGCAGCTGAAGGATGTTTCCCGAGAAGATCCGTTTCCGGGTCTCCTCTCCCAGTCCGAGTTTCTGGAGTCTTGCAATATCTTCCTTGATAATGGTAGGTATGTCGACGTAGCGGACGTCCGTGCCGAACACCACCTTGTCAAACGCGCCCTGCCACCAGAGGTGCTTCTCGACGCCCTCCGCATCCGCGCGGGCCCGCCATGCGCCCGGCTCGCCGGTGAGGTCCGCGTACACGTTCGGGCGCATCCGGACGAGCTCCGCCGCATCCGCGTTCCAGTGGATGCCGAGGTGGGCGATGATGACGCCCAGCTCCGGGAACTCGCGGGTGACCGGCTCGATGCGCATCGGATGCATGTTCCACGATGAGATTCCCTCGGCGGGATGCTCGCCCGCCGTGGTGACGACGCCGGTATGAAACAGCACCGGCATCCGGTGCGCGGCGGCGCGCTCCCAGAGAGGGAAATACGCCGGATCGTCGTATCCGGATTTCGGAATCGTTATCTTCACCATGCGGAAGCCGTCGTCGTGTCCGCGGTCCACCGCGTCGGGCCCGTCCGCGCCCGGTCGGACGAAGACGGCCCCGATGACGCGGTCCGGATGCTTCTCGAAGGCCTGCTTCACGTCGGCGTTACCGGCCTGGCCGAACAGCGGCCCGAGACCGCTCATGCAGCATTTCTCGATGCCGTTATCGTCCATGGCCGGGAGGAGGCCGTCGAGGTACGCCGGGTCGGCCGACAGGTGACAGTGCGCGTCTATGATCCTCATCGCAGCCTTCGAGCCAGGTGCGTCTGCAGGAACGCGTCGGCCGCCCGGTGTGCCGCGCCGATGCTGGACTTCAGTTCGGACGGCTCTCCGAAGACGAGCTCCGGGGGCTCGATGGCGAGCGGCTTCAGCTCGTCCGCCAGAGCCCCGGCGAGCACCGGTCCGATCTCGGTCCGGTGCTCGTTGTAGACGCCGTTCAGCACCACGAGCGGCGAGTGGCACACCTTCAGTAGGTTCGCCAGCGCCGCCGCCAGGTATTCGCCCCGCTTCGAGAGTTCCGTGGTCCAGGATCCGTCGTTTCGTTTCGATTTCGCGGGAAGCGTCCTTCCCGACGCGTACACATCGAGACATCCCTTGCGGCCGCAGACACACTTCGGTCCGTTCATATTGATGCGGGTGTGGCCGAATTCGCCGATGAAGGTGTCCTCTCCTTCGAGGAACGTCCCTCGCGCGCAGACCGCGGCGCCGATGCCGTAGCGGGCGATGATGGATATGAAGGACGAGGCGTCCTTCGCCCGGCCCGCTCTTCTCTCGTACTCGGCAACGCAGAGCGCGTTGTTGGCGGCGGCGACCGGCAGGCCGAGCGTATCCAGCGCCGGTCCGATGTCGAAATCGACCCACCGTCCAGGCGGCAGGTACGCGTGTATCCGCCGGGCGTCGCGGGAGACGATGCCGGGAAGCCCGACGCCGAGGCCGGCGATCCGGTTTGGTCCGGCTCCGGATTTCCGGATGACTTGCTTCATGAGCTCTAGCCAGGAGGAGGCGATCCTCTTCATCGACCAGGAGGATCCTATCGTGCGCTGCCCGCACGCCGCGACTTCGCCCGCCATGTCCAGGACGCACGCCCGGACCGCCCGGCCCTCCAGGTCCGCGCCGGTAACGTAGGCGAGATCCGAACGTATGAAGATGGCGGTCGCCTTCCTGCCGCGTCCGGCGGCGTGCAGCTTCTCCCCCTCCCGCAGATGACCCGCCCTCAGGAGGCGCTCGACGATCCTGGCGGTCGAGGCCTTGCCGAGGCCGATGGCGTTCGCCAGCTCCTGCCGGGTTTTCGCTCCGTGGCGGAACATTCCTGCGATCACCTCTGCGTTCGTCATGCCCGTCTGCGGCATCGGGTCCTCCGTGCGGGTAATTGAATTAGTATACTATAAGACTAATGGCCTGTCAAGGGCGAATTGCAGAAAAGACGGCAGACGGAGTCCATCCCGCCGGGCGCTGTCAGGAAAAGCAGAATGTCCCCTTTTTCTCCTTTTTTACAGCCGTTTGGAGGTGACGCGGTCGCCGAGCTGGGTGACCATGTCGGCGCTGTCGATGTCCGCGGTGGGAGAGAGCAGGCAGGCGGTGGCGGCGGCCACGGCGGCGCGGAGAGCGCCGCCCTCCTTCTCTCCCTTCTCCACGCCATGGATGAACCCGGCGAGGAACGCGTCGCCGCAGCCGACGGTGCTGATGGGCACCAGCCCCTCCATGTCGGCCGAAGCGTGGTAGCAGATGTCCGATTCGATGTAGTAGGCGCCGTGCCCTCCGCAGGTGACCAATGCCGGCTCGTGCATGCGGAACGTGCGAAGCATGCGAAGAAGCTCGTCGATGTCCTCGGACTCCGTCTTGAGCGCTTCCTGCATCTCCTGGATATTGGGCTTGATGTAGTCCGCCAGGTCGGCGCACTCGCGGAGGGTCGCGCCCCCCGCGTCGAGGAATACGTCCGCGCCAACGCCGGAACACATCTTGAGCATGTCGCGGAAGTGCTTGCGCGAAACCCCGTAGGGAATGCTGCCGGAGAAGACGATCTTGTCGCCCTTGTGGACCCGGTTCTCTATCTTCCTCTTCATCTCGTGGATCTCGGTCCTCTCGATGCGCGGACCGCGCTCCCGTATGTGGGTCTCCACCTCGCGCGCGGGGTCGACCACGGTGACGTTCTCGCGGGTGGGGGTGTCGAGCATGACGAAGTCGATCTCCACCAGCGAATCCTTCAGGCTGTCCTCGTAGAGGTGAAGCTGGCGTTTCCCGACGTAGCCCATGGCGACGGATTCGATTCCCAGCGTGCCGAGCATGCGGGACACGTTGACGCCTTTCCCCGCGGGGAGAAGCCTGACGAGCTTTCCGGTATTGACCGCGGAGAGCGCGAAGTTCTCGACCTCGATCGTGCGGTCAACCGCGGTATTGAGCGTGACGGTGAATATCAAGGCTCAGGACTCCTTCCATTTCTTCAGCTCGAACGTGCCGCCGGCTATCTCCAGGTAGCGGCCCTGTTCCTGCCATCCTCCCAGTATGAACAGCCTCTTCTCCCGGCCGTTCAGTTTCCGGGTCCGTTCCCCTGCATTATGTATATGACCGGCGGCCACCACGTCAACTCCCTCGCGGTAGACCGCGCCCAGCGCGTTGTGGAATACCTCGATGGAGCAGAGCGGCTTGAACCTGGCTTCAAGCCGGCTTCCCGCCCGTGCCAGCCGGCCGAGGAACCGGCCGATACGGAATGGTAGGGCGGTCACGATGCCCGCGAAGACCTGCGAGGAACAGACCCGGCGCCACGCGGCGTAGCGGATGTCCCAGGTGCACACCGTGTCCCCGTGCGTCAGGAGCACCCGCGTGCCGTTCGTGGAGAAGGTGACCGCGTTCTTCGCCACCTCTGCCCCGATCCGGTACCTGAAAAAATCCATCGCCAGGAAATCCCTGTTGCCCCGGAGGGAGATGATGCGTATGCCGCGCGCCGCGCAGCCCTTCAGGGCGGACGTCAGCCTGGCGTACGTCGGCACCCGACTATGCTTGTCCCCGAGCCAGAAATCGAATATGTCCCCGACCAGAAACAGGTACTCGGTGTCCAGCTCCTCGAGGAAGCGGAGGAAGTTCGCGTCGCTTTCGTTCTCCTCCTCCAGGTAGTGGATGTCGGAGATGCAGACCGCCCGGCCGGTGCCGAGGTCGCCCATGTCGAGAGGGGCCAGCTCGTTGAGCGTTATCTGCCTTGCCATCCGACCATCTCCAGGAATTCGTCTTCCGATATCATCGGCACGCCGAGTTTCCCGGCCTTCTGGGCCTTGGAGCCCGGGTTCTCGCCGATGACGACGTAGCTCGTTTTCTTGCCGACCGAGGAGGACGCCCTGCCTCCGTGGGCGAGTATCAGCTTCTTCGCCTCATCCCGGGACATCGATGAGAGGGTGCCGGTGAGTACGAAAGACGCGCCGGCGAGCGCGTCGCTCTTCTTCGCCGCCGCGTTCCGTCTCGTGTTCACCCCGGCCGCCTCGAGACGTTCGATGAGTTCGATATTCACCTCGTCGGAGAAGAAGGCGTGGATGGCGGACGCGATTTCAGAACCGATGCCTTCGATCTCCTCCAGCTCTTCCGCGGACGCCTTCGATATCTTCCCGATGCTGCCGTACGTGTCGGCGAGTATGCCGGCGGCGGTCTCCCCGACGTGCCTGATGCCGAGCGCGAAGATCAGCCGGGACAGGCCGGCGCTCCTGCTCTTCCCGATCGATTCCAGGAGGTTGGAGGCGGACCTGTCGGCCATCCGTTCCAGCTCCAGCAGCTTCTCCTTCGTCAGCGCGTAGAGGTCGGCCACGTTCTTCACCAGGCCGGCCTCGACGAACTGGTCCGCCAGCTTCGCGCCGAGCCCTTCGATGTCCATCCCGCCGCGCGATACGAAGTGGGCGATGCGCTCCTTCGTCTGGGCGGGGCAGGAGCTTCCTGTGCAGCGGTGCGCCGCCTCGCCCTCCGCCCTCACCACCGCGGCGCCGCACGCCGGGCAGGCGGACGGCATGGTGAAGCGGGGAGGGTTCCCTTTTCTCCTTTTCTTTATTGAGGTTACGACTTCAGGGATAACGTCGCCGGCTCGCTGTATCACCACCGCGTCGCCGCGCCTGACGTCCTTGGCGTCTATCTCGTCCTGGTTGTGCAGGGTGGCCCGGCTGATCTCAACGCCGCCCACGCGCACCGGCTTCATGACCGCGACCGGGGTGAGCACCCCGGTCCTTCCGACCTGCACGATGATATCCTCTATCACCGTCTCCGCCTGCTCCGGCGGGAACTTGTACGCGACGGCCCACCGGGGGCTCCGCGCGACGTGACCGAGGCGGTCCTGCAGGGAGGCCTCGTTCACCTTTATGACGACGCCGTCGATGGTGTACTCCAGGTCCTGTCGTCGCGCCAGGATGTCGTCGTAGTACTTCCCGACCTCTTGGATGCCGCTGCAGACTCTGTTCAGGGGATTGGTGCTGAGCCCCAGGTCCCGCAGCCATTCGAGGAGCGCTGACTGGCTTCCGGGCCGGTCCCCCTCGATCTCTCCCACCGTGTAGAAGTACGCGTCGAGCGGGCGGGCCGCGGTGACGCGTGAGTCGAGCTGTCTGAGGGACCCGGCCGCGGCGTTGCGGGGGTTGGCGAATTCCGGCTCGCCCTGCTCACGCCGCATCGCGTTCAGCCGGTCGAAGTCAGTCGACCGCATGAACACCTCTCCTCGTCCCTGCAGGCGCGCCGGCGCGCCGCCGGCGGCGCGCAGCCTGAGCGGGATGCTGCGGACCGTCCTGAGGTTCTCGGTGATGTTTTCCCCGGTCACGCCATCGCCGCGGGTGGATCCCACGATGAGCTCGCCGTTGACGTACTCCGCCTCGAAGGCGACGCCGTCCAGCTTCGGCTCACAGACGTATTCGACGTGGTCCTCCCGCTCGAGCAGCTTAGTGACCCTCTCGTGAAAGGCGGCGAACTCGTCACGGTCGAAGGCGTTGCCCAGGCTCAGCATCGGTACGGCATGTGTCACCGTGCCGAAGGCCTCTATCGGAGGGGCGCCGACCTTCTGTGTGGGCGAGGATGGATCAGCGAGTTGCGGGTTCTCCTCCTCCAGCTTCTGCAGCTTCCGGAAGAGAGCGTCGTACTCCGCGTCGGAGATCTCGGGATCGTCCTTCACGTAGTATCGCCAGTTGTGATACTCGATCAGCTCCCTGAGCTTCGCGATCTCATTACGAGCCGACATCTCTATCCGTCTCCAGCGTGTTGATCCTGCCGCTGAGCAGGAGGTGCACCGGGATGTCCAGTGCCGCGCTCTGTACCGCGGCCCGCAGGGCCTTGAATATGTCCGAGGCGCGGTACCGGGTGGAGAAGTGCATGAGAAGCAGCTCGGAGACGCGGGCCTCCTTCGCCGTCCGGAGCGCCTCGGAGACGGTCGCGTGTATCTCCTTGCCCCGTTCCCCATCGTCCAGGAACGTGGCTTCGTGTATCAGCAGGGAGGACCCCTCGATGAGAGCGGGGTCCACCGCAAGCCCGTCCCCGCCGTACGACAGCACCCTCTTCTCGTAGGTCTCCGTGATCTGCTCGCGCCCCTTCTCCCTCGCCAGTGCGGCTATCTGCTTCTCCTCCAGGGAGGCGTATTCGCTCTTGAGCCGCTCCCTTGTCTCGCACACGTTGTAGCCCAGAGAGAGCCGTCTGCCCATGTGCGTTACCCGGAAGGCCTCGACGTACTTCCGCTTGCCCTTCTCGCTGATCTCTATCTGCGTGCCGCTGCGGACCGGGACCCATTCAAGATGGAAGGACGGGTTCGGTACCAGGCGCGCGATGTAGGCCTGGAGCAGCTCGCAGCCGGAGTCGTTCTCCGGGTAGTAGATGACGAGGGGCTTCTCCTTGTCGCCCCGTCCCTGCCCGCGGATCCTCACCAGACCGGGCAGGCCGCCGATGTGATCGTAGTGCCCGTGGGTGACGAAGACCCTCTCTATCGCGAAGCACCGGTTGCGCAGGGCCGACACGAGCCCTTCACCCGCGTCGAACAGCGTTCTGAGCGGCTTGGAGAATATCCACGTCGAGTATATCGCCTTCGAGAAGGCGTCTGTTACGAGTTCCATTCCGGGGGTGACGGTCAGACCTTCACCCTGTAGACGATATCATGCTCTCTCGCCCTGTCGCTGGTCTTTATGCCGACGAGATCACCTATCTTCGCCTCTTCGACGGATGCGTTGTCCACCTGCATCGAGTCGACCTCCTGGGTGAAATCCGTGGTGTGTCCCTTTACGCGGATGGTATCACCCTCCTTGAGGGATCCGGCGGTGATCTCGATTCCGGCGGCGCTGGCCTTGGAGAAGAAGTGGGTAACCCTGCCGACTTCCTCTTCGTCAAGTTGTGATTTGGCTTCCTCTTCCATACATTCCTCCTTTCGCCACCGGAGTCTACCCGAGTGCCGTGAGGCAGTCAAGCCACACCCCTGCTGCCGGTCTCCCAGCCCTATTTTTCGCCGTAGCGGCGGAGAGCGTGGTGGAGGATGCGGTCGATGAGCTCGTTGTAGCGAAGGCCGCCGGTCGCGGCGGACTCGGCGACGTCTTCGCCGTACGCGACGTCCGGATTGGGATTGACCTCCAGCACCACGATCCTGCCGTCCTCCGCAACCCGCAGGTCGACCCGGCCGAAGTCGCGGAGCTGGAGCAGGCGGTACACCCTCTTGCAGACGCGGGCGATGCTCCTGAGCAGGTCATCCCGGAGCTTGGCGGCACAGTACTCGATCTTCCATTTCTCCCGGTATTCATTGTCCCACTTGACGCGGGAGGTGGCGATGGGGGGACCGTTCGCGTCCCCGAAGATGATCTCCCGCGGAGGCAGCACGGTGAGCCGCTGGTTGCCGAGGATGGTGACGTACAGCTCGCGGCCGGCTATGTACTCCTCGGCGATCGCGATCTGCTGCCATTTCTCGTGGACGAAGCGGGCCCGTTCCTGCAGCTCTTCCGTGTTCTTGACGAGAGAGGCCTGGGAGATGCCGTCGGAGGCGTCCTCGAACACCGGCTTGACGATCGCCGGATAGCGGAAGACCTTGGGTATCCGCACCGACTGATCGGGCGGGAACACCAGGAAATCGGGCACCCGTATCCGGTGACGGCTCAGGATCTCCTTGCACAGCCCTTTGTCACGGCAGATCAGCAGGCCGGCCGAGCCGGTGCCGGTGAACCGTACTCCCATGAGTTCCAGGAGCCCGGCGACGTTCGAGTCCAGGCGCCGGTCGCCCCGGAACTGCTCGGAGAGGTTGAACACCATCCCCGGCTGACGCTCCCTGAGATGCTGTACGATCGGTTCGACCTCGTACCCAACGCCGAGGATGCCGACGTCGTGTCCCAGCTCCCTGAGCGCCGTCACCACGTGGCCCTCGGTGGTGGTGGCCTCTTCCTTGCGGGTGAAGTCGGGGTCCTCGGACGGGATCGCTCCCTGGTCCATCATGACGGACAGTTTCAAGTGGCGTTTCATGAGTTCGTATAGTCCTGTGGAAAACGATGGACGTTCTTCATCACCGCGGTCACGAACGCGGCCACCTCGGGAAGCGACTCCGTCTCGGTCTTGTGCAGGTACAGGTCGAGCGCTTTGCAGCGGCGGGCCAGCTTCTTCAGGAGGGTGTCCGCGTCGATCTTCTTCTCCCCCGTCCACATCGTCACGCAGTTCACGATGTGGCGCCTCCAGTGCCGGAGGAAGACGGACGCCTTCTGCGTCGAATTGGACGGCGAGGCGGGGCCGAAGAGCTGCTGGAGGCCCGGATCGTAGTAGCCCGGGTAGTCGTCTCCCATGTGCCGCCGCCTTCTCTCGTAGTAGGCGCGCAGCGTCGATCTCATCCGGGCGGCCGACCAGGGGGTCTCACGGGTCGTCACCTTCGGGGGCGCGGCGAGCGTCCTGCGGGCGACGGCGTCCACGTACTTCAGCTTCTTCAAGGCCGGCCAGTCCCCGTACTTGTCTCGCCACTGGTTGGACGGGTCGAGCCACACCGCGAAGGTCTCCGCGAAATCCTCGTCCGGGTGCGCCTGGGCGTAATTGCCGCTCAGGTGGACCACGTACTTCTTTGAGTACGGCCGGGCGTCGTAGTTGTCGCTGTAGGTGGCGGAGAAGAGACCGAAGTGCTCGCGCCATCGGGTCTTCTTGAAGAGGAGATACGCGTAGTTGAGCGCGTGGCCGGCCTCGTGGCGGAGCAGCTTCATGCACGACGGCTCCGTTCCTCCCTCCACCTCGAGCATCATCTTCCGCTCCAGGTTCTTGAGCCGCGGATGTGCGAGGTAGAACGGGATGCCGATCACCGGCGTCCTGTCCGGACACAGCCATTCATCGGCCAGATAGCACGGCGGGTGGAACGGGATGTTTCTGGACTCCAGCTCCCGGTAAAGCTGATGGATGTGCGGCTCGAGCGGGCTGCCGTCGATCTTCAGGCCGAGCTCCCGCACCGGTATCTGGAGAAGCTCGGAGTCAGGGCGGTCCTCCCAGTCCTCCGGCGACATCACCTTTCGTGTGCGCGGGCTCATACTACTTCCTTCGCAGATTCCGTGAGACGTAGCGGCAGAAGCGGCACGTGCATCCCTTCGGAAGCACCGCGCGGGGGTTCCTGCGGATCAGCCGGGCAGCGGCCGCCACCGCGTCCCGCGCTGCGACGGAGTATATCATGCCCTCGCCGAGACGGGCGGCTCGCATCCGGCCGCTTCGGATAAGGCGGTCGTGGACGGTGTCGAAATGGTCCACGTGCCACGGCATCCCGGGGATCGTAACCTCGATCCGGCGTCCCTTCTTCATGAAGTGCGCCCGTGCCGGGGGGTAGGGCATTCCCGCCCAGAGCTCTGCGGCATGCAGTATGGTATTCGCTCTCGGCGGGCACATTAACAGGACGGTGCCGTCGGCGTCATAGAGATTTCCCCAGAACCCTTCTCTGCCCTGCGGCGCGACGGTGTGATCGTGCCCGGCGATGAGCCGGCGGGCACGCGGTCCGAGTGCGGCAACCGAATGGGTGGGGTGCATGCTCCTCCTCACGCCGCGGCGGCGGAGGAACGCGTTCGTTACTTCGCCGACGAGGGACGGGGACGTCTTCGGGTCGTACGGCGGCCTTCCCAGCCAGCTCAGCGAGTGCGTCGGGACCGCGAGTGTCCCGCTGCGTCCCACCGCGGCGAGCAGCGCGTCGATGACCGTTTCTGCTCCTCCCTGAACGTAGCCGAATGCGGAGAGGGACGTGTGCGCCGCCACCACGTTTCCGGGGCGTATGCCGGCCCGCTTCAGGGCGCGCAGTATGTCGTTTTTTCGGATGACCTTCCGGAATTCCACCTTGCCGTCCCGGGCGAGGAACTTCATCACCTTCACTGCGGTCGAGAGATCCACCGCCACGCGGTCGCGGGCTATGGTCTGGCAGATCTCCGCGATCGAGCTCCTGCCGTTCGACAGGTCGAGTGCCATCTGAAGCCAGTCGGCCGAGCCCCAGCCGGCGCCCATGCCGGTCTCGCGAAGGAGCGTCTTCCTTCTGCTCCGGGACAGGTCCTCCCACCCCAGATAGCCGGCGAACTTCTTCACCGGCACCAGCGTGCGCGCCTCGTTGGCCGCGCGGGTGCCGGCGATCCTGACCGCCGCGGGGCGCTTCCTTCCCTTCGCGGCCGACAGCCTGCCGATGAGGCGGCCGCATTCCACGGCGAACGCCGATCTGGGATAGAGCAGGCCGCCCACCAGCAGCTTCTTCCGGCGCATGTCCTCCACCTCTTCCGGAGTCGGAAATTCCGGACCGTCGTCGATGAGGCCCTTGAGCCCGTCGAAGATGCGTTTCACGCCGGAGACCGCATCCGCGCGGGAGACCCGGCCGGCCCTGACGTCCGCGACCGCTCCGGCACAGGTCCTGCGCGCCAGGGCGGCTATCTCTTCGTGGCCGGCGTCGGCGACGAACCGCACCGTCTCGCAGATCATGCGTCCTATCCGGTTCATGTGGGCCGCTGATATGACCTTCGGGGTATCGAGCGACGTGTGGTACGTGCGCTCGTGCGGCTGGCCGACGAAGCACATCGGCGCGCCGAACGGCAGGGCAGCGAACTGGCAGTCGTCCACCACGACGACCTGCCTGAGCAGGTATCGGAACAGAGGCGGTCTCTTCGCCTCTCTCCTCACCAGCTCGGAGAGCAGCACGTCCAGGAATGAAGGGGAGAACGGCCGTGCCGACTCGATGTACAGGCTGGAGCGCGCCTTCTGATGGTTCGCCCCGACCATGTCGAGATTGAGCCCGGCGATGACGGGAGCGGGATGGCCGAGCAGGTTGAGGTAGCCCTGTATTCCCCTGACCTCGCCGGAGAACATGATGCGTACCGTACGTGCCAGCGGCCTGCCGCGCTTCTTCACGAAGGCGGCCAGCGCGCGCAGGATCTCCATCGAGACGGCGACGCCCGAGGCGTTATCCGACGCGCCGGGCTCGTCCATGTGTCCGGTGAGGATTATCTCTTTCTCGTCCTCGCCGGGAAGGGCGGCCGAGACCACCGGCATCCTGCCGTCGTAGAGGCGCGACGCGACGAGGGCGTTCACCCGCACCTTCCCGTGACGGGCGATGAGCTTCCTGAGCATCCGTCCCCGCCGGGGGGTTATCGAGAACGCCGGGAGACGGCGGGCGCCGTCCCAGCACGGGTTGAGGTAGTTTCCGTACTGGGACGCGTCGTCCAGGTACGGTCCTTCCTTGACGCCGGGGTCGGGCGCCACGAAGTCGGAGATGAGTCCGGCGGCACCCCGGCGCGCGAGCTCCTGGACGTTGTCCATGGTGCTCCTGCCCGGGGTCGCGGGAAGGACGAGCCTGCCCTTCAGGCTGCCGCGGTGCGTTGCCGGGTCCTTCACCAGCGCGACGTCTGCGGTGACGCCGCCGGGCGGGGTCGGAGGGCTCCACAGCATCAGGGTCATCGGGGACTTCCGGTAGTCGGCCAGCACCGGGCGGGCGATGGACGGTTCGACGACGGTGAGCGTCGCCGCCTTCACGTCCCACGCCTTCGGCATCACCCAGCCGCCGACGGAGGTCTTTCCGTCTCCGGGCAGGTCGATGATGCGGGCGTCCGAGACCCCGGCGCGCTTCAGACGTTCGACGATGAGGCGGGCGGCCGTCCGCATCTCCCCGGTGGTGCACCACCGGGCGTGTTTCCAGATGGCAACCGCGTCCCGGTAGGCGCGGCGGGAGTCGAAGAGCTCGAGCAGTCCTACAGCCATACCGTGGACCGGAGTTTCTCGTCCGTCAGACGGTGCTCCGCCATCTCCAGGGCATGCTCGCGAATGGTCTTGTCCTCGCCCTTCTTCTCGGCGGACGCGGCCCGTTCGAACATCTCCCGCACGTTGCGGGAGACGGTCTCGTAGACCAGGTTCTCCAGGTACGTGCGGCCGTTCTCGCCGCCGGCGAGCACCTTCTTCCTGTACTTCTCGTCGCTGTCCATCTTCAGCTCCACCGCGCAGCCGATGACGCCGCCGGCGTTCACTATCCAGTCCGTCAGGGACAGCACGTTCTTGCTGCGCCGCAGGTAGTACTCGACGACCTTCGGTACCGGGTTGTTGGCGCCCTGAAGGATTATCCGGGTGTCTATCCGGTCCGCGTTGGCGGACGTGATCGCGTCGGGCCGGGCGGCGGGGACGAGCACGTCGCACGGAAGCTCCAGGAGCCGCTCGAGCGAATCGTGTCCGAACTTCTCGTCGGCGGGGGCGGTATAGCCGGCAAGCCCGCCCGGTTCCTTCCTCCGATCCATCAGCTCGTCGAGGTCCAGCCCGTCCCTGCGGTAAAGGGCCGCGGTGATGTCGCTCGCGCCGACGACCACGGCTCCGACGGCGGCGAGCTTCGCGGCGATGTTCGCGCCGACGTTACCGAAGCCCTGGACGATGACCCTGGCGCCTTCGATAGTGAAATCGTCACGCAGGTCCTCCGTCACCCGGGCCGCGGCGAAAAGTCCGTGAGCGGTAATGCCCCACTCATCGATCGGCAGACCGCCCCTGTCGGGGGGGCGTCCCACCCCTCCGCGGCCGTGACCGGTATGGCCGGCCAGTCCGGTGAACACCTCATAGAGCAGCTGCATATCTTCCTCGGACGTGCCCATGTCCGGGCCGGGAACGTATTCCGGCAGGTCCCAGAGCGCCTTTGCGAATTCGGTCATCAGCTGGTGCCGGTGCTGCGGATGTTCGGCCAGATGGACAGGCGGGGCGGCGATGCCGGCCTTCCCTCCTCCGAGCGGGAGCATCGCGGCGGCGGATTTCAGCGTCATCGCGGCCGCGAGTCCGTACACCTCCCCGACGGTCACGTCTTCGGCGATCCTTATGCCGCCCAGGGACGGACCGCGCTGGAGATTGTCCACCACGACGAACCCGCAGGTCATGTCGTCCTTCGGATTGTACACGCGGGCAATCTTGATCGGTCCGTGCTCGTCCCGGGTGATCATGAAGCGCCGCGTGATATCGTCACCGATCGCGACGTCCAGGGAAAGCTGTTTCGGCGGAATATATATGTGCATTTCGGGTGATTTCATGTCGCGGATTATACCGTCTGCGGGCCGTGAGTGGAACCTCGGTCCTATATATCGACCTTCAGCAGGTCACCGATGTCATCCGCATGCTCCCTCCTAATCCGCTCGACATGCTCCCGATTGAGTCTGTAGAACTGGGTGTGGTACGCGTCGTCCCTTCCCTCGTGCATCAGAAGGCAGGGATCATCGAGAAGCGCCTTCAGCTCGCGTTCCATGAAGTCCTTGTGGCGCATCACCTTCACCGTGGCTGCATGGACGGTGCCCACGGTCTGTATCCCCCATTCCGCGAGCAGGCCGTCCAGCCTGCAGCCGTCGGCGTAGAAGTTGCGGGGTCCGCTCGGGGAGCGGGTGACGGTTACGCGTCTGTAGGTGTTCCCATCCCGCACGAGAGCGTCTTCAGTGGTCATATACGGCAGATAGAGCCAGTCCTCGCCGAAATGGGTACTGGTGTTGGTGGTGCCGGTGGTGCCGAACCAGACGATCTTGAAGTCCCAGTCGTACATCCTGCCGCAGACCGAGTCCCTTCCGAACGTGCTGGTATCCTCGTGACCCTTCACGAATTCATCCGCGTCCTTCCCGACGGCGGTCCAGGAGTGGGTGGGGTGCATGGAGCGGACGCGGTCTTTTCGCTGGAGCACCGCGTTGGTGATACTCCCGACCCTGCTCGGAGTGGTGTCCGCGTCGAATATCTCGCCGACGGGTCCGGCCGACGGGCTGAGAAACGTGCTGGTGAAGGTCGGTACACAGAGAAGCCCGTTCGGCCCGATCTGCTCCAGGAAGGCGTCGATCAGGCAGTCGGCGCCGCAGTTGGGCATCTTGACCAGAATCCTTGCCTTGGCGAGCTTCTTGAGGTCGGAGTGCATCACGATTCGGTCGTGGCGCTGAATGCCGAGCTTCTCCAGACCTTCGCGTATCGATC
>CAYMFW010000050.1:0-27847 GCA_964389785.1 uncultured Planctomycetota bacterium
ACCGGGACCTCTTCCCTCACCTGCCCGTTCAGTTTTACCTGGACGATCCTCCGGCTGTGGCTGTCCACGACGAACGCGTGGCCGTCAAGCACCGCGACACGGCCCGGTCCCCACAGAGGGATGGGCGGCACCGGCTTCCCGCTGCCCGCGCCTTTGCAGTCCCAGTTGCCGTACGCACCGAAGCGCGTCACCACCTTCCCGCTCGAATCGAGCACCGTGATGCAGTAGCCGGCCTCGTCCGGCATCCACACCCGGCCCCACTCGTCCACGTCGAAGTACGCCATCCGGCACTGACAGCCCGCCTGCTGGGGCATCGGGCTTATGCCGTAGAACCCCCACTGCGCGCCGGTGACCTTCACCGGCCGGTTGTACCGGCCGACGTACTCGTGATGGAGCCCCGCGGCCGGCTCTATCGCACCACCGTCCGGGTTCATCCGGAGAAGCACGCCGTACCACTTGCGGAAGTAGTTGTTGGGGTCACCCGGGTAGAAGTCGGGGTAGTGAAGCGCCCGGGGCCGCAGCGTCTCCGCGACGTACAGACGCCCGGCCGCGTCCGCGGCGACGCATCCGCCGGTATGGGACATCATCATCAGCCCTTTCCTCTTCATCGCCCCGTCAGAACCGTACACGTCCAGCCGGCATCTGAGCGTCGTCCGCGATACCAGCCCGATCACGTATATGTTTCCGTGGCGGTCCACGGAGAACGGCGCCGGGAGAAGTCCCCACGACGTGATCTCCTTCTTGCCGTGCGTCTCGATGAACTCCCCGGCCTTTTCGAAAGGTACGTGGTTCCCATCCCTGTCGAAACGCCGTATGTACCACAGGCGCTCGTTTTTGGGGATCGTCTTGCCGCTTCTCAGATACAGCATGCCGTTCGGACCGGCCGCGATATCACCCACCTGCTCAAGAGCGGCTGCGCCAATCTCCCCTTTCAGCTCTATCGGGGTCTCCTTGCCGGTTGCGGCGTCGATGCGGACCGGTTTGGGAAGACCGCCGCCGACGGCCAGCAGCTGGTCGTGGTCGTGGTCCGCCGCGATCTTCGGGCTCACCAGCATCTGATGACGGCTGTATCGTCTGACCGCGTGCTCTACCTTCTCGAGCTTGTCGCCACGATCCACGATCTTCCACAGCATGTCGTCCGGCTCCTGCCGACCGACGTTGGCGATCCATATGATCGGCTCCTCTGCCGATTCGTCCAGCACCATGATGGGACCGGCATCGTGCATGTGTTTCTTGCGCTTGGGGAGGTCAATACTGCAGACCGCCTCCCACTTGTCGATCGACAGGAACTTGATGATGGATTTGTTCTCGTAGAGCTCCCACTGAATCTTCTTCGTATACGTGTTCGTGGCGCCCCGGTCCTTCACCGAGAACACGTACACCACCCCGGTCCTGGGATGCACAAGCACCTGCTCCGGACTGGTGACCGGAAGCGATTTGACGAACGTGCCGGTTGCCTCGAATACCTGAATGCGATCGTTGGCGTAGTCAGCGACGTATATCCTGCCCTTCGCGTCCGTCGTCAGGCCCCTCGGGTCATTGAAGTGCTTCTCGTCGTCGCCCGCCTCGAACGGCGTCCCGATAAAAGGCGCCGCCTGTGCATCCGCGGCCAGATTCACACGGTACACCGCGTGAGCCGTCCCGCCCTTCTTGGATACCGCGCCGGCGTAGTAAAGGATCTTCTCGTCGGGGGAAAGCGCGAGAAACATCTCGGAAAGCTTGGCCTCCTCGTGGAGCTCCGGTCCGGGATAGTCCTTCAGCGTCACGCTCCCATCCGTTCCCATGCGGAGGATCCTGCGGGCGCCTGCCACGATCGTGCCGGTCACGAAGAGGTACCTGCCGTCCTTCGTGATCACCGGGGTATGGCGGACGGTCCCGGGATTGCCCGGAATGAAGCCGGAATAGACTCGGTGTCCACCGAAGCCGCTCAGCGGAATGCAGCGGCCGTCTTTGGTCGTGATGAATTCCACCATGGATATCTTCTCGGTCGGCAGGTCCGGAGGGAACGGATACAGTGTCTTGAGGTAGTTGCCGTCTCTGTCGAACACCTTGAGCTTCATCTCCATCATGTTCTTGCCGACGGAGAGATGCCCCTCCATAATATAGAGACTGCCGCTACCGTCCACCGCCATCCCGACCGGGCCGCGGCTGGAGACCCCCTGGGGCACCTCGCAGAGCATTCTCTCGAACGTGACCGCAAGTCCGAGGTCCACCCGGACCCTGCACCCTCCCGGAGCCGGCTTGCCGAAGTCGTCCTTTCCGTCCCAGACGGCCGTCACCGCCTCTGTCCCGATCGTGCCTGCGGCCAGGTGCCGCACCACCTTTGCTGCTTGCCCTGAGCCTGTCGAAGGGTCCACGATTCCGATCGTCATGTCGCACGGCTTCTTCGCGGAGAAGAAGATTGTCCACCCGTCACCGGCCTTCTCAACCGACGGCTTCTGCGCGAAACCGATGTCCTGCTCCCCGGAGGCCGCTGCCGCGAGGAAGAGAGAGAGAAAGAAAACCGATACTGCCGATACCTGTCTTCGCATCATTGCCGACCTCCGGAATTAGCTTCCCCAACTACCTGATAAAACAATGGTTACGACTAGAGATCAGTCGCTATCCCTATTTTTTCCGGTAACGATGAACACGACACTTTCGCCGGGCTTGAGGAGCCCGGCCTTCTTCATCTCCTCGATTGCGGCCACGGAAAGCGCCGCCGCCGGCGCTGCGGCGAGGTCCTCGCATTCGGCGAGTAGCCCGACGTATTTCGCTATGTCCCGTTCCGCGATGCCCAGCGCGCACCCCCGGGATTCCCGTACCGTGCTGAGCGTGCGGGTGCCGTCGCGCGGATACGTCCACAGCGGGTCCGCCACGCCGTCGGCGATGGTGCGCGGTTCCCCCCAGGGCTCCACCTGGAGAAGGTCGTCCTCGAAGGCGTGGGCGATCGGTGCGCAGCCCTCCGCCTGCGCGGCGACCATCCGGGGCACGCAGTCGGTGATTCGAGCGCGCATCAGCTCGTTGAATCCCTTCCAGCAATACACCAGGAGCGGCCCGGCGCCGACCGGCACCACCACCCAGCAGGGCACCGTCCCGAGCTGCCGGTATATCTCGTACGCGACCGTCTTGTCCCCCTCGCCGGCGTACGGATTGAGAAACGTCGAGGTGACGTTGAAGCTGTTCCCGTCGCCTGCCTCGGCGAGGGCCTTCTCGTACGCGTCGCTGAACGTCCCGTCCACTTCCTCCACGTCCGCGCCGCGGGCCCTCATTGCCGACGACTTCCCTTCCGATGTGCCGGCCGGTATATATATGGAGCACGGCATCCCCGCCTCGGCCGCGTACGCGCTCGCCGCCGCCCCGCTGTTGCCGGTGGACGCGAGCACGAGCCTCTCCATCCCGAGCTCCCGCGCCCGGGTGACCGCCACGGACAGCGGCCGGTCCTTGAACGAACCGGTCGGATTCGCCGTCTCGTTCTTCAGGTAGAGAGACCCGTGTCCGACCGCCTCCCCCAGCCGCTTCGCATCGAGAAGCGGGGTGTCCCCCTCCCACATCGTCACCGGTTCGGTGTCGGGGCGAATCGGAAGCACGTCCCGGTACTTCCATATGCCCGGCGCGTCGTCGCCCAGCATGTCTTCGAAGGAGATCCCGCCGTAGCCGTAGTTGACGTCGAGCGTCCCCCCGCACTGCTCACAGAAGTAGACGAGCCCCAGCTCGTGACCGGTCCCGCAGAACGCGCATTTCAGTGTCTCGGCGAACATGAATTTCCTTACATGCAGAGCTGAGCTGCCGCCCGTGTGTACATTCGATATGCCGTGTAGAGTTCCCGCTTCGAGATCCACTCGTCGTTGGAGTGAGCTTGCCGTACGTCGCCGGGGCCGCACACGACCGCCTGCAGGCCGGGGATCCGTGCGAACAGGGCCGCATCCGTCCAGTACGGCAGCCCGATCGGAAAGATCTCTCTTTCCAGCTCCGCCTGATGAGCTGAGAGGAGGGCCTTTACCAGAGGACTGTTCGGATCGGACTCCAGGGGAGGATGAGGACCTACGCTGGATTCCGGGAGCGCCCTGACCTTGCCCTTGAAGTCGGGATCACCGGAGGCCAGGTCATCCGCGATAGCTTGCAGATCGCCGACCACGCCGCTGGTTTCCTCGCCCGGGATCATGCGGCGGTCGAATCTGATCGAACAGAGGTCGGGCACGGAAGACATCCTGGTGCCTCCCTCTATCACGCCCAGATTCATGGTAGGGCTCCCCAGCAGCGGGTGCGACTTCTCTGCGAGGGATGGTATGTACTCCGATCTGATCTTCTCGATCCACGCGCTCGCATGGTGTATCGCGTTTACCCCCTGCTCAGGAATGCTGCTGTGAACGGCGTATCCTTCGAAGACGGCCTCGCCGCGCAGCGCACCCTTGTGCGCCACTCCCACCTCGAGTCCGGTGCTCTCTCCCACGATGGCGTAATCGGCCTGGAAGCCGGTTTTCGCCAGATAGTGCGCGCCCTCGCTCGCCTTCTCCTCTCCGATGGTGCCGGCGAACACCACGTCTCCCCGCAGTTTCGCGCCGCTCCGCTTCAGCGCGACAAGCACGCCCATCATCGCCGCGAGAGGACCCTTCATGTCTACGCTCCCCCTGCCGCGGATTCGATCGTCGTCGGCCCTGGGGACAAAGGCATCTTCCATGGCGTAGGCCGGCACCGTATCCATGTGCCCGTTCAGGAGAAGAACCGGACCGTCTCCCGCACCCTCCGCGCGCGCGATGACGTTGGGACGGCCGTCGACCACGGGCACCAGCTCGGACTTCACCCCCTGCCCGTCGAAGTAGTCCTGCATGAAGGCCGCGACGGGCTTCTCCCGATCCGCGGTCTCCTCGTGCCCTTCGATGGCGATCAGACCGCACAGGATGCGCTCGATCTCCTCCGGCATGACGGAATCAAGGATCTTTTCAATCATAAAAAGATCATACTTCTTCAGCACCTCCCGGGCAAACGTCGCACCCGCTTCGGCTGCAGATTAGTCGAAGTACGGCTTGAGGAACTCGCGGGCCTCGGGCGCAGCCCGATCGAAGTCCGCCAGCCCCTGGCCGTACGTCTCGCCGACGCCTTCGATGCCGCCCTTGAACCAGCCTTCCCACTCCACGCAGATGTAGCCGCCGTAATTGATGCTGCGCAGCGCGTCGGCGTAGCGCTGGAAATTCACCTGCCCTTCACCGAACCAGCACATGTTCCAGTTGCCCGGCACGCCGGTCACGTCTTTGCAGTGCACGTGGTTGACCAGGCTCCCGAACTGGCCGAAGATCTCCTCGATGGACTTGTGCGCCTTCATGCCGACCTCGATTCCGCCGAAATCAATCGTCAGGAACAGGTTCTTCGAGTTGACGCGTTCGACGATCTCCAGGGTCACCTCCGGCGTGTTGATGAGCGTGCCCTCGTGCGGCTCCATGCTGAGCGTGACGCCCCGCTCCTCGGCGTAGCGGGCCAGCTCCGACATCATATACACCAGGAGGTCTTTGGCCTCCGCGGGAGTCATCAGGATGTAGGTCGGCGGGTTGTAGTAGCCGGCGATGTAGGTGGCGACAGTCGGTGCGCCGATGGCCGCGGCCAGGTCAATGGACTTCTTCATCATCTCCATTGCGCCCGCCACTCTCCACTTCTTGGGGGTGATGGAGAGATGGTGCGAGCCGACGGAGGCGATCTTCAGGCCCAGGTCCTTGGCCAGCCCGGGAATCCGTTCGACGGTCTCATCGTACTCCTTCCCTTCCAGGTCGAGGAACTGGTCGAAGATGAAGTCGATCGCGCCGTAGCCGTGATGGGCCACGCGCTCCATGTTCCACTCTATCGGCTTGTCGCCCCAGGAATTCGTGGCAACGCCCACGATACCCAGGCCCTCGTAGGGCGCGTTAGGCCAGATCTCAAACGAAAGTTCCATGTCTGCATCCTTTCTCCAGTCGAAACCATCCATGGCCCCGGAAAGCCCCAACGGCTTCCCCGCCGGGCGGACAACGGGCTACATAAGCTTCACCCGGTTGTACCACTTCTCGATATACCGTTCGTTGACCTCATCCCCACCCGGGAGATTCGCGCTCACCCACACCGGCGGCTCGAAGCCCTTCTCCAGCATGTACTCGATGGCCGCGATCTCGATCCGTCTCACGATGTACGAGTCCGTCACCGAGGAGATGGGGGAAATGGGGATGTCGTAGCCATTCAGCTTCAGCACCGAATCGCCCACCGGGTTGTAGTCGTCGATGAACACATCCACTTCGTCTTTGAGGTTCTTGCCGCTCGGATGGCGGACCGGGTGGTCCGGCGCGAGCTGCTCCATCCACGGCGAGCCGGCGACGCCGATGGTCTTCACTCCGATGCGCTGCGCTTCCTCCACCGCGTCGATCACCAACGCGTTCACGCCGACGTTGTTGAAGATGATGGCCACGTCCCCCTTCTTGACCCGGTAGTACCGGAAGAGGGCATTCATGTAGCCGGGCACCCTTTCGAGAAACACGCCGCGAAAGCCGCCGCTGATGGTGGACGTGCTGATGTCCAGCGTGGCGTTCACCGGCACCAGCGAGCCCGCGCGGCAGAACATGTCCATCGGCGGGATGTAGCTGTGGCCGCCGCAGCCCACCGCGAAAATCACTTCGTCCTCCATGAGCCGGTCACCGATCAGCACGCCGGCCCGCTTGAAATTCTCGGCCTCCCGCTTCTCGATCTCATCAAGGAACTCCCGGCAGATGTCGAGAAACGAGACCCCTTCGAGGGGGTACTTGTTCGGAAAGCCGTTTCCCATAATCAAACTCCTCCTTTCCTTCCTTACAGTTGCCTTATGGATTCAACTCTTTTCTTCATCCCGCCCGACACCCAGCACTCCGATACGTACAACGAGGAGAATACTCCCTTCATACAACCTCCCCTTCGTTGTTGACCATGTCACCCGTCGCGGGGGACCAGGTGCCGCACCGGATCTCGAGCACCCGGTCGACCGGGGATTCCAGTGTGATGAGGATCCTGAAGCTCTCCGTATCCATGTGCGTGTCGCGCATCTCCCACATGCGGTGTGCCGAGCCGCCGGGACCGATACGTATCGCGTCGCTCCCCCGGCGAAACACGCCGTATCCGGATTTCAGTATCGCGGTCTGCCCGCTCACTACCCGGGCGACCTGGCTATCGGTTTCCCATTCGCCGGGCCCGTCGAAACAGAATTCCATCTGGAACGGTACCCGGTCGAGCCCACCCTCCGTTCTGAGATGCAGATCAAAACCGTTCTTCACTTCCGTGACCTTCAGCACCTGGTTCATGGGCGGAGGAGTCCAGCTTTCCCGCTCCTTCCTCGCGTCCCCGAACGTCCCGTAGGGCACGGGCCGACCGAGGGGCAATTCGTACTCGTGGGTGGACACTTCCCCGCCGTGGTGGATCAGTTCGACACTGTCGGCAGCTGCTTTGAATTCGCCCGCACGGAATTTGGCGGTGCCGGCGTACGTCCCGGATATCTTCAGCGCCTTCAGATTCGCCTCACCGGATCGCATCGAAAACGCCGATGTCGTGCCCACGGCCGCGGTGGCCGAGAGCATCTTTCTCTTGACGCACCAGAGGCCGGCGACGGGATAGGTCCTGCGAAAGTCATCGAGGATCGGCTCCCGCTCCAGCGTATCCTCGCAGTACTCCGGCTTCAGCAGGAATGGATGCAGGAGCCACACGCTTCCTGCCGCCGCGCCCCCGCGGTCGAAGAGCATGTCGGCAACGCTCGCCCACATCCCGTTTCCGTCACGCCGGGCCATGTCGTAGAACGAGTCCGTGAGACCGGCGGGGACCACCCTGGTGTCCCGGTCCTGCCGCCCCGACTGGGCGGTGAATACGGTGCCGTCCGGATGCAGGAGATGGGTCAGCAGGTCCAGGTTCCTGCGGACCGGCTCGAGAAGCTCCGGCATCTCCAGATAATCGGCCATATATCTCAGAGACCGGTTGCAGACGGCATCGTAGCCGCCGCTGCTCCGCTCGGTGTACTGACCGTCATCGTTTATGTCCACCGTCTCCGCGAGGATGCTCTCGACGTATTCCATCGCTCCGAGATCGGGGAACAGCGCCGTCGCCTGCGAGAGCGCGGAGCAGACCACCCACCGGTGGTTGGCAGTCTGGAAGCCCTTGCCGATCACCCCCTTCGCGGCACTGCGCACGTATTCGCCCAGGTTGTCGGCGATCTCCCGGGCGCGCGCGTCGCCCTCCTCCGCCCTGCGCCGCGCCGTCTCCACGACGGGCGAGAACGACTGGATCGTGAACGCGGTATCGGGCGGCGAGTCCCAGTTGTAGCTCACGAGATCTATCCGGCCGGACGGCCTCTGCCGGCGCCTCTGGAACTCTATCGCGGGAAGGATTCTGTCGAACAGCTCGTCGTCCCCCTCCAGCACGGACCCTTCCGCCAGGAACGCGGCGCACGCCGAGGACAGATCGAGTGCGCTCGAGGCATGGTCGGGCGAGGCACAGCCGTCGCGCAGAGACACGAAGCCGCCGCAGTCGACATGATTGGCGTCGAGTATCTGGCGGGGGTATGAGACCCGCACTCGCTCGACGAGAGCATTCAGGACTGCGCCGTATCCGTACATGCTCGAACTCTCCCGCGAATTATCCGAACGAAGGCATAGCAGTATATATAAGATACGTCGTGACCGCGTTCGCCGCCAGACACACGCATCCGGCCGCGATAAGAATCTTGGACCACGTGGTCGACAGTTCCCTCTTCCTCCGGCGAACGAGGTCGATCACTCCGATCGCCACCGCAAGCATCGGAAGGAATATCGACAGCCCGGGAGTCGCCGCGAGCGCGCACAGCTCCGCGATCCTCGAATCCGGCATCCGGGGCATGATCCACATCGGAATGAGAAGGGAGAATCGCGGCGGGCCCCCGCCGCGGGCCGCAACCGCATCGATCACTCGCACGATCGTCACGCCGGCATTCACGACGGCCAGCACCGCGAGGGATATGATTCGTCCCATGCGATTACTCCTTCACCCCGGCGCCCCACCAGGGCACCGCGTCCACGTGCTTCTTCTCGCCCGTTGTGACAAAGAGCGATGCCCCGTCCGAGATACGCATCACCTGGATGGACTGGCGCCAGTTGTCCTTGGTGTTCCAGCCCCGGGAGGCGATCATCGTCCCGTCCGGCGACTCGCTGTACATCCCGTACCCCTCCCACTTCTTCGCGGTCGGGGTCTCGAACCGGCGCGGGTCGGTCCCGTCCGGCTTGACCGTCCATAATACGATGGCACCCTTATACCTGGGATCGTGATGCGCGAAGTAGAGCCGCTCGCCGGTGGAGGACCACTGCGGGTTGCAGCCGAAGTAGCCGGTGCCGAGCGGCGTCAGCTTCACCGGCTCGTAGTTTTCGTCCAGATCCATCACCATCAGCACTCCGCTCGTGGTGGTCCACAGCTTGCCGCCGATCGCCAGCCGTCTCTGCTTCGTCGCGAATATCGCCTCGCCGCCCGCGCGCAGCCAGGATTCCCACTTCTCCGTCGGGTCCGTGGTCTTTCCCGTGTCGATATGGTGCACGCAGATGTGTTCGGCCCTGTTCTCGGCCTTGGTGTAGACGATGGCCTTGCCGTCCGGGCCCCAGCTCGGACGGGTGGCGTTCTCGGCGAGCATCTTGGCGTTCTTCCCGTCGCGGTCAGCGATCCAGACCTGTCTCTTTCCGGCGTTCTTCATGTCCCAGATATTGACCTTCTTCAGCGGACCGACTACGTAGGCCACCCGCTTCCCGTCGGGGGACGGCCGCGGCCACCATTCGTCGTCGTTCGGAGAGTCCGTCACGTTGCGAAGGTCGGAGCCGTCCGCGTTCATCACCCACACGTCCCACTTGCCGGCGCGGTTCGACTGGAACCATATCTCCCCTTTCAGGTCCTCCTTCTTGAGTTCGCCGGGTTTCCCTGATTCGCCCTTTGCCTCTTCCTTCTGCTCGTATTTCACCGTCCTCTGGAGCGCGGCGACGTCCGCCGGGCGCGCCCCTCCCGCCTTTCCCTCGACCTCGACCGGATTGGAGATGACGAGCGCCTTCTCGTCCACGTGCAGAAGAAAACGCACCGCGTGCTTCCCCTCCGGAAGCGAGCCGGCGAAGGGCTTGTGGTTGTTGTTGTGCATCAGGATGAGATTGCCCCCCTCCGGCACCGGACCGGCGGGAAGATCCACCTTGAACGTCATCGGCGGATCACCCTTCTTCAGGAGCGGCGCGTTCTCGTATGGGTTCGTCGCCTTTACCATGAGGTAGTCGTCGGCGGACAGCAGGACCGAATCCGATTCCTCCCCCTCGATCTCCGCCCACAACACGGGCGCGCGAAGCGCCGGCTCCTTCGGGATCTTCACCCCTCTTTCCGAGAAACTCTCTATGGACAGCTCCACGGACGCCCCTCCCAGCGCCTTCGCGGTGAGCTTCACCCCGGTCACGGCACCCTTGAGGGCGTCCAGGACCAGCGTCGGACCGGTCATCCGGGACTGCCGGTACCCGTCGTTTCCGTCAACGACGAGATTCCCGTTTACGTGTCCCACCAGGAGCTGGCGGTGATCGGTGGGGCCTATGGCGTGGTAGAACCGGAACCCGCCCGGGTTCGAATCGACGCACCGGTACACGCCCTCTTCGCCGGCGGACTTCAGGAATACCAGGAATGTATGCCCGGGCCGGAACGCGCCCTTGGATACGTACTCCCCGGCCGCGTTCTCGAACGCCTTGGAGTCACCCTCGATCGTCAGCTCCATGTTGGGTTTGCCGTTGATGTACACCGAGGGGGCCATCTCTTTGCAGTACGCGGGAACCTTGGTCTTCCATCGCGACTTCCCGTTTTCGGCCGGGGGCAGCTTCGCCGGATCGAAGTTCACGACCACGACCATCTCCGCCTCTTCGATCATCTTCACCAGGTCCTCGTTCCGGATCGGCTTCTGCGTGTAGTCGCTGTAGTCCGTCAGCCCCTCGGCGGCGGCCGCCGCCGAAATACAAAGCACGGCCAACACGAGGGAAATCCCGGGGACAGATACGATTCTACCTCCCCTCATGACTCTATCTCCTTCTTCACCTCTGGATAGTTGTCCTCTATAAACGCAAAGTTCATCAGATTGTACGCCGCGGGCCACCACACCGGCTGGTGCCAGGTGTACCCGGTCATGCCTTTCTTCCATATGAATCCGCCCTTCACGGTGTCCGACACCGGTATCACCTCGGCGCGGATTCCCACCAGGTGGTCCGCCAGCCCGAACGTGTCTCCCAGCTCCGTCATCATCTGCATGGACGCGCGGATGACCGCCACCCCGTACTCCTTCCACCGATCTTCGCCGGTCTCTTTCCAGAGATCCAGGAACGCGTTGCCCTGAAGCGCGAACATCCAGCACACGAACGCGGTCTCCGGAGAGATCGTGCCGAAACCCCGGGTCTTCATCCCGCGCCGGCCCGATTCCGTCTCGGAAGGGAAGTACATGTTGTACGCGAACGTGAACGAAAGGCAGTACTCCGCGGAGCGTATCGCCTTCTCGAGGTAGCGATTGTTCTTGGTGATCCGATACAGGTCGATGAGAAGGTCCGGCACGCACGCCGCGTCGTTCTCCGTGGTGGTGTTGAGTATGTCGGTGCAGTCGCCGTAGTCCTTCTCCCTGTCGATAATGTTGCGAATGATGAATTCCACGCCGCGCCGCGCGGACTCCAGGTACTTCTCGTCGCCGGTGCGAACATAGGCCAGCAGGACCGCGCGCGCCGAGTGGGCTCCCATCGCCCGCTCGAACCCCGCGACCTCGCCGTCGATGTCCCAGTGCGCCGCGAACGCGCCGTCACGCCGCTGAGTACGCACCGCCAGATCGCAGAAATCCAGCGCCATCTTCTCCCATTTCTTCACGTCCAGCCCTTCGATCTCCGCGTTCTTCTCCCGGAGAAGCTCGAGACAGCGAAGCTGCCAGTACATCCCGCCCCCGAGCTGGACCGCGTTGATGCCGCCTTCCGACCACTGCCTCATCCTGGCGTTGTAGTGAGAGAGGAATATCCCGTTGTCTCTCCTCGCGTGCTCGACGAAGAAGTTCACCGCCTTCACCGCCCGTTCCGCCTGCTTCGTTCCGCCGCCCTTGAGCGCCTTGCGGATCGCCAGGTACGCCAGCATCATCGTCGGAGTACACCAGCCGGTGCCCAGCGTCGGCGAGAACCCGTCATACTTCGAGCCGTCGCGATTCACCCGGGTCAGGAATCCCCGGGCCTTCCCGTTCTCCAGCCAGAAGTGATCCAGGGAATCCCACAGCAGCTCCTCCGTCTCCTCGACCGGGATCGCGGGAGGCAGTTCGTCATTCAGGTTCCGCCACGCAGATTCCCACACGTGTATGTATCCGTGCCGTCGCGACTCCGTCCGGTCCAGCACGACGTAGAACTTCCTGTTCAGCACGTCCCCGCTTTCCACCGTCAGTCCCCGCGCGCTGGTCCCGCAGGTGTACAGCCCCTGCTCCTGCACCGAGGATCTTCCGGGATACGCGGCCCCGAGAAAGGTCAGGGGCGCCTCGTAGAACGGATAAAACGTCCGGGCGATGTGACCGACCCCCTCGCGCATGAGACTGCACGCGCAGAGCGTGTCCTCCGACGTGCCCGGCTCGGTGTACGACCCGGCCACCACCCCATTCGACTCTACGGTCATCAGTCCCGGCGCGGTCGTCCGCTCCTCGCGGAACACCCACGGAGTGCCGTTCTTCGCCAGCCCGGTCGGCACGGTTCTCGATCCTGCGTTGCCGTTCATCGAGATGTAGGGAATCGTCCAGAAGTCCACCTTGCGAAACGGTATCACCAGGTCGAAGCCGACCCGGACGCTCGCGATCCGGTCGCCTTCGTAGCGCCACGTCCGGTCCACGATGAGGGTATTGCCGTCCGGCGTCAGCGTGTCCTCCAGAAGCCAGCGGCCCTTGCCGGTCTTCAGCTCGCCGGCCGCCGTCCATCCGCCCTTCGCCCGCTCGACCTTCTCGATCGGGATTCTGCGGAGATCGCCGCCCTCCCATACCGGGGCGTAGCCGTAGCACAGCTCCTTGGTGGTGCCCTTCCAGCAGAGCATCAGGTGCTTCACGTTCTTCTTGACTGCTATTCGTGCAGAGTCGAACTCCGCGTGAGCCATCAGCTCATCTCCTTCTTCATTCCGTAATCGACGACGAACAGCGTGCGGTAGCCCGCCCGTACGTATATCTCCTGGGCGGGGTTGGCGAGTCCGGTGGTGAGCACCACCCAGCGCGCCCCGCCGTCTCTGAGCTCCCTGCACATCACGTTGAACACCGCCGCGCCGACGCCTCTGCCCCGCTCACGCGGGTCCACTCCCACACTGGAGAAGCCGCCGTTGCCGCGGTCGGTCACCCGGAACGGACCGGAGTAGCCGAGGACCCGACGGCCCTTCGCCGCGACGATAATCGAACGGCCTGCCTTCGCCGCCCGCACGATCTCGTCCCGCCATCCAGCGAAGTGTTTCTTCATGAGCGCGTCCAGCCCCTTCACGTCTCCCGGCCGGCAGTGGCGCACTTCGACGCCGGCCGATTCGAGCTTCCGTATCCGCTGCTGTATGCCTTTCGAGAACCGGAACCGGCTGGCGTCCTGCCTCATGACGAGCAGAAGATTCCGATCGTAGCTCCGGAACCCCCGGTTCAGAAAGAACGGATATGCTTCGGAGTCGGTCGGAACGCCGAGAAGCATCGTGAGGGGGTTGCCCTCGAACGTGGTGAGAATACGCCGCGCGCCGCGCCGGACCAGATATCGTTCGGCCCGGCGCATGAGGAACGATCCGACACCCTGCCGACGCAGGCGCGGCATAACTGCAATGGCGCAGAGATACCCGTCCCGTTTGTGACGCCCGGAGCCCATCGCGGCGAGACAGAACCCGACGACCCTGTTCCGTATCGTCGCCACCTGGGACCCGGCGGGATCGAATTCCCCGCGCTCGATAGTACGCCGTTCGAGACTCCGCGCGGTCAACGGTCTGGCCGAAGGGTTCCCATGGCGCACCGCCAAGTCGCCGGGGAAGCAGCGCCGCCACAGCCGGGCGACGTCCGCCGCGTTGGCCCGGGTGAGCCTTCCGATCTTCAGCTTCGGCGTCTTCTTCGCCACGCTCATGACTCCTTCGACCGCTTGAAACCGCGTGAATCCGTATGCGAAACGAGCCCTAAGAGACCATGCTCGTTTGATTAAGTATATGCCCTAAATTCAATGACACAAGGGGGTAAAATGTCGAAAAAGATGGACTTTTGTTGAATTTCCGAGAGATATCCTACGGGCCGGCTTCGTGGTCCGGCATCAGCTGACGGATGACCACATTGTCGATCAGAACGCGTCCCGAGGAGAGGATGCACCCCGGGATCACCCGCTCGCTGTACACCCGCTGCCGCAGAACGAGCTTTCCGTCTATGAAGAAGCTGGTCTCGAAGAAGTCCTGGGATTGCGCGTCCCGCCGGGGGACGACGGTCACCCTCACCGATTCCCAGCGTTCGGTCGGCGATTGGTCACCGGCGACGCAGTACACCACCTCGGTGCGACCCGGCGGGTTGACCATGTAGTGCAGCACGGTGCCCCGGTACAGCCACACGTCCAGCGTGAAGGAAAACGCGTCGACGTCCGGCATTTCCGCCGGAACGAGCGCGATGCACGACTTCTTTTCCTCGCCCCTGAATTCGAAGACGACGACCCTGGAGGGTGTCCCCCTGACGTCCCTCTCCTCGATACGAAGACTCTCCTCCCCCACCGTCGCGGACTCGTCGAGTTTCATCCGTCCGTCTTCGCCTCTCAGGATCCTGGCGCCCCAGTTTCCCGATCCCTTCTCGAAGCCGTCCAGGAGGATGATCGGCCCGTCGATATACTCGACGGGAAAGGACCCTTCGGAGCGAACAGAAACTCCGGAAGGCGCCCCGGGCGCTTCGTCCCGCTCCCGGCTCTCCGCGACGCTGCCTTGCGGGTCCGTTCCTTCAACGGTCGAAAAGAGGGCGATCTCGTCCGGCATCCTCACGTCGTGATCCGCCGTCTCTGTCGAAACCGGATGCCGGCGGCCGAGCCAACAGGCCACCGCAATGACTATCACCGCGGCGCACAGGATCAGGAGCCCCCGGGACTTCCCCGATCGGTTCGCGCCGCGCGTTCGCTTCGAAACCGTGTCCTCACTCATGATACCGATATTCTACACCTTTGACAGGCTATACCGAATCTGCAACAATCATCCGGCGGCGGTCACTTCGTAAGAGGGTGTACGATGCCTGAGGACGCGAAGAACCCGATTCCGGGCTACGAGCTTCTCTCCAAGCTCGGAGAGGGCGGCATGGGCGCGGTCTACAAGGGCCGTCAGGTGTCGCTCGACCGCACCGTGGCCGTCAAGATCCTCTCCCCCCGTCTGGCGAAGTCTCCCGGCTACACCGAGCGGTTCCTCCGCGAGGCCCACATCGCAGCGAAGCTCAATCACGCCAATATCGTCAACGTGATAGACACCGGCAGCACCGACAAGTACTACTACATGGTGATGGAGTACGTCGAGGGCACGACCCTGCGGCAGATCGTGAAGGAGAAGGGGGCGCTCGGCGAGAAGCGCGCCCTGCAGGCGATCGTCCAGGTGGCCAGGGCGCTGGCGTGGGCACACGGACACGGCATCATCCATCGCGACGTCAAACCGGACAACATCATGATAGACGTCGAAGGCACGGTGAAGCTCTGCGACCTGGGGCTCGCCAGGCAGGAAGACGCGGAGGCGGCTATGCTGACGCAGAGCGGCACGATGGTGGGAACGCCGCACTACGTCAGCCCGGAGCAGGCCAGGGGCGAACGGGACCTGGACGGCAGAACGGACATCTACTCCCTCGGCGCCACCCTCTATCACGCGGTGACCGGGAAGCCGCCGTTCGGCGGCACCAGCGCCGCCGTGGTGATGACGAAACACCTCACCGAGCAGGTGCCCTGGCCGTCCGAGGTGAATCCGGCTGTCTCGGAGAATCTCGGCCTGCTGATCCAGAAGATGATGGCGAAGGACCGGAACGACCGGTACCAGACCGCCGGCGAGCTGATCGAAGACATCCAGCGGGTGACGGACGGGAAGGCCCCGGACACGGGGATGGTGGACGCGCACAAGAGCTCGGTCGCGGGCGCGGCGGCCGCGAAGGCGTCCCCGCGGGCCGGGAAGGCGGGAGAGGCGGCGCGGCGGAGGGCGCCGGAGAAGAAGAAGCCGATGGGACTCATCATCGGAATCGGCGCGGGCGTCCTGGCGGTGATTCTCGCGATATTCCTCATGTCGGGACCCGGAGAGAAGCCGCCTCCCGCTCAGCCGCCTGACGGGCAGACCGTCGTCACGACATCCGATCCGAAGCCCGATCCGGACCAGCCCAGGGGCAAGGCCGAGGAGCTGTTCGAATACGCGGCCAACTGGGAGAAGAAGCACCCGGAGGATTACGACGGCGCGCTTGAGAGATACCGGCACGTGGTGAAGAACGCGGCCGGCACGGTGTGGGAGATGAAGGCGCGGGACGCGATAGAAACGCTCGCGTCGAAGAGGGACGAGACGGCCGGGAAGGAATTCGAGAAGCTCGCGGTGAAGGCGGACGCGCTCGCGGCGGCGGGCGACTACGACGGTGCGATTGCGGTGTATGCGAATCTTCCCGCCGGATTCGAGGCGGTGCTGAAGCCCCGGGCGGGCGGCGCGGTCGCGGAACTCGCGAAGGCGGCGGCGGTCAGGATACGGACGGCGACGGACGCCGCGGAGAAGCTCTCCGCCGAAGGCGAGCCGGCCAAGGCCCTCGCCCGGCTCGACGAGGTGAAAGACGTGAAGTACGCGGCGCTTTCGGAGAAGATCGCCGCCCTCCGGGCGCGCCTCGAGAAGGAGAAGGATGACGCGGCCGCGATCGCCCTCGGGAAGGCGGCGGCCGCGGCGAAGGAGAAGCTGGAATCGGCTTGGACCGCGTTCGACGAGAAGATAATGGCGGGAGATATCCGCGGCGCGAAGGCGGCCCTGCGGGCGGCGCGCGAAGACGAGGCGCTGAAACCGGTGACGGAGACCATCGAGCGGTGGGCCGGCATCATCAGTGGCTTCGACGAGGCGGCGGAGGCCGAGAGAAAGGCGAGGGAACGGCTGAAAGCGCTCGTCGGCACGGAGGTGACGCTGGATACGATGAACGGTCCGCGCAAGGGGAAGGTGACCGCCGTGACGGAAGAGGAGATCAGCCTGGAATACCAGGCCGGGACGCCCGGCGGGTCGGTCTGGACGGTCATGAAGGTGAAGGTCGCGGACCTCACCGAGAAGGAGAGGGATCGGCTGATGCCCGCCGCGGAGCCTGCGACGGCCGACGGCTGGCTCGCGAAGGCGGTCGCCGCGATGGGAACGAAGGACGTCGCCGCGGCGGAGGCGGCCCTCGCGAAGGCCGGGGATCACTCGCTTGCGGCCCGTTACAGAGAGAAGCTGGACGTACTGAAGCTCGGAGAGACCGAGGCCCTCGCCCACAAGGCCTGGGAGGGAAGCATCGCGCCTCTCGTCCGAACGGAGAAGTTCGACGAGAAGGGAGCGGAGACGGCCAAGGGGACACTCGACGGCTACCGCAAGGCCCACGGCGGGACGAAGTTCGCCGCCTCGAAGAAGAAGGAGATGGAAGCGCTCGAAGACAAGATCGCCAGGGCCGCCGGGGGCGCGGTGCTCACGATTCTGAAGAAGTTCTACCACGGAGAGATCGTCCGTTTCGACCCGAAGAAGCTCGAGATAGAGCTTGCATACGATTTCGAGAATCCGGACCAGGTGAAGGATTTCTTCTTCGGGCTGGACCGTCAGGGCCGTCCGGAGAGGAGCAGCGCGAGCGTCGCCGAAGGCATGCTGGATCCGGGCAGGGGATACGTCTTCGCCCTGCTCGAGGGAGTGTTCACCTCCGTTTCGGTGACCGTCGATTTCGTCGCGCTCGAAGGAGACAGGGGCGGGGCTCTCCACATCCATGACAACACCAAGGGCGGCGACAACTACTACCTCAGCTACAAGGAAGAGACGCGACTGGGCAAGCATGTCGGGGGAACCCACAAGTACCTCTGCCGGGCAGCTCCCCCGCAGACTCCGGGGCCCCTAAAGCGGGCAACGATAAGGTTCAGCTATGCCGACGGTCTGCTGAAGGGGCAGATCGAAAAGATGACGGTGGAGGCGAAGGATACGTCGCACACGTCCGGCCACGTCGGGTTCGGTCAGGCGGGAGACAAAGCGAAGGTGGTCTACGACAACCTGAAGGTGACCGGTGTGTTCGATCGCGCCTGGCTGGAGGCACTGCCGGCATCCGGGAAACGCGCCGCCGAGGAGCCCCGCTGAACAAGCGCTCGTGATTCCCCGCTACATATCCGTCTTGTTTCTGTCGAAGGCGCTGGGAAAAACCGGGTCCTCGACGATACCCTTGTAGTCCCCTCCCGTGCCGCCGCTCTCGTAGTCCTTCCAGGGCCAGCCGTAGGGGTAGTTGCCCTCTGCGGCCCAATCGTTCACGATCGGGCTCTTCCCGGGGGTCACCGATTCCCTCCAGAAGTCGTCGTGGACGTGGCCGTCCAGGTGCATCACGTTGAAGCGGAACTCCCCGGTGATGGTTTGGCGAACCCCGAAGTGCGACGCGTAATCGCGGGCCTGCCCCCAGTACGTGAGAGGTATGGAGCACGCGCCGAGCCAGACTGACGGCTGATTCGAGACGTGGGGCTGGCGGCTCTTCGTCGTCCATCGGAACGGCCTTTCGCCCTGCCACCAATCACAGCCCTCACCGGGCGGCGCCCAGGCCGGCTGGGTGTGATCCCAGAACGACTTGTTCTGCTCGTACTCAGCGCACCCCACGCTGTGGATGAAGAGCTCGTAGCCCCAGGTGTATCTCGCCCGTACGATGGTATCCCTGCAGCACTCGTTTCCCGCGGACATATTGTGATCCGTCCACGGCCAGACCGGGCCGTGGTACGCGGGAGCGTTGGAGCCCCACGGCTTCCAGTCCCGCACCTTGACGATGGGGTCCCAGAGTATCTCGACGTTGAGATACGACCCGGGCTCGCGCGGCCTGCCAACGTAGGCGTTGACGTCGGAACCGGTGTTCCCCCACCAGTCCGTCCGCGGTTCCTTGACCCCGTAGACCTGGCGGACGAACGAGCTGAAACCTCCCATCAGGCGGATCTTCTGTATCCCGGGCGTGCCCACCCTGGTATTCCCGCCGTCTCCCAGGCTGTCGTTGCAGGTGTTTCTCGCCTCGGGCAGCCTGCCGCGGTTGTCGCTGGCGTAGATAAGGAGCCCTATGCCGATCTGCCGGAGCGAGCTCTTGCACGAGGTGAAGTACGCGTACTCCCTCGCGCGCGCGAGCCCCGGCAGGATGAGCGCCGCCAGGAGCGCGATGATCGCCACCACCACCAGCAGCTCTATCAGGCTGAACGCCTTCATTCTCCTCATTGGTTCCTCCCTCGAATAGAAGTATATCTCCTGAATGAACAACGGCAAGGGGCAAATATGTTCAGAAATATGGACTTTCGTTGAAAGCGGCCCCGATTCGGCCCGTTCAGGACACCCTCGGGAACTCCCCCTCCGGGTTGCCGCAAACATCGTGCAGGAAGGTCATGAAGCGGCACAGGCTCTTGAACGTGATGAACGGCTGGATGCCGTGGTCGCCGTTGGGGAAGTAGCCGCCCTTCTCCAGAAGCGGGGGCACCTTGCTCATGATCTCCGGCTCGATGGCGTCCTCGTTGCCTTCGTTCACCGTCTCCTTCTCGAGCCAGCCGACGAATATGAAGTGCGGATGCTTCTCCCGCAGCTCGAAGAGATCGTTTCCTCCCTTCACCTCGTACGGGAATATCGCGTTCACCCCACACGCCTCGGCGATGCCGGTGAACTCCATCGCGTTCCCGTCCGTGTCCACCGCGACGACGTCCACGCCGCTCGCCTTCGCGACGCCGCACACCTTCCGGTAGTAGTCCGCACAGAACTCCTCGAAGTGCTTCGGCGACAGGAGCATCCCGTGGTTGTAGCACAGATCCTCCCCCGTCATGACGATCTCCGGCTTGAGCCGCTCGATGAGCGGGAAGTTACGCTCCCGGAACCGCTCGAGCTGCCAGCCGATCATGTCGTGAAGGAGCTCCGGGTCCTCGAAGATCGTGATGCTCACCGCCTCGGTGCCCATCAATCCCCGCAGGAACCCGTACGTGCTTCCGGCTTCGATCGCCAGCGGGCGGGTACGCTCGTCCAGCTTCCGGCACTTCTCCTCCACCTCGTCGTCGGGGAGGGTCCTGGTGGGAGTCATCCGTTCTTTATAGAATTCCCAGGACTCCCTGTCGCGGACCGGGTACCGTATGAACTCCGGCATGCTGTACGTCACGTCGTTGTCTATCACCTGCCGGGTAATCGCGCCGCTTTCGGATTCGATTATCTCGTGGCCGTCCTCGACCCGGGTCTTCGTCTCGAAGCCCCGCTCGCCGCAGGTGCGCCAGAAACCGAGCTGGATCGGGCCGGTGGTGCCCCAGTACCTGTACCAGCTCTCGGGGTCCCTTCGCTTTTTCTTCTCGTACAGCCCCCCGACGTGGGCGGGCATGCCCTGGGAGACGAGACGCTCGTGGACCGGGCGCATGCACCCCGCGCTCATGCCGGGAGCGCCGGGAAAGCCGAATATCGGGACGTAGTCCGGCTTCTCGAAGTGCGCGACTGCCTTGAACCGTTCGATATCGGTCATGGTGCCCTATCGAATTTCTATCCTGACCGGTTTCTTCTCCACTATAACCTGCTTTTTCTGCGGCTTCCCGCCCGGCAGGCGCCACGTTATATCACAGGGACCGGGCTCGGTCACGCCGAAAACCGCCCGGGACGATCCCGCGACGACGCTCCAGGAGCCCATGCACCACTTCTCTACCCATCCGGTGACGGTCACCGGTCCGGCATACGGACCCTTCAGGGGCAGTCCGACGCTCACCTGAAGCGCGTTGTCTTCCTCCGAGCGGAGGAACACCCGGATCCCGCCGTTCGGCAGCGCCATGGCGATGTCCTGCCTGCCGTCACCGTCGAAGTCGGCCACCACGCCGCCCTGCAGGCCCTTCGTCGCCTCCTCCAGCTTGCTCTCGATGTCGGTATTCAGCGCGATGGCGTATCCGAAACAGCGGAATCCCCGGTTGAAGAATATCTGGGGAGCCATCCCGGAATAGATCAGGTACAGGTCCTGCCTCCCGTCGTTGTTCAGCTCGCATGTCCCGCCTGCGATCGATCCGGGTTTGCTTATGTAGGCGAGCGACCCGCACAGCTCCAGCGTCTCGACGAACTTGCCCTTGCCCACGTTGTGCCACAGGCGCGGCTTCTCCTTGGACGCGCAGACCACGTCGAACATCCCATCCCCGTCGTAGTCGCCGACGATCGAAGACGAGCCCTTCTCCCCGAGGGACACCTCGCACTTCACGGCCCCGGCGAATTCGCCCTTCCCCTTCCCATGGTAGAACAGGCTCCCCTTCTCGAAGAGCTGGAGAACGTCCGGCACTCCGTCGCCGTCGAAATCGGCGGCAAGGATCCCTCCGGGAATGCCCAGGCCCGAAGCCGGAGCGCCCTGCGGAAGCGGCTTCGTCGAGAACGAGCCGTCACCGTTTCGGGAGATGAGAATAGCGCCGTTCGCGCCCGCCGCGACGAGGCCTGCCCTGCCCGCCGTTCCCGCGTCCACGACGGCCAGGCCGGAGGCGCTCACCTTCACCCCGGCGGCTGAGGAGAACGATCCGTCCGCCTGCCGGAGATACACCTTCACCTCGCCGCCCGAGACGAGATCCAGGCGGCCGTCCCCATCGAAATCACCCCAGGCCGCCGTCTTCGATCGGGAGCTCAGAGTCAGCTTCGACGTGAGATCCGTGAATTCCTTCTTCGCGGCGTCCCACCCGAAGATGCGGTCGCCCGCGTCCGACGCGATGAAGAGGAACTCCGCTCCCCTGCCTTCGAGATCGACGCCCTGCATGAGCGCGATCCTGCCCGTTACCGTGCCGACCTTCTTCTGACCGCCCCATTTCGCGTCGACCTCCACCGGTACCTCGGGCGCGGGATCCGTCAGGATGTAGTCCAGGACGCGCAGGAGCATGTCCGAGCTCCCGGCCCAGGTCCCCTGCATGTTGCCGTCCAGCCCGCGCAGCTCGTACCCGCCGCCGTCCTTCCCGTCGAGGCGGAACCAGAGCGTGCGCATCTGAATGAACGCGGAGTCCTCACCGGCCTCGTCCGATCCGGCGAAGAAAAGTATCGGCGTCTTTCCCTGCGACTTCACGGTATCCTTCAGCAGCGTCGATTGTTCCTCCAGCATGCACGTGCTGAGATCGATGGAGAACTTGTCGCCGGGGGATCCCTTCCCCTTGACCACGCGCACCACCTCGGCCGCGGCCCCGTCCTTCCCATCCGGCACGCTCATCTTCAGCACCAGAACGGTGTGGGAGTTGTTCACCAGGTCTATCGGCGTGAAGTTGGGGTTTATCAGGGCGAACGCCTCACCCGCCGCGAGCACCGTCAGGACGGCACATGCGAAGGTAGTGAGTGCACGAGTGGCGCAGCGGGAGGACACTGCGGGGTGCGGAGTGTCTCTGAGCGGGTTCACGGTTCGACTGCCCTCGTGACCTCCCCGGCGCACGAGAAGAGCTCCAGCGTCCGGTCCTCCCAACCCGACGCCTCGAACCATTTCCAGCCCTCCCCCTGCATGCTGTGCTCTCCGGCGACCACGCACGCTATCGCTCGATTGCGCGCGTCGAGCGCCGCGCGGCAGCGCTTCGCGAGCGTCTCGCCCAGCTTCGCCTTGGAGGCCGGGTCGGCCAGCGCCCTCTCGACTATTCCGCGGGCCTCGGCCCTGTACAGCCCCAGTCGCATCAGCTCGAAGCGCACCGTGGGTACCGGCCCGTCCGGTCCCGGCGCCAGGATCGCCGCGGACGTAAAGAGGCACATGTTGAGGTTCCACGCGATACAGCCCTCGATCGAGCCGGTCTTCCTCGGTCCCCTCCCCTTGGGGATCTCGGCCAGGTTCCAGAAGTCCATGCCGACGGGAGACAGGCCGATGCAGCCCTCGGAGGCCCTCTCGATTACCGTGAGGAACGACCCCCGCGCCGCCATGGGCCGGAGGTCGTGGATGGGATCGCAACGCGGGTGCCAGCCCACCTTTATCGGCACGTCACGCGCGCCGTACACCTTGGCTTTGACCCCGGTAACGTTCCCCCACACCGACATCGCGTACCCGATCGGCACGCCGTGCAGCTTCCACCCGCCCCGGGCGCCGTAGTGGGCCAGCTGAGCCAGCTTCAGATTCGGGACCAGTCCGTTGAAGAGCTCCATGGACTCCTTCTTGAAGCCCTCTCCCCTTCCCTTGCCGCCGGTGTTCCCTTCCCACAAGAGCCCGAGAACCACCTTGTCCCCGCCCAGCCCTCTCTTCTCCAGCCGGGCCAGCGTCTCCTCCAGAAGCGGTTTCCAGAACGCGGTCCCCTCGGGCGTCGCGGCGTACGGAGGAAGCGGGGCCTTGTCCACCTTCTTCGTCGCGGGGTCCCACACGCTGAACCCGTCGCCGTCCAGGACGCACAGGCAGGTGATCTCCGGCTTCAGGTACTTCTGCACCAGGTCCAGGTACCTGTCGAACTGGCGGAAGTCGCGGGCGTACGTTCCGTCCGCCTGCTTCACCCAGTAGACGAGAGACTCGCTGTTATGGAACCACGCGAAATCCCGGGTGAGGGGCAAATAGACGACCTTGCCGCCCAACTCGCTCATGAACGAGAGCGTTTTCTCCACCAGCTTCCAGTGCTCCTCGGACCAGATCGGGACCTTGTACTGCAGCGACAGCGTGTCCGGCGAATGGACGGTGCCGACGTGCGTCGTGAAGTCCACCGGCTTGGGGACCACCCAGTCCGCGACGCGAAGCACCACGGGGACTTCGGTTGGCTTCGCTCCGGCGGTGGTTACCGTGACAGCGCCGCGGTACTCGCCCGCGGGCGCGTCGGCCGGAATGTCCACCTTCAGCCAGACCGGCGCGACGGCGCCGCCGTCGTTCCAGAACCCGCAGCCGGCGAACTCGACGTACGACTTCCAGCTGCGGAACGACGCGGGCGGGCCCTGCTTGGCCTCGAACGGCTTGATCTCGGCGGGCGGCTTTTCGCGAAGTATGTTGAGCACGGCGAACGCGGGGTCCTTTTCTATCTTACCGGCCACGTCCCTCTCCGGAAACTTTTCGGGAAACCCCTCGTACAGGACCTGGACCTTGTCTTTGGATATCGTACCCTTGCCACCCTCCATCACCAGGTCGCCGGCCTTCACGTCCAATCCCTTTATCGGAGCGTCCGAGCTCACCGCGAGCTGGCCGACGGCGACGGCGCTTCGGGCCCCGACCATTCTGATCGGCGAAAGCTTTCCATACGACTCCCCCCAGCTCAGGGACGCGTGGGTGAAGTAGCCGCCGACGCCCTGGCCGATCCGTCCCGTCCAGTAGAACCCGAGCGGGGTCACCTTGGTGAGGGCGTTGGCGTTCCAGACCTGCACCCCGTCCGGCCTGCCCGCGCTCGAGGCCACCTTCCCTTCGCCCGAAAGATTCACGGCAACCAGACCGCAGTTGCTGTATCTGGTATCCTTGGGATAGCTGGGTGCCCGGTGGATCTCGAGGGCGAGAACGTTCACCCCCTTCTTGAGCTTCGAAGACGGTATCTCCGCCGAGGCGCTCCGGACCTTGGTGTTGTACCTCTTTATCAACTCGGGGTCCGACGGCATGCTGTGATTGGCGTGACCGCTGGTCCAGGCCTTCCCGTCCGGCTTGGTGTGCGCCTCGGCCGCATACTGTGCGGCGAGCGTGTCGTACCCGACGTCGCCCTCCGGAAGGTGCGCGCGGAGGATCTCCTCGCCGTTCAGGCACGCGCGGAGCCCGCCCCGGAATTCCACCGTCAGTTTCAGGCCGCTCACGCCGGCGGGATCCTGCACATCGAATCTCCCGCGGAAGCATCTCAGCCCGATCGCGTTCGATCTCAGCGCGCCGTACTGATCCAGGTCGTAGTGCCGGATGCCGGTGTCCTCCAGGTCCTCCGGCTTCGGATTGCTGAAGTTCTTCGTCGCTTTCTTGAGGGTGTGCGCGACGTGCGTCTCCCGCCACACCATCCACCGCGAATCGTCGAACTCCGGCTTCTCCCAGCCGGCCGGCGGCGGGACCACGCTCCTGCTGACGTCCGTTCCCCATACCCGCATCGGAACCGGGCCCTTCTCGCTCTCCTGAACGGGCGGCATCCATACCCAGTAGGACCTCCAGACGCTGTTCTCGGTGAGGATGGTCTCCGCCCCGAGGGCCGTCCCGCAGGAGAACAGAGAAACGACTAAGAGTATCTTTACCGCTTTCATTTCGTCACGACCGGAACGGCCTCCTCTACGTGATACGCCAGCTTCATGACGATCAGGCGTTCGCACCAGTCTCCGAACACCAGATAGTTGTCGGTCGCGGATATGAACCTCACCGACATTAACCCGATATCCTCCCCGCCCGGCTTCGCCCCGTTCTTCCCGCCCGGCGCCTCGTCAAAGTTGCCGTATTTCCCCAGGTGCATGATGAGGTTCCCGTTGGTGTCGAGAATGCCGATGGAGTGCCGGTAGCCCTCCGGCAGGTACGTCCGCTTGTACCAGTCCAGTCCCTGGTGCATGCGCGGGCAGGAACAGCCGACCGACGTCAGCGGCCCGGCGCCCGCGTAGACCCATTCGCCGCCGTCCACCCAGCACCAGGAGCCCTTGCCCATGTAGGCCTCTTCCATGAAATTCAGATGGATCAGGTCCGGCGGACCCGTCGGCTTCGGCTCGAGCGGCACCGGGGCCTTCGCGAGCATCACCTTGCACTTCGCCTTCGGCTTCGTTTTGATGAGCGTACCGGTGAACGGGTGGCCGCCCTTCTTGTTATCCGCGCCGATGATGCCGGCTCTTCCATAGAGAAACGGCTTCTCGTTATAGGCCTTGGGACGGGCGTTGACGAAGTAGATCGAGAGGTCCTCGTCCATCTGGGTCCCGTTGATGAGGTCCCCGGCAACCACGGTGCTGTCCTGTATCAGCTCGCCGAACCGGTCCCAGGTCCATGCGGTGCCTCCGTGAAGGGGACTGCCGGGGAGGAAGCGGATGGAGTATATCTCCTCCCCCCGCTTCGCGGAGTCCTGTATCTTCTTCATGAACGCGTTGTACGCGTTCGCCTCCTCGCTCCACACGCCGGACTTCATCCGGGCCGAATCTCCCGCCAGCGCCTCCGCGCGGATCTCGTCCTCGTACTTCGGAACGTAATATATGTTGCACTGGGATACAACGTCCCCTCGCATGTTCACGCCGAGGCCGTCCTGGAAGCCCTTCGCCCCGCCCTGATCCTTCGTGGGAAGTATCCCCGCCCATCCGCGCGCCTCCACGCCGTAGTCGTACGGACACTCGGGATAGCTGAATGACTTGTTGCCCGCGTCGTCCTTCTTAGTCCCGACGCGTGAGGGGTCGACCCGCCCGACGCCCTGCCCGAAGAACGTCGGATTGAAATGCAGGTGCATGTAGCCGTGCTTGTCGAATGCGGCGTCGTCGTAGGAGCAGGGGCTCGGATACGTGCCCAGCAGCTTTCCCGTCTTCAGATCGAATACGCTGCCCCAGCGATAGTAGGCCTGCTCCCGGGTGGGGTCGCACCAGATCTTGTCGAAGCAGTCTCCCGCCCAGCCGCCCATGTAGCTCTCCCCCGCCTCCTTCCGGGCCTCCTCATTGAAATCGAGCAGCACCTTGAACTTCTTTCCGTCCTCTTCGCGGATGCGCACGCCGTGCCACGACGCCGGGTCGCGGCCGTACGGCTTGTAGCTCTTCACCTCCCCTGCGAGCCAGAGCCGCGCCTTCGCCGACCAGGAATCCAGCGCCATGATCGTCGAGCCGATGCCGTCCACGTGGAACTCCTCCGCCGGGTTGTCGAATGAGGCGAACTTGGTCAGACGCGCAACCGATTTTCCCTCCACGTGCCCGGGATGCTGGACGTAGATCGCGCCCGTCTTCTGGTGAACCCGGATGAGGCCCGGGCGGCCGACCTTGATGGTCTTCAGATACTTCCCGTCCGGATCGAATATCTGTATTCGGTTGTTATTCGAATCGGAAACGTAGATGCGGCCTTTCGAGTCCACGTCGATCCCGTCCGGGCCGTTCAGGTGGGTGTTGTCGCTGCCCGGCTTGCCCGGCGTGCCGGCGAATTTCTCCGGGGGCTTGCTGCCGTCCGCCGGCATGCGATGCACCACGTTCGCGTCGAGTCCCTTGAGCGCGACCATGTAGACCCACTTCCCGTCGGGCGACGCGGCCAGCTTCGGGGGAATACGGTAGTTCCCCATCTGCCAGCCTCCCTGTATCGGTGTTCCCTGCGCCCCTTTCATGTCGGTGGTGCCGTCGGTATAGACGTAGTGCATCACCGTCCCGGGGATGAGTCCCATGTACACCAGACGGTTCCCGGCCAGCGCGACCTGGGAGCAGCCCGAGTTGCTACCGGTCGCTCCCTTCATCACGCCGCCGTTGCCGGCGATCGAATCGTGAAGGTCGGCCCCGTGGCGCGCGCGCTTGCCTTTCTCGTATTCTATGAAGCTCATGCCGGGGGTCTTCTCCAGAGGCATGGACGAGGGCGGAGGGAATATCGTCTGCAGGTATTTGCCGTCCAGGCCGAATTTCCGGATACTGCCGTGATTGAAGCCCCCGCCGTTGAAGGCGAACACGTACGCCCCGCTCTTGTCGATCGCGATGCTCCACTGACCGGACGGGAGATTATGCCCGCTCGTTCCGCCCATCCGCTTGTCGAACACCGGCTTGAGGCCGAGCATCACCCGGACCTTCAGCTTCGAAGCGTCCTTCGGGTACCGGTCCAGGTCGCATTTCCCGTTCCAGTAGATCTTCTGGGAGAGCGAGTCCTTCTGGAACGGCGCGGGGGCGTTGG
>CAYMFW010000051.1:0-20195 GCA_964389785.1 uncultured Planctomycetota bacterium
GTTGCCGTGCTCGCCGCCGTGGTCTCGGTCAGCGTCTGTTTCAGGCATGACCCACAGCCGGGCGACTCAATGGAGCCGCCTGATCGAGTGGTACCGACGGTCCGCCCCACTGACGTTAAGGAAGGCACGTCACGGCACCAGGGGCTGAAGAACGTAATTCGTCCACCGGAGACCTCTGTACGCGACCCGCTGGAACAGAATTACTTCTCGGATGCTGAACCCGTGTCTTCCAGGGACTTCCCGCCTGAGCAGGACGGGACCTTCAAGCGGGTCAGGATCGTCAAGACGAACATGAAGTATCCCTTCGTTCGCATCGAGGAGACAATCTCTCCCGATGAGCACAGCGGTCGGGAAGCCGTTCGAACGCGCGTGGCGATGGTCGCCGACCACGTCCTGGTCAGACTGAAGACTGCTTCGCCGTACAGGCATGTCCGGGAGCTGAGCATGGATCTTGGTCTGAACATCCGGAAAAAGATCCACGGTCCCGACATCTACCTGGTCGAGCTTCCCGCCCTCGAGATCGAGGCGGTCCCCGAAGCCCTGGCCCTGCTGGCGAAATCCCCGGACCTGGTAGCGGTCGCCGAACCCGACTACCTGGTGTATGCCTTGCGGGAGCCGAACGACCCGATGTTCGGCGAGCTGTGGGGCATGCACAACACAGGGCAGACCGGCGGGACGCCGGATGCGGACATCGATGCGCCGGAAATCTGGACTCACGAAACGGGGAGCCGCGACGTCCTCGTCGGCATCATAGATACCGGTATCGATTACAGCCATCCCGACCTTGCCGCGAACATATGGGCGAACCCGGACGAGATCCCCCATAACGGCGTGGACGATGACAACAACGGCTTTGTGGACGACGTGTGCGGCTGGGATTTCTATAACGACGACAACGACGCGATGGACGATCATTCTCACGGCACCCATTGTGCCGGCACTATCGGCGGCGTCGGAGATAACGGCACAGGCGTTGCGGGCGTCAACTGGGAGGTCTCCCTGGTGCCCCTGAAATTCCTGTCGGCAGACGGCTACGGGTACACGTCGGACGCGGTCCAGGCGGTGTACTACGGCACCGACATCGGGGTGATCCTCACGTCCAATTCCTGGGGAGGTGGAGGCTACTCGTACGTATTGGAGGACGCGATTGCCGACGCCGACGCGAACGGAATCCTCTTCGTCGCGGCGGCGGGAAATTCCTCGGTGGACAACGACGTCTCGCCCCACTACCCGAGTTCCTACGACTGCGAGAACATCATTGCGGTGGCGGCCACCGATCACAACGACGAGCTCGCCTACTTCTCCTCCTGGGGAGTCAACAGCGTCGATATCGCCGCGCCCGGAGTCGACATCGTCAGCTCGGTCGTCGGCGGCGGCTACCAGTCCTACAACGGCACCTCCATGGCTACACCGCACGTCGCGGGGGCCTGCGCCTTGTTCAAGGCGTGGGAGCCCTCTTTCACTGCTACCCAGATCAAGGCGGGAATCCTGAACGGGGCCGACCCGGTGCCGGCTCTGTCGGACAAGGTGAAATCCGGCGGGCGCCTCAACGTGCACAGGGCGCTGATAATCTCCGAAGCGCCCCTGCTTGCCTATGAAGAGAGCGTCCTTGACGACGATTCGTCCGGAGGGACCTCCGGCAACGACGACGGGCTCGTGAATCCCGGCGAGACCATAGGGATAACGGTCACGCTGCGTAACAGGGGTATGCAGGGAGCTTCCGGAGTCAGCGCGGCCCTGGCGCTTTCCGACGCGGACGGCTCCGCGACCGTTACGCAGGATACGGCGGCGTTCGGCGATGTCCCCGGCCGGTCGCAGAAACCGGGAACTCCGCAGTATATCGTTGAAATCTCCCCGGATGTCTCGACCCCCCACGAGATTCCACTTACCCTCACGATACACGACGACGCGAGCGGTACGTGGACGGACGAATTCACGGTCATCGTATACACGTCGAAGACCATCGCCGGCACGGTCACCCTCGACGGCGCCCCCCTAGAGGGAGCCACGGTGACGTACGAAGGCCCGGTGTCCGGCTCCGTCGATTCCGCCGCCGACGGAACCTACTCGGTCACCGTCGGCCTTCCGGGAGACTATTCGCTCCTCGCGAAGAAGCAGGGATTTCTCCCGACCCTTCCCATCCAGGTCACCGCGCCACCCGACAGTACCGACGTTGACTTCGCGTTCACCACGGCCGTGGTCAGCGGAGTGGTCTACGATGCGGAGAAGGCGGAACCTCTCGCCGGGGCGTCGGTCCGGTATTCGGGATCGTTCGACGGAGAGGTCCTTTCGTCGGCCGACGGGTCCTATTCCGCCGGTTTCGTCTTCGGCCGGCCGGGTGCCCTGACCCTGAAGGCCGCGAAACAGTGGTACATCGATTCCGAACCCCGGGAGGCGGTCTTGCCTCCTGACGCGACGGAAGTCGATTTCCATCTCGCCCCGCAGCCCCTGGCCCATGACGACGTGGTGATGATCCCGGTCGACATGCCGGTTTCGATCGACGTGCTGGCCAACGACAGGGACCAGGTTTCGATAGAGAGCCATACCGAGCCCGCCGTCGGAACGCTGGTCGACAACGGGAACGGAATCTTCTCCTACACTCCGCCGGCCGGCTTCGTCGGAAGAACAAGCTTCACGTACACGGTCGGGGACGGAGCGGGCCGGACGATGACCGCTGAGGTGACCATCGTGGTCATTGATCGCTTCAGTTCCAGTTTCCGAGTGATATATTCTTCGCCCACCGACGGATCGGAGAGCTGCGCCTACGGCCTCAACGACCGTTCCAGGCTGGTTGGAGAAGGCGTCTTTTCCGGAGAAGACAGGCATGCGTTTCTCGCCGGCCCGGACGAAACAACCGACCTCGGCACACTGGGGGGCCCGTCGAGCCGGGCCCGTGACATAAACGAGGCCGGCCAGGTGGTCGGATCCTCGGAAACCGCCGCCGGTGAGGTGCGCGCCTTCCTGTGGGCAAACGGCGAAATGAATGATCTCGGCACCTTCGGAGGCGCCAACAGCGAGGCCCACGCGGTGAACAGCTCCGGTCAGATAGTCGGCTTCGCCGAGAACGCCGCCGGGGTCAACCGGGCATTCATATGTAGGAACGGTGTCCTGACCGATCTCCAGACGCTGGGAGGACAGGAGAGCAAGGGCTTCGGAATCAACTCGTTCGCTCAGGTGGTGGGGTGCGCCGCGACGGACACCGGGGAAACGCACGCGTTCCTGTGGCAGAACGGAACCATGGCCGACCTCGGGACCCTCGGCGGCTCCTGGAGCGAAGCGCGCGACATGAACGGCCCGGGTCGGGTGGTCGGCAGTTCCACGACGGCCGGGGGCGAGACGCACGCGTTCATCTGGGAGAACGGCGTCATGACGGACCTGGGGACGCTGGGCGGCTCGGAAAGCAGGGCCTTCGGGGTGAGCGAGGCCGGCGAGGTGGTCGGTTACTCGACGGATTCCAGCGGGGCGCGCCGGGCCTTCCTCTGGAGAGACGGGCAGATGACTGATCTCAACAACCTGGCCCTGCCCGACCCGGGCCTGGTCCTGCTCGAAGCGCACGACCTAAACAGAGCGGGACAGATTGCCTGCTTCGGATCGAAGGAGGAAACGACCCGGGCACTGCTTCTCACCCCCGTCGGACTGGTCTGCACCGAAGACACCGTCGGGACTCTCGAGTCCCCGGGCAGTGCCGCGCTCGGTGAGATACACGACATGATCCCCCTGTGCGACGGATGGGTGATCCTCGCCGATCGCTCCACGAATTATATCGTGCTGTCGCATATAGAAACCGGCGCAATCGGGCTGAGATGTCAGCTCGATGCCGCCCCCGTGCAATTCGTGCTCGACGCGCCCCAGGGCATGCTCTTCGTGACGATGGAATCCATAGCGGGCGTCCTCAGAATAGACATGTTCAGCGGCGAGCGTACGCTGATCCCGCTGGAAGGCGACCCGATGGAGATCGCCGTGGGAAACGGCGGCATTCTCTTTGCCAGCATGATAACGAAGACGCTTACCGACAAGCTCGCCGTCGTCAACGGTCACAGGGGACTGGTCCTCCGGACCGACCGGTGGGACCACGGCCATATGCTGGCCTACGACCGTGTCGGGGATCAGCTCTTCTCTTCCCGGTACGGAAGCGACTGCCGCCTGAACCGGTTCACCTTCGACCCGGCGACACTGGAGCTGACGTTCCAGGAGGAGAGGAGGATGGGGACCTACGGCCTTGAAATCGAGGTCTCTCCGGACGGAGAGCACGTCGCCTTCGAGTGCCTCAGGGACTACGGTTCCCAGCTGGGGTACTCGGTGAGGGACATCAGCGCCCAGGACCTGACGAACGTCTTCGGCGAGTGGGATATCGGTCAATTCAAGTATTTCGGGGAGTTCAGTCTCGATTCGTCTCTCGTCGCCGTCGCCGACCGGGAGCACGCCTGCGTGTACGACGCCCGAACGCACGTACGCCTCCAGAGAGAGGCCCTGCCGGCCAGCCAGCTGATAAAGCCGAGACTGTCAAGGAGTGCGAAGACGATCTACGCGCTGGACCAGCAGGGCGTGCTCTACTGGACGGCTGTCACCCCTCGCGATGTGCCGCCGCCCGACCCGCGGCCCGTCGACTACGTCTCGGCCGAGGACGACACCTCCGGCATGGCTTCCTCCGGGTCCGCGCTCATCAGCGAGAAGGAATTCCAGGACTTCATCCCGCTCTGCAGCGGAAAGGTTCTCTTCGGAGACAGGACCGACAACCGGATCGTTCTCGTGAACGTCTTGTCCGGTTCCGAGGAGGCGAGCTTCCCCCTCACCGCATCTCCCGGCGACATGGAACTGGACGAGGAGAACGGCTTCCTTTATGTCGCGCTCTTCCCCGCCACGTCACTGGCGAAGATCGACCTCAACACCGGAGACCGGACCTATATCCGGACGCCCGCCGCCACGGTCGATCTGGCCCCCGCCTCGGACGGAAGGATCTTCGTCTCGACGGCGGACGACTGGAGATGGCTCGAGGACGGCACCGCCGCGATAAGCGTGGTGGACGGCCCGACCGAAACGATCGTCAACACGACGACGTGGAACCACGGCGCCGTTCTGGCATACGACCCGCTCGGAGCCAACCTCCTGTCCGCGGGCGAGTTCAGGAGCTCGTTCGTGGAGGGAAGAACCTATCTCAGCAGGTCATCCTACGATTCCCAGGCGGCCTCGTTCACCCTTCAGCAGGAGTGGATGATCCGCTACAACGACACGAACTTGGTGATCTCCCCCGACGGGAAGCGCTCCGCCGTCGCCGGCCACGACATATCCCCCGGAAACCTGGACGTGGTGTTCGGCCGGTGGCTGGGAGAGAAGGACGGCAGCATCCAGCGCGTCGCCGGAGGAGCCGACTTCAGCCGGGACGGGAAGTACGTGGGGGCAACGGAGGGCAACAGCCTGACCATAATCGACACGGCGACCCACGTGCCGGTTCAGCGCGAACGGCTGAACGGCAGCCGCGACTTCAGACAGGTGAGGTTCTCCCGCGGCGGAAAGCTGGCCTACGCGCTGCACAGATACGGCGAGTTATACTGGTTCCTCGTCCAGCCCGGGCAGCTCGCCCCGGCCGATCCGGATCCGGTGGATTATTCCGGTACGGTGGACGACCTCTCCGAGGTCCCGAAGACGGGCTCGGTGTTCGTCGGACAGTTCGGGGACATGATCCCTCTGTGCAGCGGGAAGATCCTGCTGGCGGACCGGGAGACCAACCGGGTGACCGTGTTCGACGTGGTCACCGGCCGGACCGGGACGAGCTTCCAGCTCGCCGCGCGCCCGACGGACATGGAACTGGACGCGCAGAACGGCCTGCTGTACGTGGCTCACGACCCCGCGACATTCGTCACGAGAATAGACCTCACCTCGGGCAGCCAGGATACTCTTGAGCTGTTCGCGGCCGTGAAGGGGCTCGCGGCCGGCACGGCCGGCATCACGTTCGCGGCCCTCGAGAACGGTCCGCTCTCGGAAACCCGCCTGGCCATGATACGGGCCACGGGCGACACGGCCGAGAAGGTGACCCCGTGGGATTACGGGACCAAGTTGGACTTCAACACACCAAAGAACCATCTCTTCTCTTTTCAATCCGGAAGCCACGAGGGGTGGTTGAGGCGATTCGCTTTCGACCCCGGCGATCTGAGCCTCACGTACGAGCAGGAAAGGGAGTCCGGAGAGTATGCGGACTTCGAAATCTCTCCGAACGCGGATCGCCTTGCGTTGTCCTCCTATGACGTGAATGCGGACGACATGAGCAAGGTCAACGGTTCGTGGGATTACGACTCACGCTGGTGCTCGTTCAGCCCCGAGGGGAATCGTATCGCGGCCGGGAAGTGGTGGGGCGGAGAGATGAAGGTCTTCGACGTGCAGACCCACCTGCCGATAGAGTATTTCAACGCGGGTTTCGACACCGATTTCGGCGGGTTCTCCAGGGGCGGAGAGATCCTCTACGCGGGCAACGCGGACGGCTACCTCTACTGGACGTTCCTGCAGACTCCGCCCGAACAGGAGCCCCATCCCGGCCCGGTCGACTACGCATCCGTCACCGACGACGTCACCGGCATGGAATCCTACGTCTGTCTCGACATAGGACAGTGCCGGGATATCGTCCCTCTCTGCAACGGCAAGCTCCTCTATGCGGATGGGGCGACCAACCGCGTGGTCCTGCTGAACACCGTGACGATGCAGGAGGAAGTCACCTTCCAGACGGCCTCGGTTCCGGGAGACATGGAGCTGGACGACGTGAACGGTCTCCTCTACGTCACGCAGCCGCCGGGCAATTCTCTCGTCAGGATCGACCTCAACACGGGCACGCAGGAATTGATCTGGCTCCCGGCGACCCCCGAAGGAATAGCCGTCGGGCCCGACGGCATCCTCTTCGCGGCGCTTTCCGACGGCACGATGGCGCTCATCAACGGACCGGCGGGAAGCGTCGAGAAGACTATCGAGTGGGACTCCGGACCCAGTCTCGTCTACAACCACGTCCGCAACGAGCTGATCGCGGCTTACGGAGGCCACGTGACGAGATGGGGATTCGATTCCTCCTCACTCACCCTCACGCTCCTCCAGGAACGGGACATCTCGTCCGGCCAGGTGGAAATCGCGGTGTCTTCCGACGGCCGACACCTGCCCTATTCCAGGTATGATTTCGCTCCCGACGACCTGGACACGATACTCGGCGCCTGGGGACCGGACATGAATCCGACCACGATCGACTTCAGCCCGGACGACGCCTACCTCGCCGCGTACTACAGGGGCACTCTCCGGATATTGGACGCGGCAACCCACGTCAGCCTGGAACGGTACGACATATACTACAGCGCGTCTATGCGAGTGCGCTTCTCGCGGGGAGGCAGGATCCTGTACGCCGGCGGCCCGCAGGGCACGCTGTATCGTATTCTGGTCGATCCTCCGCAGGGGAGTCCCGCCGTCCCGGGACCCGTCGCCTACCAGGGCACCGGGGACGACACCGCAGGCGTGCCGCAGATCGGCTCCGTCGAGATACAGACGTGTGCGGACATAATCCCCCTGTACAGCGGGAAGGTGCTCCTTGCGGACACGTCGCGGAACAGGGTGGTCCTCTACAACTGCGGGGCGCAGCAAGAAGAGGTGAGCTTCCAGCTCACGGCCGCCCCCAGGAGGATGGCGCTCGACGGGCAGAACGGGTTCCTGTACGTCACGCTCTATCCCGCCACGTTCCTGGCGAAGATCGATCTTTCAACGGGGGATCAGAGCCTGATACATCTCCCCTACAGCTCGCACGAGGTCACCACCGGCAACAACGGGTTCGTCTTCGTCAAGATGTCGGCCGACGGGGAGCCGATCACCCTCGCGATCGTCGACGGGACAGCGGAGACGGTGCGCAACACCGTGGAATGGAGCTACCACTTTCCCATCTACGATCTGTCGAGAGATCAGCTCATAGGAGGTGGCACCTACCGCATCGACAGGTACGCCTTCGACGAGGAGACCTGCACCCTCTCTCTGCTGCAGGAGAGAGATATCGTCGGCGACGATGACATGGCGATTTCTCCGGATTTCGAACGCATCGCGTACGGAAGGTACGATTTCTCGCTCGCGGACGTCGACGTCATCTACGGCGAATGGGAGTCGGCCGGAGGTTCGGTCGACTTCTGCCCCACCGGAGACCTGTTGGCCGGCGCCGACGGGAACGACAACTTCCGCCTCTACACCGCCGACACGCATGTCCTTCTGCAGCACGTGACCACTCCCCATTTTGTCGACAGGGTCCGGTTCTCCCGCGGCGGCAAGTTCGTGTACGCGATCCACGAAGACGGCTATCTCACCTGGATGTTGGTCGACCCTCCCGACCCGCCGGCCGTCCACCCCGGGCCGGTGGACTATGCAGCCACGACCGATTACCTCTCGGGCATGCCGGCTCTCGGCGCCCTCCCCATTGCCGCCTGCTGGGACCTCATCCCGCTGTCCAGCGGGAGGGTCCTCATCGAGGACAGGTCCACGAACCGCATCGTGGTCATGAACTGCGCCACGCAGGCCGAGGAGGTGAGCTTCCAACTCCCGGCTTCTCCCGGGTACCTCACGCTCGACTGGGAACGCGGCTTCCTCTACGCGACCCAGCGTCCCGCCACCTTTCTCCACAAGATCGACCTCAACACCGGTGCCCAGAGCTCGATTCCTCTCGAGGCTCCCGCGCACCACGTAACCATGGGTCCCGACGGCCTCGTGTTCGCCACGCTCGACGACAAGCTGGTCATCGTGAACGGCCCCGCGGAAACCGTTGAGAAGAGCATGGGCTGGAGTTACGGCACTCTCATCGCGTACGACCATTCGGGTGACCGGCTCTTCTCCGGCATGGAGAACGGATACTTCGTCTGGTTCTGGAGATCGGAATTCGACCCGGCGACTCTCTCCCTGCAGGTCAAGCAGGAGCGCTTCGGGGGCTGCACCGGACAGGAGATGACCGTCTCGCACGACGGCGTCCACGCGGTCTACTCCACGGGACGGGCAAACGGCCCCCCGTACTACGGCGCCCATGATCTCTCCACTGAGGACATCTATACCGTCTTCGGAGCCTGGAACAGCGACCGAGCGTGCTCCGTGGATTTCAGCCTGGACGGCAGGTACGTGGTGGTCACAGGTGGGTACGCTCTTCACGTGTTCGACGTGAAGACCCACGTGCTGATCCAGGAGGACAACCCGGGCAATACGGGTGGAAGGAGATGCCGGTTTTCCAGAGGGAGCAGAATCGCGTACGGCCTGAAAACGGAAGGCCTGCTCACCTGGATGGTCCTCGATCCCTGGGAAGACCCCGCGCAGCCGCGGCCGGTCGATTACACGGGTACGACGGATGACACGACCGGTCTCCAGACCTCCGGCTTCCTCACCCTCCAGCCCTGTCCGGACATCGTGCCCCTCTGCAGCGGCGAGGTTCTGGTGGGCGACACGGTGAGCAACCGCATCCTGCTGCTGGACGTATCCTCCGGCAGGGTGAACGCCAGCTTCCAGCTCGATATGTCCCCGGGAGAGCTGGAACTGGATTTTGCCACGGGAATGCTGTACGTCGCACCGTTCGAGACCGCCACGTACCTCGAGAAGATCGACCTCAACACCGGAACCCACAGCCGCATAAAGCTGGATGGCAGACCCGCCAACCTGGCCGCAGGGCCGGACGGGCTGGTTTTCGTCTCATCCTCCTGGGGCATCCTCAGCATCGTGGACGGCTTCTCGGACACGGTCGTGAAGACGATGGGATGGGATTACGGCCCGTTCCTCGCGTACGACTGGCCGGGCAACCAGCTCATCTCCGGCACTCTCTCGGACAACGCGGGAAGCAGGATGTACAAGTTCGCCTTCGACCCCGCCACACTGACGCTGACCTACCTGCAGAAGCGCGTCGCGGGGTACGACGGCAAAGAACTTGCGGTGTCGGCGGACGGGGACCACGTTGCGTTCCCGTGCAGGGAAGGAAACGGGCAGGGCCTGACGATATTCGATTACAGTACGGATGACCTCTACACCGTCTTCGGGGAATGGCCCATGGAGGCAGACCCGGCTTCGGCCGACTTCCGGCCGGACGGGACGTACTTCCTGGGCGGCAGCCAGCGCGCGATACGGCTTTTCGACGCGGCCACTCACAACCTTCTCCTGAACTACACGACCGAGAGGGACATCGAGAGGGTACGATTCTCCCGCGGCGGCGAGATCGCCTACGGAGTGCACGGCAACGGGAACCTCGAGTGGTGCGTGATGTCGCAGGTTTCGAAGAGGCCTATCGCCGACGATCAATTCGTGACGACGGACGAGGACACGCCGGTATCGGTGACGCTCACCGCGCAGGATCCTGAAAACGATCCGCTTACGTTTGAACTGCTCACGCAGCCGTCTCACGGAACGGTTTCCGGTACCGCTCCCGATCTGACGTACACGCCGGCGGCGGACTTCTGCTGGATCGACTCCTTCGAGTTCGCGGCGAGTGACGGCGAGAGCAACAGTAATGCCGCAACCGTCGTGATCCAAGTCGCGCCGATCAATGATGCGCCCTCCGCGCTGGAGCAGTCCGTGGCAACCGTGAAGAACGTCCCGGTCCGGATCGATCTGTTCGCGGTCGACGCCGACGGTGACGTCCTGACGTATTCCGTCGTCGACCAGCCGGTCAACGGCGTCCTGTCGGGAACCCCTCCCACCCTCACGTATGTGCCGGATGCGGATTTCGTCGGCGCCGACACCCTCCGGTTCAGGGCCAACGACGGACATGCGGACAGCAATGTCGCCACGGTCAGCATGTACGTAAGGGAACACGTGGAAGAGAGCGGGCTGGTCGCGCACTGGACCTTCGACGAAGGTACCGGCAACCGCGCCTACGATTCGTCCGGCAAGAATAACAACGGAACGGTAATCAACGCTGCATGGACCGCCGGGCGTCTGGGCGGCGGGCTCCATTTCGACGGCACCGCTCACGTCCAGATCCCCGACAGCAAGAGCTTGAACCCCACAGAACAGATCAGCATCACCGCCTGGGTGAAGGCCGAAACCTGGGACGGGGGAAACCGCCGGATTCTCGACAAGGGTGCGGACAGCCAGTACATGCTGACCGACAGCAACAACACGATGAACTTCAACGTGTATGTGGAAGGCGTGGGGAACACCGAGGTCAAGGTGGAAGATCCCCCCATCGGCCAGTGGTGCCACGTGGCGGCGGTCTATGACGGTTCGGAAATGCGCGTCTACTTCGACGGCGTGGAGATGGGAAAGGTGACGGCCAGCGGAACGCTGCGTACCTATGCCAAGGACCTCTGCATAGGGACGAAATCAAGCTCCGCGCCGGAAGGAGATTTCTTCAGAGGTGATATGGACGACGTCCGCATCTACGACCGCGCGCTGGACAGGGGGGAGGTCATGCGCCTGGCGGATCCTGAAGCCGAGAACATACCTCCGGTAGCCCGGGACCAGAGCGTCGAGACCGTGGAAGACACCCCGGTGGAGATACTCCTTGCCGCGTCGGACGTCGACGGCGATGCGCTGACCTACCAGGTGACGACCCCGCCCTCGAGCGGAATCCTGAGCGGGACCGCTCCCGACCTGGTCTACACACCGAATGCCGGTTTCGTCGGAGGCGACAGCTTCTCCTTTACGGCTCACGACGGCACGGCGGCGAGTGATCCGGCAGTGGTATCGATCTGGGTGTCCCCCGCGGACGGGCTGGTGGGCTACTGGTCGTTCGACGAGGGTTCCGGATCGACGGCCCTGGACGGGTCCGGGTACGGGGCCCACGGAAACATCGTGAACGCGGAGCGCGTGAAGGGATGCATCGGCGGCGCCCTGCGATTCGCCGGCAATTCCTATGTGCAGGTGCCCGACCATCCCGGTCTCAATCCGGAAGAAGCGGTCACCGTGGCCGCATGGGTGAACACCGAGGAATCCATAAGCAGCTACCGCAGGATAGTGGACAAGGGCACGTACTGGCAGTATTCCCTGTACGTGAAGGACGGCTGCGCGGGCTTCCAGATCAGAACGGAAGACACCTCCGCCGATCCGAAGACCTCCCCCTTCGGTCCGTGGCAATGGCACCACATCGCGGCCGTGTACGACGGCAGCAAGGTCGTCGCGTATCTCGACGGTGTCAAGTGCGATCAACGGTCCGTATCGGGACAGATACACGAGATGACCAACGATCTGTTCATCGGATCCCATTCCACCTCCTACGACTTCTTCAGGGGGATGATCGACGAGGCCCGGATATACAACCGCCCCCTCACGCAGACGGAGATCCAGGAACTGGCGGTCCCGCAATGGGGCAATGCGCGCCCGGTGGCCGACAGCCAGTCGATTCAGATGGAGGAAGACGGAACCGCAGCGATAACGCTGACCGCGACCGACGGCGACGGAGAAGTGCTCACCTACCGAACGGTCTCCGGGCCCCGGTACGGGACTCTGACGGGAACTGCCCCCGACCTCACCTATGCCCCGAGCGGGGACTTCTACGGCGAAGATTCATTCTCATTCGTGGCGAACGACAGCTTTGAAGACAGCGATCCTGCACTCGTTTCGATAACGGTGACGCCCGTCAATGACGACCCGAAGGCCGTGGATTCCTTCGTCCGGCTCGAAGCCGGCACCTCCTGTACGATCACGCTCGAAGGGACCGACGCGGAAGGGGACGCTCTCACGTACACGGTCGTGCAGCAGCCTGCTCACGGGACACTCTCCGGCACCCCTCCGGAGCTCACGTACACTCCCGACCAGGGCTTCGCCGGAACGGATCTGCTCACGTTCAAGGTCAACGACGGCCAGGCAGACAGCGGCATCGCCACCGTCTGGATATCCCTGTACAGGGAATCGGCCCTGGTCGGATACTGGTCGTTCGACGAGGGAAGCGGGACAACGGCCCACGATTTCTCCGAACGGGGCAATCACGGATCGATCGTGAACGGAACGTGGGCCGCCGGCAAGCAGGGAGGAGGCCTGCATTTCGACGGCACCGGGTATGTGAGGATATCCGACCATGCCAGTCTGAACTGCAGGGCTCAGCTGACGATCGCTGCCTGGATCAAGGCGGAAACATGGGACGGCGGAAGCAGGAGAATAGTCAGCAAGTCGGACGGCAATCAGTATCGCCTGACGGACCTCGACGGCGAGCTGGCCTTCACCCTCTATCGCGTGGGCGAGGCCGCCGCTCCGGATCCGGCGATAGACAAATGGGTACACGTCGCGGCCGTCTACGACGGCTCCGAGATGCGGATCTACTGCGACGGCACGCTCGTCGGAAGCCGGTCGGACGACGGCTGGATCCCCTCCAGCACGAGAGACCTGTTCCTCGGGGCGGCGAACGAATCGACGTCCGAAAACGACTCCTTCAATGGCGTGATGGATGAGGTGCGCATCTACAACCGCGCCTTGAGCGCGGGAGAGATTCTGACGCTCGTCAACCCCGACTGGGACAACGTGCCCCCGGACGCACACGGCCAGCACGTGACGACCAGGAAGGATACGCCCACGGAGATCGTTCTGTCCGCGACGGACTTCAACGGCGACCCCCTGACCTACTCGGTGGTCGATGCGCCCTCCCACGGCGTTTTGAGCGGGATCCCGCCGTTACTGACGTACCAGCCCGATACCGGTTTCGTCGGCGTCGATAATTTCACCTTCAGGGCGAACGATGGCGTGGCGGACAGCAGCACCGCCACCGTGTCGATATGCGTTTCCGCAGGAGACGCCCGCCCGCAGGGCCTCGTCGGATACTGGACCTTCGACGAGAAGGCGGGGAGCATCGCATCCGACATTTCCGGACTGGACAACCACGGCGACGTATACGGAGGCACCTGGACGGCCGCCGGACGCGTCGGCGGCTGTCTCTATCTGGACGGCACCGGGTACGTGAGAGTGCCGGACCACACCGCGCTGAATCCGACGCTGGCCGTCACGCTTTCGGCCTGGGTGAACGCGGACACCTGGAGCGGCAATCGCCGTATAATCAGCAAGAGGGGCGACGGACAATACCGTTTCACCGACAGCGACGGCACGCTCGCCTTTGCCCTTCGTCTTCTCGGGACCGGGTCGACCGAGATGAAGGTCTCCGAGCCGCCCACCGGCCAGTGGGTACACGTCGCCGCCGTCTACGACGGAGTGGAGATGCGGGTCTACTGCGACGGCACGAAGGTCGGCGGCAAGGCGGCGACCGGCTTCATCGAAATAAAGGACGGGGACCTCTTCATCGGCACGAATTACTCGAACCCGGGCAGTTCGTCGGAGAGCTTCTCCGGCCTGATGGACGAGGTGCGCGTCTACAACCGGGCCCTGAGCCCCGGAGAGGTTCTCGGTCTGGCCAATCCGGACGCGGACAACGTCCGTCCGGTCGCCGAGGATCGGACCATTGCGACGATCAAGGACGTGCCGGTTGAGTTTGCGCTCGTGGCGACGGATGCGGAGGGTGACGAGCTTTCTTACCTCATCGAACAGGCGCCGGTGAGCGGCAGCCTGAGCGGAACCCCGCCGGCGCTGACCTATACGCCCTATACCGGTCTCGTCGGCAAGGACACCCTCAGCTTCAGAGCATTCGACGGAGAACTCTACAGCGACCCCGCCACGGTCACGTTCGTGGTTACCCTCGAACCGGATCTCGCCGCATACTGGCGGCTCGACGGGGTGAACGGAACGGAAGCCGTCGATTCCTCCGGAAACGGCCGGCACGGGATCCTCAATGGGAGCGCCTCCTGGACAACGGGCAGGTTCGGCGGTGCGCTCAGCACTTCCGGTGCGAACGACTTCGTGAAGGTCGACCCGCCCGTGGACCTGCAGGACGGCTGGACCGTCAGCGCGTGGTTCCTCGCTCCCCTCCCCGCCACCGGCACCTGGCACACGCTGACGAGGGGGTCGAACGAGGACCACCAGATTATCGCCGACGGCAACCTGAATCTAGGCACCAATGTGCGAGGCGGTTTCCGCAGCTGTGGATACAATCTCTCCGCGCTTACGGACGGCTGGCATCATGTGGCCGCGGTCGGCGAGGGATCGACCACACGCTTCTATATGGACGGCGGCCTCGCCGGCACCAGCGACAGGAAATCCGAGACGGACGTGTATGCTCTGGGCAACTATCAGGGCGGCGGACAGCGATTCGCCGACGCGGTGGACGACGTTCGGATCTACACACGGCCGCTCACGGCCGTCCAGATCCAGGTGCTCGCCGATACGGTGCCCGGCAATACTCCACCGGTGGCGTTCGACCAGTTCGTACGGGTATCCGTGGATGAAGCGGCGTCCATCGTGCTCGCCGCGGCGGATGCCAACGGAGACACCCTGACCTATGCCATTCTCGGGCAGCCCGCTCACGGCGACCTCGCAGGAACACCGCCCGTCGTCACCTATACGCCGGACACCGGCTTCATCGGATCGGACCGCTTCTCCTTCTCGGCCGGCGACGGAAACGGCGGCGTCGGCACGGCCGTCGTCACCCTCTCGATCATGGATGTGGACCCGAGTCTCCTCGCGCACTGGAAGCTGGACGAGAGCGCCGGCACCACCGCGGCGGACGCGACCGGAAATGGAAACGACGGAACGGTCTCCGGAGGAACCTGGACCACGGGGAAGATCGACGGCGCATTCGGACTCAACGGCAGCAGCGACAAGATCCTGGTCAACACACCGGTGGATCTCGGCTCCGAATGGACCATTGCCGCCTGGTTCCCGGCGCCTCTGCCGGCCACGGGCACCTGGCACACACTCACGAGAGGAAGCAGCGCCGACCACCAGATAATCACCGACTCGAGTCTGAATCTCGGCACGTACGCCAACGGCAACGGAGATTTCCGGGGGTGCGGGTACAACTTGTCCGGGCTGTCCGCCGGCTGGCATCATATCGCTGCCGTGGGTTCGGGTACGACGACGAGATTCTATTTGGACGGTGTGCTCGCGGGAACATCCGACCGCAAGTCCGAGTCGGATGTCTACGCTTTGGGCAACTACCAGACTAACGGCCAGCGCTTCAGCAATGCTATCGACGACGTGCGCATATACGCTCGGGCCCTCTCCCAGGTGGAGATCTCCACGCTGGCCGAATGGGACCCGAATAATACTCCGCCGGTTGCCGAGGACCAGAGCGTGGAAACTGATATGGACACCGTCGTATCCATAACACTCGGGGCCACTGACGCGGACGGGGACGCGCTGACGTACAGCATCACCGGAGGCCCCGCCCACGGCTTCCTGGAGGGGGCCCCTCCCGCCGTCACGTACACGCCCGATACCGGGTTCCTCGGCACGGACGCGTTCACCTTCATCGCGCACGACGGCAGGGCGGATTCCAATACCGCCACGGTCACCGTCACGGTAGTCGGCGAGAACCAGCCCCCGGTGGCCGCCGACGACGGCGTGGATACGCCTCGGAACACGGCCGTGGTCGTAGACGTCCTTGCGAATGACTCCGACCCGAACGGGGACCCGCTGACGGTTGAGTCCGTAACCCAACCGGCGCATGGCGCCGCCGTGAACAACGGAGGGGATGTCACCTATACGCCTGACACCGATTTCCTCGGCACGGACACGTTCTCATACGTTCTTGCCGATGGAAACGGCGGGACCGATTCCGGACTCGTTACCGTCACGGTCTACCGCCCGAACCAGCCGCCGATTGCACAGAATGACGGCATTTCGACACCGGAGGACACGCCTGTCACCATCGACGTTCTGGCCAACGACAGCGATCCCGACGGAGACGCTCTCGAAGTGGACTCCGTTACTCAGCCGGCACACGGCTCCGTCACGAACAACGTCGCCGATGTGGAGTACACACCGGATGCGGATTTCAGTGGCCAGGACAGTTTCAACTACACCGTGCGCGACGGTTGGGGCGGGTCCTGCTCCGCGACGGTGACCATCGACGTCGCGCCCGCCAACGACCAGCCTTCCGCGATAGATGCGGAGATTTACACGGTGGTCGACCAGCGGGCCGATTTCACGGTAGACGCCTCGGATCCGGACGGAGATCCGCTGACTTACATGGTCGTGTCCTACCCTGTACACGGAACCCTTTCCAGCGACAACGGTGACAGCTCGTTCTCCTACACGCCTGACGACGCATTCGAAGGCAGCGATTCCTTCACCTTCAAGGTCAACGACGGCTCCGCGGACAGTAATACGGCGACCGTTTCGATCGAGGTCGCACTCAGTTTTCCCATGAGGGCATGGGGGGAGAACCAGTACGGGGACCTTGGTGACGGGACCAACGTCGAGCGTCACACGCCGCAGTTCGTTCTGGGTCCTCGCGACCGCGTCGCACTCGCCGCCGGACATGGACACACTCTGGCCATCCGCCCGGACGGCGCCCTCTATTCCTGGGGACGCAACAACTCCGGTCAACTGGGAGACGGCACCACGAGCATCCGATGGAGGCCATTCAGAGTCCCGGATATCTCGGGTGTTTCGGCGGTCGCGGGCGGTGGTCTGCATACGATTGCGCTTCTCTCCGACGGCACCGTTAAGTCATGGGGTAACAATGGCTTCGGACAGCTCGGTGACGGCACCACCATCGACCGCCATCGCCCCGTTTCCGTTCCCGGCCTCGATGGGGTCGTGCAGGTCGCCGCAGGCGGCAATCACTCGATTGCGCTTCTTGCCGACGGAACCGTGCGAACCTGGGGCCGCAATCATTACGGACAGCTTGGGGATGGCACCACGGACAGCCGCAGCGCGCCCGTCACCGTGTCCGGACTGAGCAACGTCGTCTCGGTATCGGCGGGCAGGTACCACAGCGCAGCGCTGCTGGCGGACGGCACCGTCAGGATGTGGGGATCGAACAGCTCCGGGCAGCTCGGTGACGGCACCGTCACCGACCGGCACACACCCGTGGAAGTGACCGGATTGTCGGACGTGGCCCGGATAGCGTGCGGCTGGAATCATACCACCGTCCTTCTTGACGACGGTACGCTGAAGGCGTGGGGCGCCAACAACTACGGACAATTCGGCGACGGCACGAACAACAACTGCACCGTGCCTGTCGAGATCACGACAATCAGCGGCGTCGCGGAAATCGCCTGCGGCGGCTCGCATGTCGTAGCCCTGCTCGAGGACGGCACGGTTCGCACGTGGGGATACAATGCCTTCGGCCAGCTGGGAAACAATTCGACGTCGAACCGGAATTCTCCTGTAGAGGTGCCCGGGTTGAGCAATGTCTTGAAGATCGGCGCCGGCGTGTATCACACTCTGGCGCTGGTGGACCTGGCAAGCGAGAACCATGCGCCCGTCGCCGCGGACGACGAGGCCTCGACGCCCGAGGACGCCGCCGTCACGATCGACGTCCTCGCAAACGACACCGATGTGGATGGCGACGAGCTCACCGTTGCCTCCGTCATACAGCCCACCCACGGCAGCGTCACCAATAACGACAGCGATGTCACGTACACCCCCGACGCCGACTACCACGGCGGCGATTCCTTCAGCTACACGGTATCTGACGGCAACGGCGGCACAGACAGCACAATCGTCACGGTAACGGTCACGGCCGTCAACGACGCACCCGTCGCCGCCGACGACGTCGCCCTCGCGGTGCGCTACTCCGAGGTGCGGACGAACGTACTGAAAAACGACACCGACGCGGATGGAGACACACTCGTCGTCGAGTCGGTTACCCAGGGAACCCACGGCAGCGTGTCCGGCGGCACCACGTACGTGATATACAGCCCGGACTACGGGTACCTGGGCGAGGACAGCTTCACCTATGTCGTATCCGACGGCAACGGCGGCACGGACACCGCGGCGGTTTCCGTCACCGTCGGCAGAACCGCGGACTTCGTTCTCGATACGGAAGCAGACGCCCACATCCGCAACGGCGCGTACTCGGGCGAGAACTACGGAGCGGCTCAGGACCTCGAGGTCGAGAGAGGCACGGACGCCTCGGAACGCCGGGCATACATACGCTTCGATATGACGGAGATACCGGGAACCGTCACGAGCGCGGCGCTGAAGCTCTTCGTGACGGGCAAGCCCGCCGGCGACATCCAGAATACCCTCTTCCGGGGTATGGAGGATGACTGGAACGAGATGACCGTCACGCATGATACGCGGCCCTTCATATGGGACGATCTCGGGTCCTGGACGGTGCCGGATACGGGATCCCACGTGGAGAGGGCAATATATACTGATATCATGAACAGGGAAAAGGATGAGGATGCTACCCTCACCGTCGCCGTTTGGAAGCTCAACGAACAGTCGAACGCGGTCGTGACGTACGGATCCCGCGAACAGGCGGACGAGGCGAAGAGACCCAAACTGCTGATTTCGGTCAAGGAGAGCAACATACCTCCCGTCGCGGACGATAAGGACGTGACCACGGACGAAGACATTCCCGTCGCGGTTACGCTGACCGGCAGTGACGACAACGACGACGCACTCTCGTACTTCATCGTCTCCGGACCCTCCAGCGGCGAGCTTTCCGGCACGGCCCCGGATCTCACCTACACGCCGGCCGCGAATTTCAACGGACCCGACAGCTTCACATACAGAGCGACGGACGGCGAGGATGTTTCCAATTTCGCCGTCGTTTCGATAACGGTGAACGCCGTCAACGACGCTCCCGTCGCCGGGGATGACTCCGCAACGACCGACGAGGACACGGCGGTGACGATCGACGTCCTCGCCAACGACACCGATGTGGACGGCGACGGCCTGAGCGTCGCCTCCGTCACGCAGCCGACCCACGGCAGCGTCACCAATAACGGCGGCGATGTCACGTACACCCCCGATGCCGACTACCACGGCGGCGATTCGTTCGGCTACACCGTGTCCGACGGAAACGGCGGCACTGATACCGCAACAGTCACGGTCACGGTGAATCCCGTAAATGACGCGCCCGTCGCCGCGAACGACAGCGCATCAACGCCCGAGGACTCGGCCGTCACGATCGACGTTCTCGCCAACGATACCGATGTGGATGGCGACGGCCTGAGCGTCGCCTCGGTCACTCAGCCGACCCATGGGTCGGTGGTGAAAAACGGCCCCAATGTCGAGTACACACCCGATGCAAACTACAACGGCGGCGATTCGTTCGGCTACACCGTATCCGACGGCAACGGCGGCACCGATACCGCGACGGTCACGGTAACGGTCACTGCCGTCAACGACGCTCCCGTCGCCGCAAACGACAGCGCCTCGACCCCCGAGGACACCGCCATCACGATCGAAACAATGGACTACGACCACCTTGGCATGGCTGT
>CAYMFW010000051.1:20205-27678 GCA_964389785.1 uncultured Planctomycetota bacterium
ATCGACGGCGGGGCGCTCACCGTCGCCTCCGTCACTCAGCCGGCCCACGGCTCGGTTGTTAACAATGGTGCCCACGTCACTTACACCCCGGACACCGGCTTCGACGGCAGCGACAGCTTCTCCTATACCGCGAGCGACGGCAACGGCGGCACCGATACCGCGACCGTCACCGTCACGGTCAGCAACGTGAACAAGGCCCCCGTCGCCCAGGACCAGAACGTGACGACCAATGAGGATATCGCCAAGCCGATAACGCTCACGGCGACTGACGCGGACGGGGATGAATTGTCGTATTCGATAGTAGCCTCGCCCGCAAACGGAACGCTTTCCGGAACGGCCCCCGCGGTGACCTACATCCCGAACGCGGATTTCAGCGGCGCCGATTCCTTCACCTTCCAGGCGAACGACGGCCAGGCGGATTCCAGCGTGGCCGTGGTTTCGATCACGGTTAATGTTGTGAACGACGCACCCATTGCCGCCGACGACAGCGTGACGACCGACGAGGACACGGCCGTCACGATCGATGTTCTCGCGAACGATACGGATGTCGACGGCGACACGCTCAGCGTTGATGCCGTCACGCAGCCGGCCCACGGCTCGGTCGTCAACAACGGCACGAACGTCGAGTATACGCCCGACGCCGACTACCACGGCGATGATTCGTTCGACTATACCGTGAGCGACGGTAACGGCGGCACGGATACCGCCACCGTCACGGTCACGGTCGATTCCGTAAACGACGCGCCCATCGCCGCAGACGACAGCGCGACCACCCCCGAGAACACGGCGATCGTCATTGCCGTGCTGGCGAACGACACGGATATCGACGGCGACGGCTTGAGCGTTGCCTCCGTCACTCAGCCCGCCGACGGGGCCGTGGTCAACAACGGCACGAACGTCACCTACACGCCGGACAACGGTTTCGACGGCACCGACGGCTTCACCTACACCGTAAGCGACGGACACGGCGGCACGGATACCGCGATCGTCACGGTCACCGTCACCAACGTGAACCACGCTCCCGTCGCGCAGGACCAGGACGTGACGACCGACGAGGACACGGCAGTCGGCATCTCCCTCGTCGCCACCGACGCCGACGGCGACACCCTCGCCTTCACGATCGTGAACGCCCCCTCGAAGGGCGTTGTCTCCGGCACGGCGCCCGTCCTGACCTACACCCCGAGCGCGAATTACCACGGGACGGATTCCTTCACCTTCCAGGCAAGCGACAGCATGGCGAGCTCCAATATCGCCACCGTTTCGATCACGGTGGACCCGGTGAACGACGTGCCCGTCGCCGCGGACGACAGCGCGTCGACCGACGAGGATACCGCCGTCACCGTGGCCGTACTCGCCAACGACACCGACATCGACGGTGACACGCTCGGCGTGGCCTCCGTCACCCAGCCGGCCAACGGCTCGGTCGTCAACAACGGCACCGACGTCACGTACACCCCCGCCGCCGGATTCGACGGCACCGACGGCTTCACCTACACCGCAAGCGACGGTAACGGCGGCAGCAATACGGCCGCCGTTACCGTCACGGTAAGCAACGTGAACAAGGCACCTGTCGCGCAGGACCAGAGCGTAACGACGGACGAGGATACGGCGAAGGCGATAACGCTGACGGCAACCGACGCGGACGGGGATGAATTGACGTACTCGATAGTGGCCTCGCCCGCCAGCGGCGCCCTTTCGGGGACCGCGCCTGACGTCACCTATACCCCGAACGCGGACTTCAACGGCACCGACTCCTTCACGTTCCAGGTGAACGACGGCCAGGCGGACTCCAACGTTGCCGTGGTCTCGATCACGGTCAGCGCGGTCAACGACGCTCCCGTCGCTGCGAACGACAGCGCCTCGACGGACGAAGACGTCGCCGTCACGATAGCGGTGCTGGCCAACGACACCGACATCGACGGCGATGGCTTGAGCATCGAATCGGTCACCCAGCCGGCGCACGGGGCTGCCGTAACCGACGGCGAGACCGTTACTTACACCCCAACCCCCGACTATCACGGCATCGACACCTTCACGTACACGGTCGCCGACGGCAGCGACGGCAGCGCCGCGGCAACGGTCTCCGTCACCGTGACCGCCGTCAACGACGCACCCGTCGCCGCGGACGACAGCGCCTCAACCAACGAGGACGTCGCCGTTACGATAGCCGTCCTCGCCAACGACACGGACGTCGACGGTGACGCCCTGAGCATCGAATCGGTGACCCAGCCGGCGCACGGCTCGGTCCTTGTCGGCGGCGCCGACGTGACGTACACCCCGGACACCGATTACCACGGCCCCGACAGCTTCACCTACACGATCACCGACGGGAACGGCGGAAGCGATACGGCCAGGGTATCCGTCACGGTCATCCCCGTGGAGGACCCCCCGGCGAATACCCCACCCGTCGCTGATGACGACAGCGTCACCGTGAATGAAGATACGACCGTCGGCATCACGCTTGTGGCGACAGACGCCGACGGCGATGGACTCACGTTCGCCATCGTCAGCCAGCCGTCGCACGGCATCCTCCTCGGAACCGCTCCGGACGTCACCTACGAACCGGATCTGAACTTCTTCGGCTCCGATTCCTTCACCTTCCTGGCGAACGACGGGCAGGCCGACTCGAACATCGCGACAGTCACCATCAGCGTTCTGCCGGTGAACGATGCCCCCGTTGCCGAGGACCAGGGCATCTCGACGGCCTTCAATTCCGCGGTGGGTATCCAGCTCGATGCGGCCGACACGGACGGTGACGCGCTCACGTTCACGATCGTCACCAACCCCGCGAACGGATCCCTCTCCGGCTTCGACCCGACCGCCGGAACCGTCATCTACACGCCGGACTCGGGCTTTTCGGGCATGGACACCTTCACGTTCGTCGCGAACGACGGCCTGCTCGACAGCAGCACGGCAACCGTCACGATAGACGTCTCCGACGCGCTCGTCAGCATCGTGAGCGTGTCCACCGGCAAGCCGTACAGTCTCGCCGCCGCGCAGATCGACGCTCTCTACTACGTGGACCGAAGCTACCGCATCGTGGACATGAGCCAGTCCCTCAACGAAGCGGTGCTGGTGCGGACGGCAAACAACGACAAGTATGTTGCGACAGAGACCCATCTCACGCTCCTCCTGGGCCGGGATGCGGTCGTATCCGTCTGCTACGACAAGAGAGGCACGGTGCTTCCCTCGTGGCTCGCCGACGCCTCCTGGACCTTCACCGACGAGTACGTCGTGGTGAAGGACAAGCAGGCCTCGCCCCTTCAGGTGTACGAGAAGACGGTGGCAGCCGGCGAGCTGGTCCTGGGGGGGAACAGGGCGGGTGGAGCGCAGGGATCCAAGAGCAATTACATCGTCATCGTCAGGCCGGTGGGAGAAATCGCGAAGCCGTCATTCAAGTTCATCGAAGGGCCCATGGCCGCCGACGCCTGGGCGAGCACGGGCGACTCGGACGGGGACGGTCTCGTGGATGAATTCGAGACATTCTTCGGGCTCGACACGGCAGACGTCGACACGAACGGCGACGGGGACGTGGACGAAACCGAGCAGGGACCGGACGGCAGGGACTTCTGGGACATCCAGCTCGAAGACGAGTGGCGGGACGACGACATTCCCGATGACGATGTACCGGATGATGGCACCCCCGATGACGATGCTCCCGATTCCGGAGGGGGAGGGGGAAGCGGCGGCAGCGGCGGCGGCTGCTTCGTCCGGAGCGCTACTTCCCCGCTCTGATCCTGCACACCCACGTCTCGGGACGGTAGGTGGCCATCGAAAGCATGACGTGCACGTCGTTGCCGGGATCGTAGCCGAACCCGCCCCGGAGGCCGTCAGCGCCGCTGCTTTTCACCTCGATCCACGTCTTCAGCGCGCCGTTGTAGACCCACATGTCGTAGAGCTTCTTCTTGTCGGGGTCCACGCCGCCGAAGAGCACCCACACTCCGAGCTTCGAGTTGTAGCTCAGTCTCCCATACCCTCTCGGCGGCGGCGACTGCGCGCACTTCACCTCCTCGTACTCGTCCGTACGGGGATCGTAGAGCCAGGTGGTGTTGACCCGCTCCCCCATTCTGCCGGGCATCCCGCCGCCGAAGAAAAGGTACCTGCCGTCGGAACCGGGAGAGGAAAGGAACCCGCTCGACACCCCGTGCCGATTGACGAAAGGGGAAGGTTTCAGATTCCGACCCTTCCCGCTGGTGAGGTCGAACCTGCGCATCCATCTGTGAAGGGTTTCCATTTCGATTACGCTTCGGGTGCCGGGATTGTACCCTATGATCGTGATGCTCTTCTCCGCCTCCAGGAGCTTTTCCCATTTCCGCGTCGCCGGGCTGAAGCTCCACAGCGTGTGCGCCCTGGGGATGAGATATCTGTCGGCCGCGGGATCGTAGGCGATGCCGGCCCTGCCGCCGCCCGCCCGCTTGAGGGGACCCTGCAGCTCCGGCGCCGCCGTCAGGATGTTCGTCCACGTGTTCGCGCGGACGTCGTAGGCCACCACGCTGCCGGGGCTGCTTCCGCGGTCCTCGAGAAGCGGCGTCATCACGCACAGCTTCCGGGCGGTGTCGTACAGGAAAACCAGATCGTCCCTGCCGGCGCTCCTCAGGCCCTCGAGCACACCCGCCCCCCACTGCGCGTCCCGCTTCTCCCAGGCGGCGGTGTAGCTGCGCGCGCGCGTCGGAGACGTCGCGGGCTTCGGCGTGACGGAGGCGGCCCGCGGCGCGGCGGAACGTGCTGCGGATCCTTCGGGAACCAGCTCGAGCGTCCACGTCTCGAGCGACTTCACGTGCTGGAACAACACCCCTCTGTCACGGTCCTGGTCGTACACGAAGGAGCCGGGCCGGGTATCCTCGTCCGGAGTGTTTGCGCACGCGGCCTGCATCCAGTTCTTCCTCACCGGATCGTAGACCCACGTATCGGCCAAATCCTTCAGCCCGGTCGTCTTGGTTCCGGTCTCTCCTCCTCTGCCGCCGTGAAGCACCCACATGCAGAGCCTCGAGTGATACATGACGGATCCGTACGAGCGGGGAAGCGGACCCTTCGCGGTGGAGACGGGGGACCATTTGTCGCGAGACGTGTCCCACATCCACGCTTCGTCCTGCACCGCGAACTTCCTCACTCCGCTGAATACCAGGAAGCATCCCTGCTCGTCGGACGACCCCAGCCCGCCGGCTGATGTCCAGGAACCTCTCCCCATATTCGTCAGGGGAAACTCCCCGGCGCCCTTCACCGTTCCGGCACGGCAGTCAACGAAGCAGGCCCCCTCCGACATATCACCTTTCCCGCAGATGCCGGCAAGACGCCCGGTCTTGCGGCTGTATCCGAGGCCCATGATGCTCTCGCCCGTCTCGGACCGCTTCTTCCATGCATGGGAGGACGGGTCGTACGACCACAGGGCGCCGCCGGAGGCGGTCCAGTAGCAGTCGCCGGCCGGGTCGTACGCGAGGGGACAGCTCCCCCCGCTCCGGGCTATGTCCGGCCCGCGTGTCCCATCGCCCGGCACGTCCTCCTCCAGACACGCCCACACGTTCTTCGCCCCGTCATAGGCCCACATGTCGTTTCGTCCGCCGCCGTACAGGACGCACCACTTGCGCTTGCTGTCGTAGGTGAAACCGGGAGTGCCGGCCCGCCACTTGAGCTTCTCCACCGGGGATTTCCCGTCACGTTCCACGTACCCCGGTTCCATCTTCTTCCAGACCGCCTTGTAGGCGGTGGGACGCTGACCGGTGGGCGCGCGGACGCCGGCGGTGCTCTCCGTCGGCTTGGACGCCGCCGGCGTTCTCGTCTCGCTCCCCCTCAGCACGGCGAGCTTCTCCTCGTAGCGCTCCTTCAGAGGATGGTCGGCGATACTCGCGAACGCCTTTACCGCGGCGTCGAGGTCCTTGGATGCCATGGCCAGGATCGCGCTCGCCAGCCGGCCGCCGTCGGAAGTCGGTTCCACCTTCGGTATCAGCCGGTCTCTCTCCTCTTCCGCGAGCTCGTCGAAGGCGATCTTCTGCCGGGCCATCCCGCTGGCGTTTTCCATCCTGATCTCGACGTCGATCTCTATCGCGTCGGCCGTCACGGCGCGCACGACACCCTTCTTCTCGCCGTCCGCGGTCTGCAGGACAATCTTCTTGCCTATGAGCCCCTTCACGGATTCCCGGGCCTTCGCCTCGGCTTCCCGGAACTTCTCGATCTCGCTCATGAGTGAGGAAAGCGGCTCGCCCTTCAGGAGGGGGTCCTCTCCGGCCGCGCTTCTCACGAGCGTCTTCGCCCCCGCGACGTCTCCGGCCAGCAGTTTCTCGTCGAATCTCGCCCAGAGGTCGTCCCGCTTCTGTTTCGCGGCGGCCTCCGCCTTTTCACGCTCCGCCGCCGCCCGCTCGGCCTTCTCCCGGGCTTCCCGCTCCCTGTCTTCCTTTTCCGTGCGGAGCTTCTCTGCCGCGGCGTCGGCGCGCGGCTTCAGCACCGTTTCGAATTTCTCCGGCAGCTCGCCGTAGACGGCGACGGCGCCGTTGTAATCACCCGCTTCGGCAAGCGCGAGCGCCTTCTTCTCGATACCGGCGAACGCCGCCCGGGCCGCCTCGTCCCGCTTTCCTTCGATCTCCCTCATCGCGTCCGAGGCCTTCAGCGCCCAGACGGTGCCCGCGGCGCGCTCCACCACCAGGCGGTGTTTCACGATCGCCTCGTCGTACTCCTCGGGGTGTTCCCCGGCCCACTTCTCCGCGTACTCGAAGATCTCCTGCTGATTTCGGTCGGCCGACGCGGCCCTCCCGACCGGCTTCTCGACGGTTTTCTCGGCCGAAGCCGGCCGCTTCAGCGCGGACCGGGCCGGGGCATCCCTGCTCCTGGTCGCCAGAAAGCCCGCGAAGGCCAGCGCAACCACGCCCGCCGCGGCGAGCCCCCAGATCAATCCGGCGGACCGTTTGCGCCTTTCAGGCGCCTCCCCGCTCCCGGCAGCGGGACTCGTCGGCGGACGTTTGCGCGCCGACGGAGACGCGGCCTCCGCCTTCCCCGGCGCCTTCCTCACCGTGCTCTTCGCGAAGCCCATCTGGGCCTTCACCGGACGCTTGCCGTCGATCACCAGCTCCAGATCGGTCAGCAGATCGGCGGGTGTGGTATAGCGGTCTTCCGCCTTCTTCGCCATCATCTTCCGGGTCACCATGCAGACGTGGTGCGACACGGACGGATTCAGCTCCTGCGGCCACGGCACCTCCTCCGTGAGGTGCTTGGTGAGGATCACCGCCGCCGACGTGCCGCTGAACGGGGTCTGTCCGGTGACCAGATGGTACAGCGTCGCCCCGAGGGAGTAGATGTCCGTCCGTATGTCCACGTTGACCTCGCCCCGCGCCTGCTCGGGCGAGATGTAATCGGGCGTGCCCATCGTCACCCCCGTCATGGTCAGGCTGCTCTCCCCTCCCACCTGCTTGGCGAGACCCATGTCGCAGTCCTTCGCGACCCCGCCGGCCGTCACGAGGATGTTCCCCGGCTTGATGTCCCGGT
>CAYMFW010000052.1:0-27175 GCA_964389785.1 uncultured Planctomycetota bacterium
CGTGTTGATGATGAGGCGTTCGATGTCCTCGTTGTCGAACCCGAGCAGGTTCCTGTTCTTGAAGTACAGGTAGTTCATCTCCGCCAGGTGATGGGCGTGCTCGTTCACCGCGAATACGTGCGGGTCGCCCTCCCGCATCACGTAACACCGCTTGCCCTTCTCGTCCTTGTCGCCGACGGCCACCGCGACCGACGTGCCGTCCTGATGGGTCAGCACGACGCGCACCGCCGGCTTGTCCAGCCCGTACTTCGACAGGTCCTTCGGCGCGTCGGCCGTGTACTCCTCGACGGTAAGCTTGTCCAGGTCCTTTATCAGGTGGAGCGCCGCGTGTTCGTCCGCCTCCTCCCCGGCCGGTTCCACCAGCTTCCAGATGCCGATCTCCTTCTTGAGCACGACCGACCGGTCCGGGAAGCGCAGTGCGATCTCCCTGACCCTGCCGGTGGTGAAGCGAATGACCCTGTCGTCCCGGAAGTCGGCCGCCTTCTGGTCCAGCTTGTCCACCAGCTCCGCCTTCAGCGTGTAGACGTATTTCTTCGCCACGTTCCTGGCGTAGTAGTTGTCCTCGCCCCTCACCCGGCTGCCCACCTGCAGGGCGGCACCCTTGCCGTCGAGGAAGGTGAGGATCACCTGCCGGGTCGGCTTGTCCAGCCCGTACCTCGACAGGTCCTTCGGCGCGTCGTCGGCGAAGGTCTCGACCGTCATGTCCTTCAGCTTCTGGAGCATGTCGGTGATGGTCTGTTCCCGGCCCGCGTCCTCTATCGGCGAGGCCACGCGCCACGCGGTCTCCTTCTTCGCCAGGGTCAGCTTTCCGTCGGGGCGCTCGATCCGGATCTTGCGGACGAGAAAGGGATCGAATTCGAATATTTCGCGGCGGCGGAAATCCTCCAGCTCGTTGAGCAGCCGCGGCGTGATATTGCCGGCGGCCAGGTGGACGCTGTTCTTGTCGTCCACCGCGAAGTACGTCATGTTGGACATCGGCGCCCTGTCGCCGACGTACAGCGTCCGTTTGATGCCGTCGCCGGCGGCGAACACAACCGTGATCGCCGGGTTCTCGAGTCCCAGGTCCTTCAGCTTGAGGGGCTGGCTCTCCGTGTGTTCGAGCTTCCTCGTCGACCGGAGCCCGCAGAGCGACACCAGCACCCCTTCCACCGCGTTACGGTCCGCGTCGTCGCGCAGCGGCTTTACGATCTGCCACCGGCTGTTTTCCCTGCGGAAGGCCAGGGTGGAGGTCGGCTTCTGTATGTTGAGCGCGACGATGTCGTCCTTGTCGATCTTGAAGATCCGCTCCCCTTCCGCCTTCGAGTCCTCGGGCTCCTTCTCGTGCATCCGCGTGATGCTGACGTAGGCCACGACGGCGGCGAGCACCGCGAGCAGGACGAGGGTGTTTCGTGTCTTCATCCTACTTTCTCCGGAACCACCACACCACGCCGCCCAGCAGGAGGACGAGCGCCGGCAGTCCGTACACGATGGGCCACACGATGTAGTCGAGCTTGTCCATGCCGATCTCGAACTTCACCCGCTCCGGCTCCGCCGGGGCGATGCCTATGATCTCCTGCTCGCCCGGCCTGGTCGAGAGCCAGTACAGCGAGTTCATGAACAGGTCCAGATTACCGGCGTCTCCCAACCGGTCCTCGCGGATGAAATCCGAGTCGCCGAACACGACCACGCGCGGGACGACCTCCGGCTCGGCGCCCTGGGTTGCCGGGGGCTTGAGCTGGTGGATCGCCGCGCCGACCATCAGCGGGCCGGCGTGGTCGTCCGCGCCCTTCTCGTCGTCGCCGGCGCGCATCGACCCGAGATTGGTCTCGCCCCAGAACTTGCTCGGGGTGCGAAGCAGGGTCGCGGCCTGGAAGCCGGCTTTCCTCATCTCTCCGTCCACTATCTCCAGGGACCGCGGCGCGTCGAGCCAGAACCCGATGCGCTTCTCGCGCAGCTCGTCGATGATCTTGTGGGTGCAGCCCTTGGCCGAACAGGGGACCCGCTCCAGCCGCGCCAGGTTGCCGCTGAGGCGCACCTTGAGGGTCGCCATGTCGCGGTGGAGCCGGACGCCGTACCGCTCGAAGAACGCCTCCATGCCGGACGAGGAGAAGGTGTTCCCGGTCCTCGGCAGCAGCGGGTCCAGCATGAAGAGCAGGTTGACTCCCTTCCGGAAGGCGATGTCAATCACCTTCAGCTCCTGCGGCTCCAGCGGCCGGAGCGGGCCGGCGAACACCAGCACGTCGCAGTCGTCCGGCACGCCGTTCGTGATGAGGTTCTCCAGCTTCTTCGTCCCGTAGTTCTCCCGGTTGAGCAGCGTCTTGAGGGTGGGAAGCCCTCCCTTCTTCGGGTTGGACTCGGTGATGTCCTTCGCGCCGTGGTCCGTCACGAAGTACACGACGGTCTTCTCGCCCCGCATCAGTCCCTTCAGCGCGCTGATGACGCCGGCCTCTCCGGTAAACGTGCGCAGCCGTCGGATCGGCGGCATCCGTCCGGTCGGGTCCTGTAGCACCTCGAAGTCGGCGAGGTCGCGCGACGTGATGTACTTGTGCAGGCTGCCGTACTCGAGCACGATGACGCCGAACGTCTTCTGCGCCTCCATCGGACTGACGCTGTATTTGTCGAACAGCTCGTCCGCCCTCTTGCGGTCCCAGTCCGGGTCGATCCATTCCACGCTGATGCGTTCCGGGTTCATCGCCCTGAACCGCTGCAGCAGCTCCTTGACGTAGCTGTGTATCGGGTTGGCCACCTGCATCTGTCCCTCGGCGACGCGCGGCCTGATGAACACGGTGATTCTCAGGTTCTCCTCGAGCGACGCGAGCATCTTCTCCGTCGTCTCGGACAGGTCGTAGAACTTCGTCGCGGTCCAGTCAAGCCGTCGGTAGGAGTAGAAGTTGATGACGTTGACGAGCACGGTGATGCATACCATTATGAATATCACGTTGGCGACGTTGCAGGCGACCCGGACCCTCTCGGGGATGTACCGGGCGAAGTTGACGACGTAGCTTCCCACGCAGAAGATGCCCGCGGCGATCTCCATCACGTACACCGGGGGCGCCGGCGCCTTGAACACCAGCGACGCGATCACTCCGAGTATCCCGCCGCCGGCCTGCACCATGCCGGTGACGTACGTCTTCGGCCCGGCGAAGACCAGGACGATGCCGCCCAGCGCCCAGGCGACCCAGCACGCCGCGGTCTCCCAGGTAACCACCAGCTCCCACGAGCCGGAGTAGAAGCCGGCCACGAGGGAGACGGTGAGCAAGAACAGGCCCACCTGCGACAGCACCATGCCGGCTATCGTGAGGGGTCTCTCCGCTCTGCTTCCGTGTTTCATCACTTCCACTTCCTGCTTTCCGCCACCTGCACCGTGACGAACAGCGAGAGGAACGTCAGGGACAGGTAGTAGACCACGTTTCTCGTGTCCACGATGCCCTTGCTGAAGCCGTGACTCATGTGCTCGAGCAGGTCGATGTATTCCACCACCGGCTTTATCCCGGGGAACTCGTGCATCCCCGGAAGGTTGTCCAGGAAGATGTTCATGAACAGCACCATGACGCACATCATCATGCCGAGGACGTACGCGATAATCTGGTTCTTCGTGATCGACGAGGCGAGCAGGCCGAAGCTGAGGAACATCGCGCCGACCAGCATCATGCCCAGGTAGCCGGCCACGATCTTCATCATGTCCGGACTGCCGAACTTCCAGACCACGACCACGTACGAGAGCGTGGGCAGCCACATCACCACGTAAAATGCCAGCGCCGCCAGGTACTTGCCCATCACCACCTGCACCTCGGTGACCGGCGCGGTCATCAGCATCTCGATCGTGCCGCTCCGCTTCTCCTCGGCGAAGAGCTTCATCGTGATCGCCGGGATCACCGCGAACAGGACCAGCCACAGGAATATGTTGGAGCCGAGCACCAGCCCCATGGGAGACTCGACGCCGCCCATGGCGCTTCCCTGGGAGATGATGCCCATCAGCACGTAGAAGAACCAGTTCTGCGGAAGCAGGAACACCGTCATCACGATGTAGGCGGTGGGGGAGAGGAAGTAGGCCTTGAACTCCCTGAAGAAGATGGCGAACGCTGCCCTTCCCATCACTCGTGGTCCCTCATCGTGGCGTTGACGAACACGTCCTCCAGCGTGATGGCCCTGCGGGCGAGCTCGGTGATCACCCATCCCTTTCCGACCGCGGCCTGGAACACCTGCTTCTCGATGGCGGCCCTGGCCGGCCTGTCGCCGTGCGCCGTGTCCAGGATGAACCGGTCGTTCTCCCGCGTCACCCGGGTCACCCCGGAAATGGACGAGAGCGTCTCCTCCGCGCCGTCGGGAATCGTGTCGAAGCCGACGGACACCCGGGTCCGTTCCTTGAGGCTGTCGATGCGGTCCTGGGTGACGATCCTGCCCCGGTCGAGAATGAGGAACCGCTTACATATCATTTCCACTTCGGGAAGGATGTGGGTGGACAGCACCACGGTGTGCTCCTCGCCCAGGTTCTTCATCACCTGCCGTATCTCGCGGATCTGGTTCGGGTCCAGCCCTATCGTCGGCTCGTCCAGTATCAGGATGGCGGGGTCGTGCACCAGCGCGTCCGCCAGGCCGACCCGCTGCCGGTATCCCTTCGAGAGATGGCCGATGGGCCTGGTCGCCACGCTGGAGATGCCGCAGCGCTTCATCGCGTCGTCCACCCGGGCGCGGCGGCCGCCGCGGGCCACTTCCTTCAGCTTGGCGCGGAAGGTGAGATACTCCCTGACCCGCATCTCGGGATACAGCGGCACGTTCTCCGGCAGGTAGCCGATGGCCCGTCGGGCCTCCATGGAGTCGGAGAACACGTCGTGGCCGTTGATCTGGGCGGTGCCGGAGGTGGCCGGAATAAAGCTGGTGAGAATGCGCATGATGGTCGATTTCCCGGCCCCGTTCGGGCCCAGGAAACCGACGACCTCGCCGCTGCCGATCTCAAAGGAAACGTCGTTGACGGCGTTGACGGCGGCGAACCTCTTGGTGAGCGAATTCGCCTTAATCATGGAAAGAGTATACAGTTCCTCCGCCCGAAAGTGAAATCCTACGTTGTATAACGCATCGGAGGCGCTTTCGTTTCACGGTACGGGACGAGCTGAGGTATACTCTCGCTCATTCTCGGCGCCCATCAATGGAATGGGGCGCCTCCGAGGGCGCGGTCCGAGCGACCATGGAAGGGTCCGCTTTGCGGACCTGTCGCTCGGACCACGAACCCGCTCGTGAATACCTCGGCTCGTCCCTTCTCAAGAGCGGCGTAAGGCCTGACCCTTACAGACCCAGTCAAATAGAGTAACCTGTCACTCTATTAGTATCCGGGAGGCCCTGCGGGCATCGGCGCCGGCTTCTCCTCCGGTATCTCGCTTATCACCGCGTCCGTCGTCAGGAGCAGCGTCGCGATACTCGCGGCGTTCTGGAGCGCACAGCGGACCACCTTGGTGGGGTCGATGATACCGGCCTTCACCAGGTCGGTGTACTCCAGGTTTCTCGCGTCCAGCCCGATACCCGCGGCCGACTCCGTGACCTTCTGTATCGCGATGGCGCCGTCGATGCCGGCGTTCTGTGCGATCTGCCTGAGCGGCGCGGAGAGCGCCCTCTGCACGATCGACACGCCGATCGCCTCGTCGCCCTTCAGCTTCAGGGAGTCGAGAGCCTTCCTCGCCAGCAGGAGCGCGACCCCGCCTCCCGGGACGATGCCTTCCTCGGCGGCCGCCCTGGTGGCGTGGAGCGCGTCTTCGACCCTCGCCTTCTTCTCCTTCATCTCGACCTCGGTGGCGGCGCCCACGTTTATCTGGGCCACGCCGCCGGCCAGCTTCGCCAGCCGCTCGTTGAGCTTCTCCTTGTCGTAGTCGGAGGTGGTATCGTCGATCTCCTTGCGGATCTGCGCGATGCGGCCCTGGATCGCCTTGGTGTCGCCGGCGCCTTCGATGATGGTGGTGTTCTCCTTGTCGATCACCACCTTCTTGGAGCGGCCAAGGTCGCCTATCTCCAGGCTCTCGAGCTTGATGCCGAGGTCTTCGAATATGGCGCGGCCGCCGGTGAGCACCGCGATGTCCTCGAGCATCGACTTGCGGCGGTCGCCGTAGCCCGGGGCCTTCACGGCACAGCAGGGGAAGGTCCCCCTCAGCTTGTTGACCACGAGCGTCGCCAGCGCCTCGCCCTCGATGTCCTCCGCGATGATCACGAGCGGCTTGCCCGCCTGCGCGATCTTCTCCAGCAGAGGCACCAGGTCCTTCACCGAGCCGAGCTTCTTCTCGTGGATGAGGACGTACGCGTCCTCCAGCTCGCAGCGCATGTTCTGCACGTCCGTCACGAAGTGCGGCGACAGGTACCCGCGGTCGAACTGCATGCCTTCCACCAGGTCCACCGTCGTGTCCAGGCTCTTGCCCTCCTCGACGGTAATGACGCCGTCGCGCCCCACCCGGTCCATCGCCTCGGCGATCATCTCGCCGATCTCGGTGTCGCTGTTGGACGCGATGGTGCCGACCTGCGCGATCTCCTTGCGGTCCTTCACCTTCTTGCTGCGCTTCTCGAGGTCCGCCACCACGGCCTCCACCGCCTTCTCGATGCCGCGCTTCAGCGCCATCGCGTGGGCCCCGGCCGTGACGTTCTTGAGGCCTTCCTCGAATATCGCCTCCGCCAGCACGGTGGCCGACGTGGTGCCGTCACCGGCCACGTCGCTCGTCTTGGAGGCCACTTCCTTTACCATCTGGGCGCCCATGTTCTCGTAGGGCTCCTTCAGCTCGATTTCCTTGGCGACGGTGACGCCGTCCTTGGTGACCGTCGGGGCGCCGAAGCTCTTCTCGATAACGACGTTCTTGCCCCGGGGGCCGAGCGTGACGCGGACGGCCCGGGCGAGCTGTTTGACGCCGCGCCGGATCGCTTCCCTGGCTTCCTGGTCGAATGCTATCTTCTTTGCAGCCATATTCTGCCTCCTACTTGATCACCGCAAGGACGTCCTCTTCAGCCATCACCAGGTATTCCGTGCCGTCCACCGTGATCTCCGTGCCGGCGTACGAATTGAAAAGGATGTGGTCGCCCTTCTTAACCTGGAAGGAAGCTCTCTCTCCGTTCTCGAGCAGCTTGCCTTCTCCCACTGCGATTACCTTGCCCTCTTTCGGCTTCTCCTTCGCGCTATCCGGAAGGACGATGCCGCCACTTGTCTTCTCCTCCGCCTCGAGGCGCTCAACAAGAATCTTGTCTCCGAGCGGCTTGATTTTCATTTCTTTCCTCCGATGTCGTTGTTCACTTCGGACCAAGGCCATCGCCGGGCCCCGCGCCCGGCCGCCGACGTGCATCACCTCCTCCCGTCACTTCCCGCCTTCCGAGAATCTCTCTTACGGCGCACCGTAATCTTTCTATCCTGATGGGCTTTCTCACGATGGCAAACCCACCGGTGAACACTGCCCGTTCCTTCACCAGGGCCGTCGGGTCGGACGTAATGAATATGCATCCGACGGACCGGCGGATCTTCCTGATCATTCGCATGGCCTCGATCCCGCTCAGATCGGGCATGTTGATGTCCAGGATCGCGATATCTATGGCGTTCTCTCTCGCGAGTCTGACCGCCCTGGTCCCTCCCGGGGCCAGATACACGTTGAAGCCCATCGGCTCGAATGCAGAGCCCAGGCTGTGTCTGAGTTCCTCATCGTCGTCCGCGATGAGCAGCGACAGCCCGCGGGATCCGCTCCGGGACTCAATCTTCACGATGCACTCCTGGCGATAACCGCGAACAGTAACAGTATTCCCCATAGATAGCAAGAATAGAAAGATGCAAAAAGCGTGCTCGCCGGAGAAATGCCGGAAGGAGGCCGTTATCGGGGTCTCAAGAGACGGATACGGCGCAATTGACAGCTATGTGCGGAGGCGCGTCTGCCGTTTTGGCAATATGGATGATGCAGAGCGGGAGAAGCGTTCGCGAGCCTATTCCATGAGGTAGCGGTCGATGTCCTCGTGAAGCTCTCTCATGTTGTCGCGAAAGGCGCGGAAGTGCTCGACATCGTGCATCCGGTTCGTGGTCAGACAGCCGGCCGTGAAAAGCGACAGCATCAGAAGCACGATAAACCAGAATCTCATGGTTCCTCCTTTGATCCGCATCTCCCGTCGGAAACCGGAGAGAGCCTATCACACCCGAAAACCCGCGTCAAGAAGAATTTCGGCGGACCTACGCCTGCTTCCCGCCCAGCCCAAATGCGTCGTGGACGGCCTTCAGGGCCTTTTTCCCGGTGTCTTCCCCTATCAGGCAGGAGATCTTTATCTCGGACGTGGAAATCATCTGGATGTTCACCCCGTTGTCCGCGAGCGCCTGGAACATCTTCTGCGCCACGCCGGAATGGCTCCGCATGCCGACGCCCACGACCGATATCTTCGCCACGCCGGAGTCGAAGTGCACGCCCTCCGCGCCGATGTCGGACGAGATCTCCTCGGTGAGCCGCTTCGCGTCGCTGAGATCGTCGTTGGACACGGTGAACGTCACGTCCGTCTTTCCCTCGTCGGAGACGTTCTGGACGATCATGTCCACGTTGATGTTCTTCTCGGCGATGGCGCCGAACACGCGCGCCGCGATGCCCGGCTCGTCCGGAACGCCGCGCAGGGTCATCTTCACCTCGTCCTCGTCGAGCGCGGCCCCGCTGACGAAGATCTCTTCCATGTTCTCGTAGTTCTCGACCACCATGGTCCCCTCCGTGTTATTGAAACTGGATCGGACGTGCAGCGGCACCGAGTACCTCTTCGCGAACTGCACCGCCCTGTTCTGGAGCACCTGCGCGCCGAGGCTCGCCAGCTCCATCATCTCGTCATACGTGATCACCGGTATCTTGCGCGCGTGTTCGACCACCCGGGGGTCGGCCGTGTACACGCCGTCCACGTCCGAGTATATCTCGCACACGTCGGCCCGCAGCACCGCGGCCAGCGCCACCGCCGTGGCGTCCGAACCGCCCCGTCCCAGCGTGGTGATTTCGTTTTCCAGGGTGACGCCCTGGAACCCGGCGACCACCACCACGTGGCCGTTGTCGAGCTCCTTCCTGATCCGTTCGGTGGCGACCGTCTGCACCTTGGCCTTGCCGTGCTCCTGGTCGGTCAGGATTCCCACCTGCGCGCCGGTAAGCGACACGGCGGGGACCGCCATGGCGTTCAGCGTGATGGCCAGCAGCGCGATGGATTCCTGCTCGCCGATGGTCATGAGCATGTCCAGCTCCCGCTTGGGCGGCGACGGCGAAAGCTCGTGCGCGGTCGCCAGCAGCTCGTCGGTGGTCTTCCCGCGCGCGGAAACCACCACGGCCACGCTGTTGCCGGCGCGGGCGCACTCGGCCACACGGGCGGCCACTCGCCGGATGTCCTCGACGCCGGCGACCGACGTACCCCCGTACTTCTGTATCACCAGACTCATAGCGGGGTACTGTATCAAGAGAGGTGGGGGTGCGCAAGCGGGTGGCGTGGCGGCAACACTCTCTGCTCCACAGGATTTCCGAGCGCTCCGTTCGGCTCGCATTGAGCCGCTGCAAAACTCGCCTTTCGCCTCCATATGCAAGAGGACACAGGCTCAAGGCTCAGACATCTGCAGCGTGGGAAATCATTGGGGACAGACACGATTCTACCTCCTCGGCTTCGCCTGCGGCGGTAAATCGAGTCAGTTCCCGATTTCCCGTCCGCTCAATGCAAGCCTCGCGTCGCTGAAATCCTGAGTCGCTTCGAAGCGTTACCGCCACGCCGCCCGCGTGCGCACGGGGGAAGAAGGGCTGGTAAATAGAGTAACCTGTCACTCTATTTGCTCTGCGGGCGGGGGAAGGAGGGCCGGTAAATAAAGTAACCTGTCACTCTATTTGTCACTCCATCAGGGTGATGTCGCCCCAGGAGCCGAGGGTGGTGCCGATAACAATGAGAATGCCGAGGACGTCCGGGGCCGCCTCGCCGAGAGCCAGCACCGCGTCCACGTCGGCCGGCGTCGTCACCCTGTTGGCGTAGGCGGTGGCGTACGCGTCCGCCGTCGCTGCGGAGCGGGAGACCACCGTCACCGCGTCCGCCTTGCCGAAGCTCAGGGAATGGCCGATGGTGCCGGAGGACGTGCACATCCCCATCGGCGTCTTCTCCGGAGCCACCAGAAGCGCGAGCTTGCCGGTAAAGGGCGACTCCCCGGCGTACATGCCGACCCGTATCTGCTTCGCCACAGCGATGTAGAGGTCGCCCCCGTTCTCCACGATCACCTCCGGAGAGTGCGCCCGGAGCTCCTCGCCGACGAACTGAGCGACCGCGCCGGCCACCGCGGCCATCGGTCCGACCCCCGCGGCGCGTCCCGCGTCGGCCATCTTCCGCACGATATCCGGCGCGTCGGTGACGTCGCACGGCTCCAGCGTGGTCGCGAAATCCGGGTCGCCCCTCATGTAGTCCTCTATCTGTGTCCGGCAGGCGCGCACCGCGTCCCCGGCCGGCCCGCTCAGGTCCGTCCGCGCGCGTATGAGAAGGTCCGTCTCCTCGACGGTCACCTGGAAGGCGGCGAGCTCGTCGTGGGTCACCCAGCGCCGGTAGAGCTCGCGATCGTCGTCCACTGAAGGGCCCGGCTATTCCTCGGCGGGGGGCTCGGGTGCGGTGGGGGGCTCGGGCTCCTCGGGCGTCTCAGGTTCTTCCGCCGGTTCGGCGGCCGCGGATTCCATCTTCGCCTCTTCGCTCTCCGCGGCGATGAGCGCGCCGGACGCGACGGACGTGAGCGGGTCCTCCGCGTGCCTTACCTCCAAGATGGGTATGGGAAGGTGCGTCTCCTTCAGCACCTTCTCGAACAGCGGAATGAATCCGGGCGGCTTCGACGCGCCTCCGGCGATGGCGATCACCATGGGCTCCTCCACCGCCGTGTTCTTGCGCTTGAACTCGTTGCTGAACATTTCCAGGGAGTACCGTATCAGCTCCTCGTAGTATATCTCGAGCGCCACCGCCATCCGGTTGCTCGAATCCACGTTTCCGAGATCCAGGCTCTTCTCCTTGTAGGCGATCACCTTGCTGGTGGGCATGCTGGTGACGCGCGACACCTCCACGTCAATCCAGTCCCCTCCCCGGCTGCAGGAGAAATCGAGCAGCTTCTTCGCCCGCCAGGCCAGCGCGATATTGACCATCCCCGCGCCGAAGGACATGCCAATGCCGGTGAACGGTATCTCCTCGCCGTTCACCTCGACCGTCGGGTTCTCGTTGTAGATGATAGAGAGCGCCTCGCTGATGAAATTCACCTTGTAGCCGAGCTTCTTGAGGAACCGGTCGAGTACCATCCTGTGGAAGGTGGTGTCGAAGTCCGCGTCGATCGGCTCGGCCGGGACGGTGACCGCGAGCGGCTCGTCCTTGAACGAGGCCTCCCCGATAATGCCTTCGATGAGTACCTCTATCATCGCCACCGCCTCTTCCTCGCCGGGATTCAGCACGCCGCGGGCCATCGGCCGGCGGTAGTCGTCCTGGTTTCCGGTGATGACGCTGAACTTCAGCGCGTCCTCGCCGACCACGTAGAAACGGTCTCCCCTGGTTATGAAATACGCCCCGGCGCGCTTCAGCATCTCGTCGGCGAAGTCCTCGCTCGGCATCGAGAAAAACGCGTTTCTCCCTATGGTGAAGACGTCTTCGCTGTTTTCCTTGTAGGCGCCGACGAGAAAACAGGTGCCCACGTCGATCGCTCTGGCCATCAGGCTCCTTCCATGGTGCTACTCACAGTCCTTTTAGTTTATCGACAAGACCGGTCCGATCTTTCTGCTTCTTTACCTGGCTGCCGATCTTCTGGAAATTCTTGTGTATCTCTCTTTCTATATCATCGATAATTGCAGCCCTCGCCCTGAAGTCCGCTTCGGTCAGTTTCGGGCGTTTTCGGGGCGTCGGGACGGGCTCCGGCTCCGGCTCGGGCACCACCGCCTTCGCCTTCCTGACCTCGCTTACCAGTCCCTGCACCTCGTCGCGGAGGAGCTCCTTGAGCATCTCAAACTCCTCCAGCAGGCGTCGGAAGGCGTCGAATTCCGTCTTCATCTCGGGAGATTCCTCCGCCAGCTCCTTGGTCTCGGCGTCGTCCTCCGCCTCGACCGCCGCGGGAGCGGACGGCTGCTGCAGCCGCCCGGCCCGGGCCACCGTGTTCTTCAGCTCCTCGATCGCGCTGTCGTTGAAGGTGGTGAGCAGCGCGTCGATTCGTGACGTGTCTATCTCCGCGCTGCCGACGAGCTCCCGCACGATGGCGTCCTTGCCGGCCTTCAGCTTGTTTTCGAGCTCGTTGAACAGGTCGCTCCCCCGCTGCGGCTCCAGAAGCCTGCGGGATTCATCCGCGGACTTGGCGACCACCTCCAGATGACCGGCGGCAATCGCCTTCAGCAGGTCCTTGGACGCCTGCGTGACGCTGCGCCCCAGCGCGTCCAGGTCGAGGAAATCCCCCGGGGGGATCTCCAGGGCCAGGTCCTCCAGGCGCAGGGCGGTCTTCTGTACGTTCTTGACGATCCACATGAAAGAACCGGGATTCGTCCTCCCGACGCAATAACGGAAGTATTGCAGCAACAGAGAGTAAAGCATATGGGGGGGATGTTGTCAACGGCTTGAACGGTCCGGAAGCGGGTGCTATACTCGCCGGAGGCCGGCAATCCAACCTCAGGTACAGTTTATCCTTGGGTTTTGCCGATTCGATAGTATATACGTGTGTCTGGAGGAACCGCTCCCGTGGCGAAAGTGCGTCGGATGACCAAGAAGCGGCTCGGCGAGCTGCTGGTGGATGAGGGGCTGATCACCGACGCGCAGGTGGGAGATGCGCTCGCGGAGCAGAAGAAGACAAAGGAGCTTCTGGGAGAGGTCCTTGTACGCAAGTCCTATGTGACGGAACGAGATATCGCGCGCACGCTGGCCACCCAGTTCTCCCTCCCCTTCATCTCGGCGCGGAAGTACGACGTCTCCAAGGAGGTTGCCGAGCTCATTCCGGACGAAATGCTCGAACGGCACCAGTTCGTGCCGATAGACCGCTTCGCCGACGTGCTGACGATAGTGGTGTCCGGCGTGGTGGACAACCGCGCGCTGGACGAGATCGAGGCGCTCAGCGGGTGCACGGTGAAGGTCTGCGTCGGGACCGCCACGGATGTGAAGGAAGTGCGCAACCTGTTCAAGGGCAAAGCGAAGGAGCAAGAGAAGAACAAGGCGGCAATGGCCGCGCCGCCTCCCGCCGCCGGCGACGACGACGAGGAGGCGAAAGAGAAGGCGCCCATCGAGATCGAGGTGCCGAAGGAAGAGGAAGTGGCCGAGTTGCTCGCCGCGATGGGCGGCGGCGCGCCCGCCGCGGAACTGGTGGAGGAACCGCTGGAAGAGGAGCCGGAACCGGTCGAGGAGGAGCAGCCGCCGAAGCCCGCTTCGAAGAAAGCTCCGGCCCCGGCCAAGGCGAAGTCGGCCGGGGAGGCCCCCGCGGAGCAGAAATCTTCCAAACCGGCGTGGACGCGCAAGGTCACCCGAAAGGTCAGGAAGAAGACCTGAGCGGATTTTGAATCCCGGCATCAGACGCACCGTCACCGAACCCCAGGCGGGCCGAAGGGTCGACCTGCTGCTCAAGGAGCTGGAACCCGGCTGTTCCCGGAGCTTCCTCCAGAAGCTGGTGAAAGACGGCGGCGTGTCGGTCAACGGCTCTTCCGTCTCTCCGTCGTACCGGGTGAAGCCCGGCGACGAGCTGGAGTACCGGGTTCCCGCGGGGGAGGAGGGGCCGGAGGCGGAGAACATCGCGTTCTCCATACTGCACGAGGACGATTCGGTAATCGTCCTGGACAAGCCGAGCGGCATCACGGTCCATCCGGTGCGGGCGCGGCACGCCGGGACGCTGGTCGGCGCGCTTCTCGCGCACACGGACAGGCTGTCGAGCGCGGGCGGGCCGCTGAGAAGAGGCATCGTCCACCGCCTGGACCGGGACACGTCCGGCGTGATGGTCGTCGCGAAGACGGACGACGCGCACCTGAAGCTATCCGGCCAGTTCAAGGAGAGAACGATATCCAAGGAGTACCGGGCGATCGTGGAGGGGGTCCCGGAGCTCGACGCGGACCGGGTGGTGATGACCGTCGGCAGGCACCGCAGGCACCCGCAGAGAATGACCGTGACGGACGGGGGCGGGAAGAGCGCGGAGACGGAATACCGGGTGCTCGAGGCGCTCGGCCGGTTCGCGCTGGTGCTGGCGCGCCCCCGGACCGGCCGCACCCACCAGATACGGCTTCTCTTCAGCGAGCTTGGGCATCCGGTCGCGTGTGATTCGGCCTACGGCGCGAAGAAGACGCTCCTGGCGGGGGACCTGGGCGACCGGCGCGATCCGGACCGTACGGTGCTCGCCAGGCAGGCGCTGCACGCCGCGGCGCTGGAGTTCGCCCACCCGGATTCCGGGAAGCGGCTGCGCTTCGAGGCGCCGCTTGCCCCGGACATGGCCGCGGCGCTGGAGATTTTGCGCGGCGGAAGAACTGGTGTATAATGCCCGTACAGTGAATAGAGAGGTTGCTCATGGATTGCTTTCTCGCGTTCTGGCAGTTCGGACCCTTTGAGATTGCGCTCGTCGCGATCGCGGCGCTGATCCTGTTCGGAAAGAAGCTTCCGGAGGTCGCCCGCTCGATGGGCAAGGGCATCACCGAGTTCAAGAAGGGGATCAAGGACGTCGAGAGCGAGGTCGAGAAGCCGCTCGAGGACGTGAAGGCGGCGGCGGATGCCGGCGAGCCCGAGTCGAAGGACGAGTCCTCAGAAGGCTAGCGGCCTGACCGGGTAGTGCGCCGTCCTGCCCCAGTTGCCCGCGCCGTCCCTGCCCCTGACGTGGAAGAACCACTTGCCTCCGCCGGTGATCGAGACCCGTTTCGAGAACGCGTTCTCCATCTCCTCCGTCGGCTCGGTCTTCGGAGAGTTGTCCAGGCAGTAGGAGTACGCCACGATGCCGGTCGCGTCCGTCAGCTCCGTCCATTCCAGCGCGTATTCCTTCCCGCTCTTCGGGGTCTGGTCCAGGCAGATGTTGTCCAGGTGGATCTTCGCGTTCCGCGGGTTGGTCCCCAGCTCGTTGCCGATGTAGACGCGCGACAGCACGTACCCGTCGCGCGACTGCGCGTCGGTGCGGGCGCCGCTCTTGTCCATCAGCGCGTGCAGGTCGATGACGGCCCGGTGCCACCGGTCGTCCGCCGTGAGCTTCACCGCCCCGATCCTGCCGACCCGGCGGGTGGTCTTCGGCTCCGTCAGGTGGACGTCGTACGTGCCCTTGGTCCCCCGGACGAACAGGTTGAACCGCGCGTTCTTGTCCGTGCGGTAATCGAAGACCACGAACCGGTTGACCTTCGTGTTGACCCTCTTCGGGGGGAGCGGCTCCAGCCGGAACCTGCCCTCGTACGTGTTGAGCACCGTCAGGCACTTCCTGCCGGTGGCCGCGGAATCGGGCAGAACCTCGAAACGGGCGCCGGAGCAGCTGAACTTCTTGCGCCACTTGTTGTCCGTGACCTCGAAATTCTCCTTGAACAGCGCGCCCTCCAGCACCGGGGCGACGTAGGGCGCCTCCGGGGCCTCCTTGTCCTGCGAGAAGTCCATGTTCCAGACGAACTTCTTCTCGGTCCTGTTGTCGCCGTTGTCCTGCACCGTGATCGCCACGCTGACCGGCGCGCCGTCCTGGAACACCGGGTCCTCCGCGCCTCCCCACCGGCGGAACACCAGGGCGCCGGCGGCGGAGTCGTAGGACAGGCGCGGATCCGCGATGCCGCATCTCTTTCCGTTTACCGTCATGGCGATGCTCGGCTTGTCGATGCCGGAGACCTTGTCCGTGATCGCCACCGTGATGATGCCGGACGCGGTATAGGTCCCCTCCGCGGGGGTGACCTTTCCGAGGACGGGCGGGGTGGGATCGAACACCACCGTCTCGGCGGCCGGCGCGCTCCAGTTGCCCGCGGGATCGCTCACCTTTATGGAAATCGTGTTGGGGCCGGGACGCATCTTCGGGGGGAGCCATTCCCGGGCCGCCTTCGGCACCGGGGTCCACTTCTCCTCGCCGAGGCGGCAGAGGACCTGGGATATGCCGAACGGGTCCTGCGCGGACCAGCGCCATTTCTTCGCCGCGCCGGCCGCGCCGCAGACCGGCTCGATGCGGAAGTCGTCTATGAAGAGCTCGGCCCCGCGCGCGTTGCCCGTCCATCCCCAGTCGCCGAACTCCAGGCTCTTCACCACGTACCGGATCGCGTACGGGTCGTTCTTTACCAGCATCGCACCCAGATCGAACGACGCCTTGTGCCACGCCCCGTCCTGTGTGACGTTCGGGACCTGGCCGATGTAGGTGAGCGCGGAGTTCTCGTCCGCGAACTTGATGTACCGGCGCGCGCCGTTGACGATGCAGCTGAGGTCCACGTCCACGTCTTGCGTGAGGCGGTAGTAGAAACTGACGATGGGGAACCGGCCGGCGTCGAATTTCGTCGAGACCGCTCTGCACTGGAATGACCCGCCGACCCGCGGGCTGAGCACCCGGAGGCACCAGCGTCCGTTCGCGGGCCCCTCCCGCCATCTCTCCAGCACGGGCGGGTACTTGGATTCCAGGGATTCCCACTGTCCGAGGTCCACCTCGAAATCGTTGTTCGCCGGGTGCGCCAGCGGCGAGATCAGCTGGAGGTTCGCCGGCGGGCGGGTGTCGTCCTTCCGGTTCGTCTTCCAGGCGCATCGTATCGGTTCGGGAATCCCGTTGCCCGCGAAGTCCTTCAGCTTTACCAGATACACCTCCGCCTCGGCGCCGTCCTTCAGTGTCATGCCGGCGAGGACCGGATCGATCGACAGCACCGACTGCAGCGGGCTGTAGTCGAGCGCCGGGTGATCCAGCGAATACATCCGGTCGCCGCACCGCGCCGCGATGGAGGCGGGGTCCACGCCGGAGCCGCCGGTCTCGTCGAGCTGGACCTTCAGCGGGCCGCCGTCCCACGGGATGACGCCCATCACCTTCGGCGGAGCCTCGTCCGCGCCGGTCTTCGTCAGCTTCACGTTGTCCAGCCGGTACACCGATCCGGCCAGGTTCCCGCCGATGCCGCACACCAGATAGCGGCGGTTGTCCATGTTTCCGAGAAAGACGTCGTCCAGGACGACGCTCTTGGCCTGCGGCTGGAGCTCCAGGAAGCGGTCCCGCAGGTTGACGGAGACGGTATGCCACTTCCCGTCGGCGGCCGCCCCGACGCCGCCGAGGGGGGTGACGCCGTAGATCGGGTCCGCGTGGCCGGTGAGCGCGAGGGAATAGAATTCCGTGCCCGCCTTCATATACAGGTTGATGAACACCCCGGGAGGTATCGCGCAATCGAAGCCGAGCACCGGGAACTCGATCAGGTCGGCGCCCGCCAGCGGGACCTCCACGGCGAAGGTGCCGCCGCCGGCCAGGTTCTCCGCTTCCAGGCAGGCCCCGCCGTCCTCCCGCGGGACGGTGCGCACGGACACCTCGCGCGCGTTGTCTTCCACGATGTCCCACGCCTCCGGGTCCCAGTCGAACGAGAAATGGTCGACCTTTTCCCGGGGGGCCCAGCCGTCCGGGCCGCGCTCGAAGTCGAACGCCCGGAACGAATCGGACGGCGCGTCCGGCGGGGACGGCTCGACGGCGGACGGCGCCGCCGAAGGGGCCTCCGCAACGAGCGGGGGCTCCTGCGGCCCCGCGTCCTGCGCGGAGATGCGTATCCGCGACATCATCATGCCGTTGTCGAACGTCCACGCGGCCACCCGCGTGCCGGTGAGCGGGTCCGGGTCCTCGTACTCCAGCACCATCTTCTCGTCGAGCCAGCACTCGACCCTGGGGCCTCGCTTCTTCATCGCCAGGTGGAACCACCGCCGGTGGATATTGCCGCCGTTGTGCCTGGTGGAGGGGACCGTGACCTTGGTCGTCTCGGCCACCACCTTGTCGTTACGCAGCAGCCTGCTGGCGGTGTTGTCGTAGCCGCCATAGATAAACGAGTAGCCGGTGCCGAGCGACCGGCCGTCCGCGCAGATGGTGAGGTTCATGTCCCCCGGGTCGCCGTAGGTCGGCTTTCTCCTCAGCTCCATCTTCATACCGGTCCACATGTCTACGGAGAGATCGCCCGCGTAGCTGCGCTTGTTCCACATGATGGATTCCGCCGGACTCATCACGCAGAACCACGACCAGCGGGGGTCGCACTTCCACCGGTTCGTCACAGTGAAGTGCCCGTTCGACACCCGCCACTCGACGGGCGCCTTGCCCATCACGTAGTCCCGCGTGGAATTCGTGTGTACCCGTATCTTCTCCGGGCTCACCTTCGCCTCAGCGAGGGCGACCCAGAGCCGTCCCCCGCCGTCCGTGCCGGCGGTCTGCTTCCTGAGGATGTCGCGGCCGTTGATGGAGGCGACGATGCTGTCCCCGGCCCGTCTCAGCGACACCACGTCGAGCTTCGGCTCCGATTCCGCCTTCGCCCCGGGCAGGTCCGCGCTGACGCTCTCCTTGCCGGCGTACAGCTCCACTTTCCTGCTCGAGACGATCATCCGCACGCCGGTGTCCGCCTTGCCCTTCTCCGGGGATATCCCGAGCCGGATGGTCTCGTCCGCGGACATCCCGGCCCCGTACCGGTAGGACAGCTCCAGGTCGCCCAGGAAGTCGAGCCGGTTCCACACCATCTTCCCGGTCGGGTCCGGCTCCCACTCGTACTGCACCGACGCCCAGTTCATCATGGTGCGCTCCAGCGTGAACTGCGTGGTGATCTTCGCCTCGGGGGTGGGTCTGCCGTACGTGCGGACGGCCAGGTTGTCGAACAGCACCCCGGCGCCGTCGGCCGAGAACCCGGCGCGCCCGGCGGTCTCCGGCCACCCGCCCTCCATCACCACCGTGTCGTCGAGGACGAGCGACAGCGTGTCCCGGCGGTTGTCAATGCGCACCTTGTGCCACGCGACGGCCCAGCCGCATTCGATCTCGACAGCGCTGTCCATGTCCGTGGCGGCCACGGAGACCCCGGTATCCGTCGGCGTGAACGTGAACACGGTGCCCTCCGATTTCTCCGTGCGGCCGACGACCACCGACCATGCCCGGGGCAGGTGGGGGAGGACGTCGAACGAGAGCGTGTAATCGTACCAGTACGCGGTGCCGGTCGTCGCCGTTCCTTTGCCCGTCGACAGCAGCATCGGGCCGTCACCGGAGGGAAGCGTGAGGTCCCGCCCGAAGCCCTTCCGGATGACGGCCAGCGCGACCGCCTTCTCCGCGGGCGTGTACACCCGGAACGCGTCGTCGGTCACCTCCCAGCCGGAGAGGCGGGTGTCCGTGAAATCGTCCGTTATCAGCTTGACGCTCTTGATGAACGCGTCGTCGAAAGATGCCGTGCCCGTGCCTGCGGAGTACAGCCCGACCGTGCCCTTCAGGTGGGACAGGTCCTGCACCCGGGCAACCGGGTCGTCGTCTATCTCCAGCAGGATGTTTCCCCGGTACGCCGCCGCGCCGAGCTTGTACCACTGTCCGGTGCGCAGGTGCTTCTCCGCCCGGAACAGCACCTCCTCCTTGCCCGCGACCATCTTGGAGAGCTTCATCCCGCGGCCCGGTCCGACCGGCACGCTCCAGAGGTAGTAGTTGGATTCGTCCGACCGCAGAAACACCAGGCCGAGGTCCGTACCCTTCCCGGCCATGGCGGCGACCTCGATCGCGTAGTCGCGCCAGAACGGGTAGCCGGTAGTCACCAGCCGCGCCCCGTCGCCCGAGGCGGCGTACTGGAACGCGTTCGCGCTCCGTTCCGGATGGTCCAGCGCGCTCACCTTCCACGAGCCGGAGACCGCGGTCCACGCCCCGGTCTGGTTCTCCGCGCGCATGAAGTCGTCCGCGAGATAGATGTCGCGCTCCTTTATCGTCGTGTCGCCCGGCGCCTCCTGCCCCGCGGGAACGTACTGCAGGTCATCCGTGACGACTATCTGGTCAAGCCACACCCCGTCCTCGTTGTTGTGAATGTCCATGGTGTGCTCGCCGGCCTTCAGCTCCAGGTCGATCGGCATCTTGATCCAGTCCCAGTACAGGTACGTGCCGTCCTCGCCCACCTGGTACGCCGGCAGGTCGTCCACGCTCAGCTTCACCGAGTTGCCGCACCCGTCCATCCACCACTTGCGGACCCAGAAGGCGTATTTCCCGTCCTTCTCCAGCGTGAGGCTGTAGCGCACGCTGCCGACCACCTCGGGCGGCTTCGCGTCCCGCCCGGTCTCCGTCTTGTCCGGTATGCCCACCGACATCCCGCCGGACGCCCGCTCGTCGCGCCGGATGACGAACGGGGCGTTCATCCCGCGCGCGTCCTCCGCCTCGATGACGATCTTCTCCGCGGCCATCCCCGCCCCGGTGAGCAGAAGGGCGATAGCGAGCGCGATAAACAGGGACAGACCCTTTTTTCGAAGGACTGTTGCTGCCGGGGTGCGGGGCGTCGCTGAGCGGGTTCGAGGTTCGAGCGGCAGGACCGCCGACAGGCGGGCCTTTCCACGGCCGGTCGAAGCTCGTCCTCGGAGGCGCCCCATTCGATTGATGGGCGCCGAGAATGAGCGAAGAGACGACCCGCACCCCGGCGCCTCGTCGACGTGGGAAAAAGGGTCTGTCCCTGTTTTATTCATCGGCCTTCGGCGAACACATCCACCCGGCGCATGCCGACGTTCAGGATGAGCGCGACGGCCGCGTACGAGGCCAGCAGGGACGATCCGCCGTACGACACCATCGGCAGGGTGAGGCCGGTGATCGGCATCAGCTGCATCGTCATGCCGGAATTGATGAACGCCTGCACCGCGATCGACGCGGTGCAGCCCACCACCAACTGCCGTCCGAACGGCTCCCGCGTCCGCGCGGCGATGCCCAGCGAGCTGGCGAACAGCATGATGAACAGCATTATCAGGAACGTGGTGCCGGCGAATCCCCATTCCTCTCCGACCGCGGCGAAGATGAAGTCCGTCTTCGCCTCCGGCACCCGGGCCGCTCCCTTGCTCAGCCCTTTCCCGAACATGCCGCCGGAGCCGGTCGCGATGACGGACTGGATAACCTGAAAGCCCTCGTCCAGCTTTCGCTCCTCCGGCGAGACGAACGCCCATATCCGCGCCTTCTGGTAGTCCTTCATCACCAGCCACCCGGCGGGCAGGCACAGCATCCCCGCCAGCGCGATGGCCGCGGCGTGTTTCGCGCGCATGCCGGCGACGAAGAACATCGCGGCCGCGATCGGCACGAGCGTCAGCGCGGTCCCCAGGTCCGGCTGCTTCAGCACCAGCGCCGCGGGCACCAGCACCAGCGGCGCGCCCATCATCAGCGTGCTGAACCTGCCCGCGTTCCTGTACCGCAGGAACTGCGCGATGGCGATGACCATGCACAGCCTGACGAACTCCGAGGGCTGAAGAGTGAAACGCCATATATGTATCCACCTGGTCGTATGCCGCCGGGGCGCCGAGAACAGCACCGCGATCAGACATATGATTCCCACCGCATAGATGAGATACGCGTAGTTGCCGAGCCGCACGTACCTGAAACCGAGAATCGCCGCTCCCACGACCATCGATATCCCGAGCCAGACGGCCTGACGCTTGACGTACCTGCTTGATCCGTCCGGTGTCTGGGACGTGCTCCAGATGAAGGTGATGCCTATCACCGTGATCAGAAGCACCGCCACGACAATGAGCCAGTCGAATTCTTTAAGACCGACTCTCGAAGCCATATCCCCTGGTGCGAGTCGCTAGGACGCTGACTTCCGGCGCGCGGCGGCGCTGAGCCGTGACTTGTCCCGCGCGGCCTTGTTCTTGTGAACGACCTTCTTGTTGGCCGCCTTGTCGAGGGCCGAGAAGCACTCACGCAGCGCGCGGTCCGCCGCGGCCTTGTCGCCGGAGTCTATAGCGGCTGCTACCTTCTTCTTAAGTGTCTTGATCTTCGATTTTGTTGCCTGATTCCGCTGTCTCCTCTTCTCGTTCTGTCTCAGTCGCTTCTTGGCTGATAACGTCGTCGGCATCGCTTATTCCTTTGTCTTCGTCTTCTTGTAGATAGTCTCTATCTTCTCCGAGACGTCCTTGAACCCGATGTCCGTCTCGTATATCCTCTTGAAGAACTCCGCCGCCTTCTCCAGGTTGCCGAGCTGTTCCTGGGCGCAGCCCATGCCGTACAGCAGGTTCTTCGCGTCGTCGTCCACTATCGTAATATCGGCTATCGCGCGCTCGAACTGCGTGGTCGCCAGGTCGTACATGCCCTTTTTCATGAACGCGTCGCCGAGCAGGCTGAGCGTCTGCTTCCTGAACTTCGGGCTCTCCACCGCCTTCTGGAACTCATGTATCGCCTGATCCATCTGGTTGGACTGGTAGAGCAGCTTGCCGTACTGCAGGCGCAGACCGAGGTCCGTCGGGTGCTCGGCCACCCGCCGGGCGTACTCCTTGAGCGAAAACTCCTTCCACTCCTTCTGTTTAGCGACAAGCTGCTGCTTCAGCGCGTCGTCGTCGGGTGCGGCCTGCAGCTGCGTCTGTATCGCCTTGGCCTCCATCGTCAGGCTCTTTATCTCGAGGTCGCCGAGCTTGATGCGAATGGTGCCGTCCGCGGAATCGATCTCCTGGGCGCGGTTGTACACGCTGCGCGCCTCGTCGAACGCGCCCTTCCGGACGAGGAGATCGCCGAGCTTCGCCAGCGTTCTGGGCTGCTCGCCCTTCTCCTCCAGCTCCTTGCGCGCCCGGGCGATGCCCCGGTCCACGTCGTCGGCGGTCCGCACGATGCGCTGATCGTCCTCCAGGTCCTGCGCCTCGTCCGAGTCCTTCAGTACGTCCCGGTAGCCGTCCGCCTGCTCGTACCCCCGCTTTATCGTGCCCAGCGCGGCGAGATCCGTCACCGCCCGGCTCGCCTCCTGGTCCGCCGGGTCGCGCTTGCGCACCTCGTCGTAGAAATACTGGGCCTTCTTGACGTCGTTCTTCGCGGCGTACAGCCGGCCCAGATTCTTCAGCGCGTTGATGTTGTCCGCATGGGCCTCGACGATCGCCTCGTAGCAGACGATGGCGGAATCCACGTACTTGGCCTCCCGGGCGGCGTTGCCCAGGCAGCCGAGAATCGTCACGTTCGTGGGATATACGGCGAGGAACTTTTCGCATTCGATCATCAGCGCCTCGTGACTGCCGGTGAGCTTGAAGATCGCGATCTTGACGAGCGTCGGGATGCCCTTCAGCACCGCGACTACCTTCGCCGGGGCGGGAAAGCCTTTCTGCTGGACCATCCGGCGCTGGACGGCCCGGATCGCGCGGCGTGCCACCACGAAGTTAGGCTCGATGGTGAGGATCTGCTGGAACAGATCGATCGCGTAATCCAGATTGTTGCGTTCGAGGGCGGACTGAGCCCTCTCGTACAGCTTCGATACGTCCATTAGTGCGGTCAGCTCCCTAAGTATCCACGCAGACAGGGAATTATACGGGGAGTTTGTCCCATGTCAAGAATATCGGGGGGCGTGGGGATGTATTGACAGGACTCGAAATGCCGATATAGTATGTTTGGGAACCCTCTCGAAAGGAGCGGCAATGTACGACTATTTCACGGAACGCGCCAAGAAGGTCCTTCTCTACGCTCAGAGAGAGGCCAAGCGATTCAACCACGACTACGTGGGACCCGAGCACATACTCCTCGGCATGATACGGCTGGGGGAGGGTGTCGCCGCGGACGTCCTGCAGAGCCTGGATATAGATCTCAAGAAAATACGGCTGGAGGTCGAGAAGCACGTGCAGAGCGGGCCGGACACCGTCGCGGTGGGCCAGCTTCCGCACAATACCCCGGCCAAGAAGCTGCTGGAATTCGCCCTGGAGGAGGCCCGGAGTCTCCAGCATCCGTACGTGGGCACCGAGCATCTCCTGCTCGGTCTGCTGCGCCTCAGCGAGGGCGTCGCGTCCACCGTGCTGATGAGCCTCGGCGTGAAGGCGGACGACGTGCGCCAGGTGGTGCTCGAGACGCTCGGCGCCAACATGATACCGGACGAGGAATCCGAAGGCGGCGGTGGGGGACAGCCGCAGAGGACGAAGAAGTCGAAGACGCCGGCGCTCGACGCGTTCGGGCGCGACCTCACCACGCTGGCCCGGGACGACAAGCTGGACCCGGTGATCGGCCGGAAGATCGAGATCGAGCGGCTGATGCAGATACTGAGCCGCCGGACCAAGAACAACCCGGTGCTTCTCGGCGAGGCGGGCGTCGGCAAGACGGCCATCGTCGAAGGCCTCTCCCAGACGATCGTCGCCGGCAACGTTCCGGAAACGCTGCTCAACAGGAGGGTCGTGGCGCTGGACCTGGCGCAGATGGTGGCCGGCACCAAGTACCGCGGCCAGTTCGAGGAACGGATCAAGGCGGTGATGAACGAGGTGCGCACCCAGGGGAACGTGATATTGTTCATCGACGAGATGCACACCCTGGTGGGCGCCGGCGGCGCGGAGGGCGCCATCGACGCCGCGTCCGTGCTGAAGCCCGCGCTGTCGCGCGGCGAGGTGCAGTGCATCGGCGCGACGACGCCGGACGAATACCGGAAGTACGTCGAAAAGGACGGCGCGCTGGAGCGCCGGTTCCAGACCGTGATCGTGGACCCGCCCAGCAAGGACGAGGCGGTGGAGATACTGAAGGGGCTGCGCGAGCGGTACGAGAAGCACCACCGGGTGGAGATCACCGACGCCGCGATCGGCGAGGCGGTGGAGCTCTCGACCCGCTACATCACCGGACGGTTCCTGCCGGACAAGGCGATAGACGTGATCGACGAGGCCGCGTCACGGATACGGCTCAAACAGCTCACCCGGCCGCAGGACCTGAAGGACGTGGACAACAAGCTGGAGGACCTGAACCGGGAGAAGGAGCAGGCGGTCGCCAACCAGGACTTCGAGGCGGCGGCGCGGCTCCGCGACGTGGCGGAGGGCCTGAAGGCCAGGAAGGACGCCCTGCAGAAGAAGTGGGAGGAGGCGGTCGGCGAGGTGACCGGACGGGTGGACGACGAAACGGTCGCGGAGACGGTCTCCCGCATGACCGGCATCCCGCTCACCCGGCTGGGCGGCGAGGAGGCCGAGCGGCTGCTGAAGCTGGAGGAGAAGCTGCACGAGCGGGTGGTGAGCCAGGACGAGGCCCTCACCGCGGTGTCCCGCGCCATAAGGCGCTCCCGGTCCGGGCTGAAAGACCCGCGCCGTCCGATGGGATGCTTCATATTCATGGGGCCCACCGGCGTCGGCAAGACGCTGCTCGCCAAGGCGCTGGCCGAATTCATGTTCGGTCAGGAGGACGCGCTGATACAGATGGACATGTCCGAGTACATGGAGAAGCACAACGTCTCCCGCCTGGTCGGCGCGCCCCCCGGCTACGTCGGCTACGAGGAGGGGGGCCAGCTGACCGAGGCGATACGGCGCCGTCCGTACGCGGTGGTGCTGCTGGACGAGATCGAGAAGGCGCACCCGGACTGCTTCAACATGCTGCTGCAGATTATGGAGGAGGGGCGCCTCACCGACAGCTTCGGGCGGCACGTGGACTTCAAGAACACGATCCTCATCATGACCTCGAACATCGGCGCGCAGGCGATCAAGAGCCAGGTGGCGCTCGGGTTCAAGCCGACGAGCAAGGACACGAGTTACGAGGCGATGAAGGAACGGCTGGAGAAAGAGGCGGAGAAGCACTTCAAGCCGGAGTTTCGCAACCGGGTGGACGACATCATCGTCTTTCGGTCGCTCACCATCGAGGACCTGCAGAAGATCATCGACATCGAACTGAAGGGCGTGACCCAGCGGATGGCGAACAAGGGTATGACGCTCGAGCTCACCAAGGACGCCCGGGAGTATCTCATCGAGCAGGGCTACGATCCGGACTTCGGTGCCCGGCCGCTGAAGCGCGCGCTGGAGAGGAACGTCGAGGACCCGCTGTCCGAGGACATTCTCCGCGGCACGTTCAAGCAGGGAGACAAGATCGTCGCCAGGATGAAGAGCGGCCGGCTCGTCTTCGACGTGGTGAAGGAGCCCAAGAAGGCCGCGGAGGCCGCCAGCGCGGTGGTGTAGGCCCATGGCTGCCGGCCCGCAGCATGCTCTCTCACTCATTCTCGACGCCCATCAATTAGGTGGGGCGTCTCCGAGGGCGCGATCCGACCGATCAAGGAAGGGCCTTCGGTCCATCGGTCGAATCACGAACCCGCTCGAGATCATCCTGCGGGCCGTCTTAACTCCCCTCATATTGATTCTCTCCCTTTGCATCTCCGCGTGCGGCGGGCAGCCGTCGGAGCCGGCGAAGGCGGAAGCCCCCGCGAAGGTCGCGAAGGCCACGAAGGCGGAAGAGGCCCCGAAGAACGTCGGCCTGGAGGACTACGAACTCGCCAAGGGACCCAGGAAGATTCAGGGCGTCAGCAACGACGCCTCCGGTCTCGCCTACAGCCCGAAGACGAAGACGCTGTTCCTGGTCATCAACGGCACGAGCGAGATATTCGAGCTGACGCTGGACGGGAAGGCGAAGCGCCGGATCCGCACCAGGGGCTTCAGCGACCTGGAGGGCATCGCCTACGTGAGCGGCGACACGTTCGCGGTGGTGGAGGAAGGGCGGGGAACGCTCAGCCGTATCACGATCGACGAGAAGACGACGACGATAAACTACGGCATGGCGAAGGGCGTCAGCATAGACGGCAGTCGCCTCGGCAACAGCGGCATCGAGGGGCTCGCGTACGACGCGAAGGGCAAGCGGTTCTTCGCGGTAAAGGAGAAGAACCCGCGGAGGATCTACCAGATCGCCGGTTCGAAGGTGACGAATCCCTGGGACATCCAGAAGGAGAGTCTCGAGATGAGCGACCTGTCCGGCGTGTACTACCATCAGGAAAGCGGCCACCTGCTGATCCTCAGTCACGAGTCCCGGTGCCTGGTCGAGGCGACGGTCGACGGCAAGGAGGTGAGCCGGCTGTCGATACGCGGCATGTCCCAGCCGGAGGGCGTGACGATGGACGACGAGGGCACCATCTACGTCTGCGGCGAGCCCGACTCCTTCCAGGTCTACAAGAAGAAAGCGGAGAAGTAGAAGGAAACAGGGGCAATTCCCTTCGCGGCGTTTCCCTTCCCCCCCCTTGACAAATCGGAGAATAGCCGTAGAATACTGGTGGCTCACATGTGTCTCAGCCGGTGTGCAAGGGTGGGAATGCAAGGCTACGTGAAGGAGGTGGCGCTGTGAAGAGCACGTCTCGCTGGATCTCTCTGGCTTCCGTGTTGTCCCTGGTGGTTGTTGCGGCATTCTCCGTCGGCTGCGGCGGGGGAGGAGGAGGGGGCGGCGGCG
>CAYMFW010000053.1:0-26842 GCA_964389785.1 uncultured Planctomycetota bacterium
CGAAATCATCACCGGCGTGATCGTCGGCGTCGAGCGGCAGAAGCGGCCCGCCGGAGGGTCCAGCCGAAGAAGCCTGCCGGGCTGATAATCGGCGTCGTCGCGGCCGTCGCGGCCGTCGTGATTCTCGCCGTCTGCTTCATGTCGGGGCCGGGAGAGAAGCCCCCGCCGCGGAACAAGCCGGTCGCGGTCACGCCCCCGGAGCCAAGACCCGAGCCGGAACCGGACCAGCCGAAGGGTAAGGCCGAGGAGATGTTCGAATACGCCAGGAAATGGGAGGCGGATAATCCGGACAACCTCGCCGGCGCGATAGACAAGTACCGCCTCGTCGTGAAGCACACCGCGGGCACGGTGTGGGAGATGAAGGCGCGCGACGCCATCGAGGCGCTGGAGGGAAAGAGGGAGCGCGCGGCAACTGAAGCCCTGGCGGAGCTGGAGAAGAAGGCGGGCGCGCTGGCGGCCGCCGGCGACTACGACGCGGCGATAGCGGCGTACGCAGCGCTCCCGGAGGGCTTCGAGGAACTGCTCCGGGCCGGCGCGAAGAACGCCGCCGACACGCTGGCGAAGGAGGCCGAGAAAAAGATAGGGAACGCGATCGCCGCGGCGGAGAAGCTCTCGAAGGAAGGAGAGCCGGAGAAGGGTCTCGCGGAGCTGGAGAAGGTCTCTCCCATAGGTTACGCGGCGATGAAGGATAAGCTCGCCGCCGTGAAGGGCCGGCTGGAGGAGGAGAAGAAGAACACCGAGGAGCTGGCCCGGAAGAAGGCGGAGGCGGCGGCGCGGGAGAAGGTCGGCGGTTACTGGGACCGGTTCGACGAGAAGATGCTCGCCGGGGACTACGCCGGCGCGAGGAAGGTGATAGCCGAAGCCAGGGCGGACGGCGACATGAAGGCGGCCCTCGACACGGTAGAAGGCTGGGGAGCGGTACTGAAGGGCTTCGACGAGGCGAAGGAGGCGGAACAGAAGGCGCTGGCAGGGCTGAAGTCGCTCATCGGACAGCAGGTGGTGCTCGACACGGTGAAGGGCGCGCGCAAGGGCAAGGTGAAGGACGTCCGCGACGGGGAGATTACGCTCGAGCACGAGTTCAGGATAAACAACCAGTCGGGCTGGACGGTGATGAAGGTGAAGGTGGCGGATCTCACCGGGGAAGAGAAGGCAAAGCGGATGCCGGTGGCGGAACCGGCCACGGCCGAAGGATGGCTCGCCTCGGCGGTGAGCGCGATGGGAAACGGGGACTCCGCCGGGGCCGAGAAGGCGCTCGGCAACGCGGCCGGGCATCCGCTTCTGACGCACTACCGGGAGCGGATGGACCTGCTGAAGCTGGGCGAGGCGGAGGTGGCGGCGAAGAAGGAGTGGGAAAGAGACCTGGCGCCGCTCGCGGCGGTGAAAGAATACAGCAAGACGAAGGCGCCGCAGGTGCAGAAGACGCTGGACGAATACCGCCGGTCCCACGGCACGACGAAGTTCATCGAGTCCGTGAAGGAGGGGATCGCATCCATCGAGAAGAAGATCGGACTGGCGACCGGCGCGGTGGTGATCGAGGCGCTGGAGAAGGTGCTCCACACCAAGGTGGTCAGCTTCGATCTGGACACGCGGAAGATCGAGGTGCTCTACGACTTCGAGGACGAGAAGCAGGCGGAGGCGTGGACGTTCATCGCCCCGCGCTACATGAAGATGAAGGTGGAGAACGGAAAGGCCCACGTCTCGGGTCACTACTTCGTCGGCTGGATGCCGGCGATCTTCACGTCGGTGTCGGTAAGCGGTGAGATCATGATGCCCAAGGACAATTACAGCGGCGGCCTGTCGGTATGCGCCGACGAGCACCGGAACCACTACTCGGTGAACTCGGGACTGAGCAACATGTCGCGCATCAGCAGGGCCGACGCCGGGCACGGCACCGGCGTGGGAGGCCACATACAGTCGCTTCCCTGCCCCCACAGGATCGGCGAGTACGGCAGGTACTCCATAAGCTACGAGGACGGGCTGGTGAGGGGCCAGGTGGAGGAGCTGGTATGGGAAGGCAAGGACAGCACGTACCCCGTCGGCCACGCCGGGCTCGTCGGCAACAAGGAGGCGTTCTTCGACAACATCCGCATCGCCGGGGTCCTCGAGAAGTCGTGGCTCGACAGCATTCTCGGCGCCGGTGAAGGAGAGGGCCTGCTGAAAGGAAAGATCGTCAGGTTCGACCCCGCCACGCTCAAGCTGGAGGTGGTCTACGACTGGTCGGACGAGAAACAGCTCGATGACTGGGAATTCGTGCTCAAGACGAGCCGCTTCGGAAGATCGCCGCGGTCGGAGAAGGGCCCGTGGCGCTTCGAGGGCGGAAGAATCATCCCCGACGGGAAGTGGGGGGAGAAGGGCGTGTCGCACGCGATGCACACCGTCGCGGAATTCGCGGGGCCGATCGAGTGCGAGTTCATGTTCGAGTTCAGGGCCGATGACGTGACGCTCCAGAACGCGATCCTGTACGAGACCGCACCCGGAAAATGGGACTGTCTCTCCTTCGTCATCGACTTCAAGAACAAGAAGGACACGCTCGGCGTTATCGGCACCGGGGCCGGCGGAAAGACGGAAAGGAGCTGCGTCCCCGGGGTGGTCCCCGCCGGTGTGTACTGGCCGTACAGCCTGCGGCTCGAGGGACAGAGGGTCCGGGTCGACTTCAACAGGAGGAAGGCGATCGACTGTACGATGGAGAGCGCGAAGATCATCCAGGACAGGCAGCGCGTCGGGCTCGAGATGGGTATCTACACCCGCGGATTCCTCGGGCCGGTCCGGATCGTGGGAACGCTCAACAGGGAATGGTGCGAAAAGAGGAGAAACAAATGAGAACGTTACTGACCGTCGCCGGCCTCGCCCTGCTCACGGCATCGCTCGTCGTGATCGGGTTCTTCGCCGGCTCCCATTACGGGTCGCAGACCCGGACCTTCGAGGAATCTGTCCTGCACGAGCAGATCGCCGAGGCGGCCGCGACGCAGAAGCTGGTGACGCTGCTGCACGAGGGGAAGATAGCCGACGCGACGAACACGCTGAACCACCGGCTGGACGGCCTGGTGATCTCCATCGGGACGCTTCTCCCCCACTGCCCGAACCAGGAGACGAGGGCCTTCGCGGGAAACGTGCTGTCCGACGTCGCGCGGCACCGGGCGGCCGCGCCCGTGTCCCGCACGAATGCGTTCATCGACGAGAAGGTGAAGGAGATACTCGAGGGACCGGCCGCGGCCCCGTCGAGAGAGTAGCCGCGTGGGCGACATCCACTCCGACAGCCTGAAGACCAGCATCACCCGTCACATCCGCGGGTCACGCCGGAAGGTCACCATCATGTTCACCGACGTCGAGGCCTCCACGAAGTACTGGGACCGGCACGGCGACGTGAAGGGCCGGCTGATGCTGGACCTGCACAACCGGCTGGTCCATCCGGTGATCCGGAGATACGGGGGCCGGGTGGTGAAGAAGATCGGCGATGCGGTGATGGCCTGCTTCAAGTCGCCCAGGCACGCGCTGAAGGCGGCGATAGGGATACAGCAGACGCTCGACAAGTACCAGAAGGAACAGAAGGGCGGGCTCCCGCGGGTGCGCATCGGCATCCATACCGGTAAGGCGATCGTGGAGCCGGACGACGTGTTCGGCGACATGGTGAACGTCGCGTCGCGCGTGGAGCAGCACGGCAAGGGTTACGACATCTGCGTCTCGGGCAGCGCCGCCAGCAAGGTGAGCCGCAGCGCGTTCAAGCTGACCCGCCAGGGAACCTTCAAGCCGAAGGGCAAGCGGAACGAGATCGTGGTGTACAAGTGCCGGTGGAGAGAGTACCCGAGCCTGGTGGAGGACATCGAAGACCACGGATCGCTCAGCCTCGTCGCGCCACAGAGAACTGAGCTTCTCGTTTACACCCTCGCGACGCTGGGGGTGCTCGCCTTCGGCGTGTTCGGCTACCTGCGCTACGTGCTGGCGGATTTCGAGGCGGTCGCGCTGCTCCTCCTGGACCCGCGCACGCCGTGGCTGGCCGCGGTGCTCGCCGCCGAGGGAATGATTCTCGCGGCCGCCGCCTGGCTGATCCTGATGAGGAAGCATCCCAATCTCGCCTGCGGGCTGCTGAAGGGCGGGTTCGGGTTCGCGTTCGGGTTCGCGGTCCTGCTCTTCGTCGGCGGGCGCGTTGCGCCCCGGCTGGGATTGAGCCCGGACTATCCTCTGTACCGATCCGCCAATATCTTCGTGGACGTCCGCGACCCGGACGGCCCGGTCTACCCCGTCCCGTCCGAGGGAGCCCCGACGATCGGACGGGCCGGCCCGTCGCGCACGTTCCTGCTGGCCGGCATGTGCACGAGCGAGGGAACCTCGTGGTTCCGGGTGAAGCTGGCCCGTAACCGGTTCGGCTGGATCCAGGAGACGGTGCCGCCGCGAATGGGAGTGCCCGCGAAACGGCTGTCGTCCCTGCGCAGGTTCTCGGTGAGCGTCACGGATGTGATCGCGCTCCTTGCCGGCGCGCTCGGCTTCGTCTGGGGCATGGTCACCTTCAAGATCCGCCCGACGTAGCAGCTGACGGCGGGTCATCGTCTCGCTCATTCTCGGCGCCCATGGATGCGGAAATGGGCGCCTCCGAGGACGCGGCTTGGCCGACTAGTGAAGGGCCCGCTTCGCGGAGCTGTCGGCCAACCCACGAACCCGCTCGCCAATGCCCCGCCGTCAGCTTGTTTCACTTCGCGCCGATCAGGTAGAGGTTTTTGAGGGTGCGGACGACCATGCGGTTGCCGGCGAAGACGGGCGTGGTACGGAACTTGTCGAGCTTGTTCGTCTGGAGGATCTCGAACGTGCTCCCCGGCTTCACGACGAGCGTCGTCCCGTTGTCCATGCTCACCAGGATGTTCTTTCCCGCCAGGACCAGCGACGGGAACGTGGTGCCCTTGCCGAGCTCTTTCACCTGCTGTTCGTACAGCTTCTTCCCGTCTTTCACGTCCAGCGCGCTGAGCACCCCCTTCTGCGTGATGGCGTACACGATGCCCTCGTGCACCAGGGGGGACGCGTAGTACCGGTCCTTCTTGATCTTGACCTTGCACACCGTTTCGGTCTTCGCCGTGTCTCCCTCCACCGCCTCCGGCAGCTTCACCGCCACGCCGGTTGCACCGTCGAGCGCGTACACGACGCCGTCGTGCACCACGGGGGTCCCGTAGGTGAGCGCGAAGAGCCCCTTGGCCAGGATCTTCCCGTCCGAGGCCCTGATGATCTCGCCGTTGGTGGTGACTACCACGCCGGTGTCGCCGATGCGCGCCGGTATCGGGCTCCCCCAGTGCGCCCTGGAGGGAGACTTCCACTTCTCCTTACCGGTCGCGGGATCCAGGCCGAATACATTGATTACGTGCACGACCAGCGTGCCGTCCACCAGCACCGGAGACGCGCTGTGTCCCCACGCGTCCACCGGCCGCTCGGTCATCACCATCCACGTGCGCGTCCCGGACATGTCGTAGCAGGCGACGATGCCGGGGCAGTACAGCGCGTAGACGTGCGTGCCGTCGGTGACCGGGGTCGGGGACGAGTAGCCGTTCGTGCCCTCGGTCTTCGGAATCTTGTACTTCTCGAACGGTTTCAGCTTCGCCCTCAGCTCGTTCACCTTCTTTTTCAGCTCGGCGGCCTTCGCCTTCAGCTCCTTGCTCTTCGCCTTCAGTTCCTCATTCTCCTTGTCCTTCTTCAGCTGCTTGCCGACTTCCCTCAGCTCCTTACCGACTTTCCTCAGATCCTTGTTGAAGGGAGCCATTTCGTTCTCGATCTCCTTCGTCTTCGTGCGGGCCTCCTCGATCTTCGGTTTTTCCTCCTCGCCGAAGATGTCGCCGTAGGCCACCTCCTTCTTCCACCGCACCTTCCCGTCGGCCAGAGAGGCGCAGACCAGGGCCATTTTCTCGGCGCTGTAGAAGACCCTGTCTCCGACGATGACGGGCGTCGCGTTCCCCCAGCCCGGCGTGGCTTCCTTCCAGACCACGTTCTCCTGCTCCGACCACTTCAGCATCGGCTCGACGTCCGGAAAACGACCTGTCCAGTTCGCGCGCCAGCCGGTCACGGAATCGGCTCCGGCGCACGGCAGGGCCGCGGCGAGCGAGAGAATGCAGGCGAAGAGCATGGGCGCACGCATGGAATCACCTCCAGATTGTCGTGTACGCTGTCCCCGGAATGCGAATATATGTTACCGGACGCTCCTGTTCGATGCAACCCGGGTCCGCTCTGGGCTATAATGGCCCGCGATGAATACTGCCGCAACATGGACCCGCCGTCAGTGGTTCCTCATCGTGATGATCGCCGCGATGCACGGCCTGAACCACGCGTTCTACACGATGATCACCCCGCTGTTCGTCGACATAAAGGACTACTTCGGATTCGACCGGCTGCTTCCCGCGATGGCGGTCGCCACCGCGTTTCTGATGCCGTACGCGATCGCGCACCTGCCGTGCGGATGGCTGGCGGACCGGCTCAACAAGTCGCGCATCATAGGGTTCGGGAGCCTGGGAACGAGCGTCTGCCTGGTCGCGGCCGGGCTGATACCTCGCTACGGCGTGCTGCTGGCCGCCGCGGCGCTGGCCGGTATCTGCGCCGCGAGCTATCACGGCGTGGCCGCAGCGCTGATCACCACGGTGTATTCCGAGACCAGGGGAAAGGCGCTCGGCATCGCCGGCGTCGGCTCCGCGGTCGGACTCACCGGCGCCCCGGCGCTGAGCGGTTGGATCGCCCAGCACTACTCGTGGCAGGCGAGTTTCATCACGTTCGGCGCAATCGGAGCGGCGTTCTCGTTCCTGTTTCTCGCCGCGGTGCGGGAACCGGGAGGCAGCCGCGCGAGCGCGGGCCGGACCGGCGTGTCATTCGGGGCGACGATAGGAGGAACGATCGCGCTGATGGCGGTGCTCATGGGACTTCGCGAGTTCTGCGGATGGGGAAGCTTCAGCCTGGTGCCGACCTTCGCCAGGGTGGTCCACCTGTACAGCACCGAGCAGGCCGGGTACGTGGCCGCGTGCGTCACCCTGGCGGGGATGGTCTCCGGACCCTTCTTCGGAGTGCTTTCCGACCGGAAGGGACGGGCCGGGGTGCTCTTCCCTCTCCTGGCGCTTTCCTCCCTCAGCATAACCGTCGTTCCGATGCTCGGACCGCTCGCGCTTCCAGTCGGCGCCGTCATATTCGGGTTCTTCTATACCGCGACGGTGCCGATATTCGACGCGTACGTGGGAGACGCGGTACCGGACCGGCTGAAGGGAAGGGCGTTCGGCCTCACCATGTCCATCGGAATCGGCGTGGGCGCACTTTCCCCCATCGCCACGGCCGCGGTAACGGATATGTACGAGAGTACCGGCGCCGGATTCCAGGTGGCCTTCATCATGCTCGCGGCCGGGACCGCGCTGGCGATGATCCCGCTGATGAAGATTCGGAAGCTTATTCCCCGCCTCTGAAATCGGCGCGGCGCTTGCGGCAGGATTCGCAGAAGTACTCCCCGTCCAGTTCCATGAGCTCGGTGGCGTCGAAGCTCTGCAGGCAGTTCTTGCACAGGTACCGCGCGATGATCACGCCGGTCATGCCTTCAAGGACCTCGGCGGCGCACTGATCGCACATGACCGCGCCCTCGACGTCGGTCATCTCCGACGGCGGGAAATCCTCCCCGCATTCGGCGCATTTGATCCGTTCCACGGTGTCCCCCGGGAGAACCATATCTCCCTTTGCCTCGCTTATATCATACCGAGGGAGCATCTTCCACATATCGGAAGGTATCGCGTATAATGGGGGATGTTCTCCAACTGTCCAATTTCTACAGCCGGTGAAGAAGAGGCATCTGATGATTTTGCGTACCGCTCTCGTCATCGCCTTCGTTGTTTCCGTCGCCGCCGTTCTGCATGCCGCCGATTCGGTGTCCGAGGCCGAGAAGAACTGGCCGCAGTGGCGCGGCCCGTCCGGTAACGGCGTGGCACCCCACGGCGACCCTCCGGTGGAATGGAGCGAGCAGAAGAACGTGAAATGGAAGGTCGCGATACCCGGCCGGGGGCACGCGACTCCGGTGGTGTGGGGCGACAGGGTTTTCGTGCTGACCACGGTCGAGACGGAGAAAGACGGCGACGTGAAGGCGGCCGCGGACGCGAGCGCCAGGGTCCCCGGCTGGATGAAGAAACAGGGAAGGTCCACCAGCAGGATACACAGGTTCGTCGTGCTCTGCATCGACCGGAAGAACGGAAAGACGCTGTGGGAGAAGACGGTCCGCGAGGAGATGCCCCACCAGGCCTCCCACAAGCTGGGAAGCTGGGCGTGCGGCTCCCCCATCACGGACGGCACCCACGTCTACGCCTACTTCAACTCCCGGGGGCTCCACTGCTTCGACATGGACGGCAACAAGAAGTGGGAGAAGGACTTCGGGCTCATGAACACCAAGATGAGCTTCGGTGAGGGCGCCTCCCCCGCCCTGTACGGGGACAGGCTCGTCGTCAACTGGGACCACGAGGGAGAGGATTTCATCGCCGCGCTCGACGCGAAGAGCGGAAACGAGATATGGAAGAAGAAGCGTGACGAGGTGACGTCGTGGTCCACTCCGCTCGTCGTCGAGCACGACGGCAAGCCGCAGGTGATCGTGAGCGCGACAGGCAGAGTGCGCGGCTATGATCTGGCCGACGGTACGGTCATCTGGGAATGCGCCGGGATGACGGGCAACGTGGTCCCCCATCCGGTCCACGCCGACGGTATCGTGTACCTCACGAGCGGGTTCCGAGGCGCCGCCTTCCTGGCGATCGACCTCGCGAAGGCGAAGGGAGACGTGACCGGCAAGGACGCGGTGGTCTGGAAGCTGGGCAAGAACACCCCGTACTGCCCGTCGCCCCTCCTGTACGGCGGCCACCTGTATATGATGAAGACCAACGTCGGCGTCCTTTCCTGCCTTGACGTGAAGGAGAAGAAGATCGTCTACGGCCCGGATCGTCTGGAGGGTATGGATGCCGTCTACAGCTCGCCCACCGGCGCGAAGGACAGGGTGTACATCGTCGGGCTCAAGGGGCTTGCCTTCGTCATCAAGGCGGGACCGAAGCTCGAGGTGCTCGCGAAGAACAAGCTGGACGACGAGTTCACCGCGTCACCCGTCATCGTCGGCAAGGACCTGATCCTCCGCGGCCACAGAAATCTCTACTGCCTCCGATAGGGGACGTTCACAAGTTTACAAGTTTCTTGATTGACCTCGCACGAAGTCCGGCGTATCATCTCCATATAGAGAAGGTGGATCAGAGAGAGAGGAGAATATGTCATGCCAAGAACAAGTCGAATCGATTGCGCCGGTGCACTGCACCACATAATCCTGCGAGGAATGGAAGGCCAAAGAATCTTCAGGAACGACGAGGACAGGGACGATCTCCTGTCCCGGCTGAAGGCGATCATTCCTGATACGAGCACACGATGCTACGCGTGGGCCTTGATCCCCAATCATGTTCACTTGCTCCTGAGAACCGGCACCACTCCAATGGGCACGGTAATTCAAAGGATTTTGACCGGCTTCGTTCTTTCATTCAACAACCGGCACGAGCGGCAGGGAAAGCTGTTCCAAAACAGATACAAATCGATCCTGTGCCAGGAGGAGGTTTACTTCCTGGAGCTGGTGCGATACATCCACCTCAACCCGCTCCGCGCCGGAGTCGTTTCGGATCTCGCTACCCTCGGGGAGTACCGTTACGGCGGGCACAGTGCAATGATGGGAAAACGGTTCTGCGAATGGCTCGACTCCGATACCGTTCTCGGTCACTTCAGTGAGACACAGAACACGGCGCGCCTCGAGTATGCGAGATTCGCCAAAGAAGGCCTTGACCAGGGGGAGCGTTCCGACCTCGAGGGAGGCAGCGTGGTGCGCAGCGTTGCGGGGTGGAAAGGAACGGAGGATCTTGATGGCGAGACGCGCTTCCATTCAGACGAGAGAATCTTGGGAGACAGCGATTTCGTGGCGAAGGTACTGAAACAGTCACAGGAACAGATGGAGCGTCGATCCAGACTCAAGGCTGAAGGATACGATCTGGACAGGCTCTGTGCCCGTGTGGGCCCGGTCTTCGGCATTGCGCCCGAGGACATCCTGAAGCCGGGGAAATACAGACAAAGGGCAAAGGCCCGGAGCGTTGTGTGCTACTTCGCCGTGCGAGAGCTGGGTATTACTGCCACCGATCTCGCAAAGAAGATGGGGCTTAGCCAACAAGCCATAAGCCTTGCCGTTCAACGCGGGGAAAAGGCTATTATCGAGCAGGGAATATCTCTTCCCTGAAGAGTACTTGCCTGATCGGAGAACGAGAACAAACCCACAGACTTGTGAGCGTGTCCGGTCTTGCCCGGTTTTGCGGCTCCTCGTTACGGCTCTTCGGTTCCCGGCCGAAAAGAAACTGGTAAACTTGTGAACGTCCCCGACATTACTCGCCGCGCAGAGCCGGGATGAGGTCGCCGCGGGTGGCGAGGAGGGTGGCGAGGCAGGTCCAGAGGACGCCGCTTGCGGTGATGAGGGCTGTCAGAACGGCCATGTAGAGGTAGGGAACGCTTCCGCCCGGTGACGCGATCGCCGGAAGGACCGCCACCGCGGCCGCCACCAGGCCGCACCCCAGCCCCAGCCCGAGCAGCACCCAGTTCTCGCACAGCATCATCCACTGAATCGTGCGCCTGCTGAATCCGACCGCGCGAAGCAGGGCCAGCTCGCCGCGCCGCTCGAGCGCGTTTCTCAGCACCACCACCCCCATCCCGGCGCACCCGAGCACAAGCCCCAGGCCGCCGAGCAGAAGGAATACGGACAGGTACGTGTTCTCCACCCTGTTGAACGCGGCGAGCCTCGCCGCCGCGGACGCCGTCTCGAACCCGATGTCGCTCATCGCGTTTTCCAGCCCGGCGGCCAGCGCCTCCGCCTTCCCGGCCGGGGCATCCGCCAGAATCACCCTGAACCCCTCCGTCGAGGGGAACCGCTCCATGAAGAGGTCCTCGCAGACGAGTACGCTTCCCTGGAACACCGAGTTGGCAAGCCCCCCCACCAGCCGCAGGTTGAGACGCTCCCCCTTCTCGTCCGTGTAGGAGAGGGTATCACCGACCTTCTTCCCCAGCCCCCAGACTATCACGTTGTAGTCGGCCACGGCCGGTATCGTGTATTTCGAGATCGGCTGCTTCAGGGACATCCAGAGCAGACGGGAGTCCACGTCACCCACCGTCTTGACGAAGCTGAAGGAGCCTCGCCGGGCGAGCTCGTTCGTGTTCACCCCGAGTATGCGCGGCTGCTGCACCCGGTTGAGATTGAGACAGCTCGCGTCCTCACCGTCCCGCACCCGCGCGTGCAGGAATTCGACGCCGGCCGTGTCCCGCGGACGCAAGCCGTACGCTCTATGCCCCTCCGGCGTGTCGAGCCTGCGCAGGATCGGCATGGAAGATTCGGCGTAGACGGTGTAGCCGCCGGTGCCCGAGCTCCTCCGGCTCGCGTCCCGTACCGGGCCGTGCCTGTTCGCGGCTACCGCGGAGACGAGGAACACTCCGCACGCGAGGAGCGCCACGGTGGCGAGACTGCGCCACCTGTTCCTCGACGCGTTGCGCAGACCCATCCGGAAAACGCTCACGTCCGCCTGATGATGCTTTCTCCTGATGCCGAGCAAAAACGCCTGGCAGAGCGCGAGCCCGGCAATCAGCATCATCGCGCCCGCGACCAGGAACGTCTCCGCGGCCTCCTTGCCCCTTCCCGGGCTGGTCCCCGCCACGATGATCAAGGCGACGCCGATGCAGAAGACGGCGAGCACCACCGGAGGCATCGGCCTCCTCTTCCGCAAGGAGACCGTCGCCGCCGTCCAACCGCCCCTGAGCTCCTGCAGCGGAATGCGGACCTGCCGCCTGATCGCCAACCACATCGGAAACAGCGCGGCGTACGCCCCGCAGACCGCTCCGATCGCGATGGTCCGCCCGCTGAAATACGGCCGGATCACCGTGGTACCGACCGCCCCGCGCCACACCGACCGCAGCGCCTCGAGCACCGCGTGGTCGTACAGGATGCCCAGCCCGACGCCGGCCGACGCCCCGATGAGAGCGAGCAACGCCCCCTCCGCAAACATCAGCCGCCGCACGTACCAGGCCGGATACCCGATGGCGAGAAGGACGCCGGTGTCCGCCGACCGGCTTTCCACGCCGAATACGAACAGCAGACCGGTCAGCAGGACCGCCGCGGCGATAATGAAGAAGCTGAGCCCGGTGAACAGCTGGCCGAAATCCACCGCGCCCGCGCTCGCCTCCATTCCCATCTCCCTGACCGGGAAGAAGGAGAGGCCGAGCGACGCGGGACGGAGCCGTCTCATCAGTTCGTTCGACAGCTGTACCGGCGTCTGTCCCCGCGACGGGTAGCGGACCGCGGTGAGCACGCCGTACCGGTTCTTCCACATCCGCCGCGCGGCCGCGAGCGTGACGAACGCCTTCGGCGTCCCGCGGTATTCGTCCCAGTACTTCTCGTCCTTGTCCCTGATCCGCTCGAGGCGGATCGGCACGCCGGGGTCCCACTCGCTGCAGTTCTCCGCGTCCGCCAGTCCCGGAAACGCGGGCAACAGGTCCCTGTCTGCCGCCGCTCCGTCGATCGGCACCACGAACTTGATCCGGAAGGAGCAAGACTCCTCCCTGAGCGCGCGCGAAGGCCCCAGCACGAAGTAGGTGAGTGTCACCCGGTCACCTCGCCGGGCGCCCAGGTCCTGCGCGAGCCACTTGTTGATGACGATCTCGTCGTCCCCGGTGCCGTCGGGGACCACCGGCTCGCCGGGCGCCGACACGAAGGAGTACGGCGTGGTCTTCCCACCGCACGCTATCTCGTTGACGAAGTACGTGAGAATTCCTCTCGCACCCTCTCCGACCTCCGCGGCGACCTCCTCCACCGCCGGGTCGATGAAGATCCGGTCCGAAAGCAGCTCGATCGCCCCCAGCGGCCCGCCCCTGCGGAACGTAAACCCGGCGTCATCCGCCTTCCAGGAGAGGCCCAGCGCCGCGTTCATCTCGCTCTTCCCGAGCTTCCCTTCCGACCGTCCCGCCGCGAGCAGAAGGTTCGCGCGACCGGGCACCCCGATGGCTTTCGAGAGCCGGGACAGCGGAACGAACGCGTTGAGCGGGGAGAGCTGGCTCGAGGCCAGCCCGAAGCGGCCGAACTGGTCGTCCGACGCGATCGCGTGGACCGTCAGGCGCAGCGTCGCGGACACGTCCCTGTCGTACAGCAGGGGCGCCTCGCCCGGAAACGGCCTCAGCTTCCCCACCCGCAGCAGCACCTCGTCTCCCTCTCCCGCGCCGAGGCGGTCCGCCAGCGCGGCGCTCAGCACCACGCGCTCGCCCTCGATGCCGGCGAAGGGAACGGAGCCGGGCCACAGCGACCAGAAGCGGCGGTCCACGCCGAGCACCTGAACGCGGTTCACCCGCCGCCTCCCGCCGTCGTAGACGGCGATGCCGCTGAGCTTCAGCACGGAAGCGCCGTCGACCTCGAGAAAGGAGCATATCTCGTCCGCCAGGTCCGCGCGGACAAAGCGGTCACCCGCGTCCATCGCGTATTCGATCCTCCCCAGCCGGTCCAGGGTGAGCCGCATCAGGCTGTGCCGCACCGAGTCGCCGACGACCAGCGCCCCGACGATCACCGCGGTGCCGATGGACGCTCCCGCGACGACACTGAGATTGGTGCGCCGGTGAAAGAAGAGGGTGCGGCGGACCAGCTTCCAGAAGGTCACGGCGGCTACCGGTCCAGCCGGCCGTCCGCGAGGGAAAGCGACCTGCCCACGCGGGCGGCGAGTTCCTCGGAATGGGTCACCATCACCAGCGTGGTGTCGCACTCGATGTGGAGCTCCTCAAGGAGCTGAACGAGGATCTCGGCGGTGGCGCGGTCGAGCGACCCGGTCGGCTCGTCCGCGAGGACCAGCCGGGGCCTGTTGATGAGCGCCCTCACCACCGCGGCGCGCTGGCATTCGCCCCCGGACAGCTGTCCGGGCCTGTGGGAGAGACGGTGCATCAGCCCCACCCGGTCCAGAAGCGTCCTAGCCCGTTCCACCGCCTCCGGGTTGCGCCTGCGCGGCGCGTGCGGCAGCGTGGGAACGAGCACGTTCTCCAGCACGGTACACTGCGGAAGAAGATGGTGCCGCTGGAACACGAACCCCACCTCGCGGTTCCTGATGTCGGCCAGGTCCTCGTCCGGCAGGCCGGCCAGGTCACGTCCGCCCAGCCGCACCACGCCCGAGGACGGATGGTCCAGCGCTCCCATCAGGTTCAGCAGGGTGCTCTTTCCGGAACCGGACGGGCCGGTGACGGCGATGGACTCCCCCTCCGCCACCGTCAGCGAGACGTCTTTCAGCACCTGCACCGCCTCCGCGCCCGACGGCGATCGGTATTCCTTGTCGACGTTCACCAGCTCGAGAACCGGCTTCCCGTCTTCCATATCTATTCACTCCTCCGTCGTTCCGCCAGTCGAAGATATAGATGTACCATTTCCTCTGCCATCTTTTCCACCCCGAATCGCTCGCGAACCGCTTCGCTACCCCGCAGGCCGAGGCCGCGCGCGCGCTCCGGGTCCAGCAAAAGCTCTCCGAGTGCCTTCGCGAGGGAATCCGCGTCGTTCGGCGCGTACACCACGCCACCTCCCGTGGCCTCCACCAGCTCGGGGAATCCACCGGCGTCGGGCTGGACAATCGGCACACCCGAGGCCAGCGCTTCCAGCAGATGCATCCCGAGCGCCTCGCCGCCGGGCACCGGCACGGAAAGGACCGAGACCGATCTCAGGAAGCCGATCCGGTCCGCTCTGCCGAACCCCCTGACGAAATCAACTCTGTCGACCAGCCCCGCAGCGTCGAACCGCCTTCGCAGGTCCCCGACGAACGACATGTCACCCGCCGTCCATCCTCCCGCGTAACGCAGTCTCACTCCGCCATGCCTCTCGTCGTCATCGAGCTTCATGAACGCGTCCGCCAGCACGCCGGCGCCGAGGGACTCGCATATCCGGGAGAGGTAGCCGATGACAGGCGGGTCGAAGGAAGGCGTCCCGGCCTCGAAGCCGTCCAGATCGATTCCCATGTACACCACCCGGAGCTTCTCGTCGGTGAGCCCGAGCCGGTCTCGCACCGTATCCGCGTAATACCGGCTGACGGAAACGAACAGATCCACGTCCTTCGCCCTGTCGCACATCGCCTTCCACACCCGGGCCGCACCCTCCTCTCCCATCGCGTCGACCCACTGGTGCTCGTCCTGCAGGGTACAGACTATCGACGCTCCCGTCCCGTCCCTTATCCGACGGGCCAGTCCGAGAAGGAGCGCGTTGGACAGATGGACGACGTCGGGCCTCCCCTCCGCGGAGAGCCACCCGGCGAGCCGGTCCAGCTCGCGGGCCTGTTTCCCCTCCTCGCCTCTGAGCATGGAGAGGGTCATGCCGATCAGGTCCCGCGAACGGGTGGAGCCTGCCCGCTCCGACGCCCACCGGAGCAGGCGGGGCGAGTCGAGGAGCTTCCGTATGAAGGCCGGAGCCTTTCCCAGCAGGGGAAACCTGTCCCGGAGGTAGAGCCCGACCGCTCCGTAGTACATTCCCGTATCCGCGCCCGTGTCCGCATGATCGCTCAGCAGGGGGAGGTACATGGGGACGACCACCACGTCGTGACCCAGCGCCCGCTGGGCCCTGACCAGCGCCATGTCGCGAAGGCAGTTCTGGCAGTAGAAGGACGTGCCCGCGCCCGGGACGAGATGAATGATTCTCATCGTCCCGCCCCCCCGGCGGGCCCGAAGGCGTAGACGCGTCCGTCCTCCGCGCCGACGATCGCCATCCCCCCGGCGACCGCCGGAGAGCCGGACACCGCGGCGCCGATTTCGTAGGACCAGACCTTCCTCCCGTCCCGGAGCGACAACAGGTAGAGCCGCCCGTCGTTCGAACCGACCACCACGCGGTCGCCGCAGACGACCGGCGAGGAATCGACATCATCCCTGGTTCGAAAGCTCCACAGCTTCTTCCCGTCCTTCGCGGCGACGCAGTGAACGCTCCCGTCGCGCGACCCGGCGATCACCCGGTCCCCGCTCACCGCCGGAGACGAAAAGAACGCGCCTCCCTCATCTCCCAGACCGTACTCCCACACGATTTCCCCCGGTGAGAGATCGGCGCAGATCAATTTGTTCTCGTAGCTGCCGACATAGACGCGGCCGTCCAGAACGGCCGGCGATCCGGGAATGTACGAGCCCGCGTCTATCTCCGCCTGTACCGACCCGTCAGCCGCGGAGAGTGCCCGTATCTTCGCATCGCAGCCGCCGAACACCGCCCTCCCGTCGGCTACCGCGGGGGCGCCGTTGATGTAGCTCTCCGCCTGGTACGCCCAGACCTTCTTCCCAGAACCGGCGTCCACGCAGTGAAGAAGATCGTCGTAGCTCCCCACCAGGATGACCCTCCGCCTCTCCTTCCCGATGACGGCGGTGTTCGCGGATCCGATAACCTTGCCGCCCGTCTTGTACGACCATTTCTTCTTCCCGTCCGACGCGTCCACCGCGAACAGCGTTCCCTCCACCGACGCCGCGTATATCACCCCGTCCGCGAGAAGCGGCGGCGCCTCCACCGCGTCGCCGGCGTCAAATTCCCATACCTTCGCGCCGTCCGCCAGATTCAGGGCGTACAGCTTCCCGTCGTCAGATCCGACGTAGACCCGTCCGGACCCGACGACGGGCGAGGACCTGATCCCGTCCCCCGCCCTGAACGTCCACACGAGCCTCAGCTCGTCCGGGATGCTTCCCCCGGCGGCGCCGGTGAGTCCCGGATCGCCGCGGAACACCGGCCAGTCCGCGTTCGGGGCGGACGCGACAGGTGCCGGCGGCTGAACCGACGCCTTCGGCGCGTCGCCCTCGTTCCCGCACGATGAAAGCAGGACGGCAAGGCTGATGGCTGACGCAAGACGCAGCGAGGTCCGGAGAAGCTGAGCGGGTTCTGGATTCGACCGGCTGACCGCCGCAGGCGGGCCTTTCCTCGGCCGGTCGAAGCTTGCCTCGCAGGCGCCCAGTTCCGTAGAGGGCGCCGAGAATGAGCGAAGCTTCTCCGGACCGCGCTGGGAATTATGTATTGTGTCCCCTGGTCTCATGTGCCCGCCCTGAACGCCAGGGCGCCCGTCGGGCAGGCCGCCACGCACTGCGCCGCGGCCTCCCCCAGCGCCTCGGCGAGCGTGCCGCCGAACGGGACGCCCACCCGCACGTCGAAGCCGCGCCCGATGAAGGTGAGCCCCAGACCCTGACCGGCCTTCTCCGTTATCCGGACGCACAGGCCGCACTTTATACATTTCCCCGGCTCGTAGATCACTCCCGCTTCCCGGCCCGTCTTCTCCACCCGCTTCCTGTCGGGGGAACGGTATCTCTCCGGAGACGCGCCGTACTCGATCGAGTACGTCCGCAGCCGGCACTCGTCTTTCTTCAGGCAGTCGCAGTGGAGGCATCGGGTCGGATCGGCGTCCGGCACGAACTCATCGATCTCTCCGTCCCGCAGCTTGCCTATGCGCGAATTGAAGAGGCGCGGCATGCCGGTCACCTCCAGCCCTCGAAGAAACAGGCCGGCGGCATACGCCGCATGCCTGCCGTGCGCGACGGCCCGTATCGCCATCCGCCCGGAACCGCTCGACGGCCCGGCATGGAACACGCCCTCCCGGCCCGCGCCCAGCTCCGCCGACCCCTCTCCCGCGGCGATCACCACCGCGTCGAACCGCCCGGCCAGGTCATCCAGGGATACGTCCCTGCCGACGCGCGTATTCATGGTGAACGCGGCGCCCAGCCTGCGGACCACGTCTATCTCCGCGTCGAGCACGTCGGCGGGAAGCCGCTCCCGCGTAACGCCGGAGCGCAGCCCGCCGCCCGGCTCGGCGTTATCGTCGAACACCTCGCACCCGTGTCCCTCCCGGAGCAGGAAGTACGCGGCCGAGAGTCCCGCGGGCCCGCCCCCCACGACCGCGACCCTCTTTCCCGATCCCTGCGCCGCCGGGGGGACGTACGCCGCGCCCGTCGCCAGGTCCGCGTCCGCGACCTGCTTTTCGAGCAGGCGGATTGATACCGCCTCGTCGAGATCCTTCCTCCGGCATACCTTTTCGCAGGGAGCAGGGCATATCCTGCCCGTCACGCCGGGAAAGGGTATGTCCTCCTTCACCCCGGCGATCGCCTCGGTCAGCTTGCCGCCGCCGACCCGGCGGATCATAACGGGTACCTCCATGTGTGCCGGGCATCCCATCCGGCACGGCCCCTCGCAATCGCCGACGTGCTCGCCCAGCAGAAGCTCCAGCGCCGTCCTGCGCGCGTCCCGCACCTCTTCGGAGTCCGTCACGATGTCCAGCCCGCTGCGTACCGGCGCGGCGCACGACGGAATCAGCTTCCCCGAGGCGGCATCCTTCACCATGCAAACCATGCACGAGGACACGTGACCATACCCGGCCATGTAGCACATCGTCGGTATCCTCGCGCCCGCCTCGAGCGCGGCGCCGAGCACGTTGCTGCCCTCCGGCGCCTCGATTTCCTTCCCGTCGATTCGCAGTATCGGGCTCATTGGATGTGTACCGCGTCGGACGGACATACCATGCGGCAGGTGTCGCAGCGTATGCATTTGTCCGTGTCTATCTCGTGTTTCTCGTACGGCCGCATCTCTATCGCGTCCACCGGACATCCCTGGGCGCACCGGGTGCAGCCGATGCAGTCGTCGTCGATGACGTACCTGATCAGGTCCTTGCACTTCTTCGCCGGGCACCTTCCCTCGATGTGGGCCTGGTACTCGTCGCGAAAATGCTCCAGCGTCGAAAGCACCGGATTCGGAGCGGTCCTGCCCAGGCCGCACAGGCTCCCCGCCTTCACGCGGCGTCCCAGGTCCTCGAGCGCCTCCACGTCTCCCTTCCTTCCCCTGCCGGCGCAGAGCCGCTCCAGTATCTCGAGCATCCGCTTGGTGCCGACCCGGCAGAACGTGCACTTCCCGCAGGATTCCAGCTGGGTGAACGTCATGAAGTACCGGGCCACGTCCACCATGCAGTCCGTCTCGTCCAGCACGACGAGCCCGCCCGACCCCATGATGGCCCCGGACGACACCAGCGCCTCGTAATCCACCGGCGTGTCGGCGAGCTTCGCGGGAACGCACCCGCCCGACGGCCCGCCCACCTGCACCGCCTTGAGCTCCCTGCCGCCCTGGATGCCTCCGCCTATCACCTCCACGATCTCTCTCAGCGTGGTGCCCATCGGCACCTCTATCAGCCCGCCGCGCATCACCTTTCCGGCCAGCGCGAACGTCTTGGTCCCCGCGCTCCCCTCGGTGCCGATCCCGAGGAAGTCCAGCGGGTCGTGACGGATGATCCACGGAACGAGAGAGAACGTCTCCACGTTGTTCACCAGGGTCGGCTGGCCGTAGAGGCCGCTCTCCGACGGATACGGCGGACGGTAACGCGGCATGCCGCGCCTCCCCTCGACGGCCGCGATGAGCGCAGTCTCCTCACCGCACACGAACGCGCCCGCCCCCTCCACCACGTCGATGGAGAGTGTCCACCCGGTGCCCATCACGCTGCTGCCGATCAGCCCTCTCTGCCGGCACCGCTCCAGCGCCTGCCGCACCGTCTCGGCGGCGAGCGGATACTCCGCCCGGATGTAGAGATACCCCTGGGAGCACCCGGTAGCGTACGAGGCGATGGCCATCCCCTCGATCACCTTGTACGGAAACGACTCGAGAATCATCCGGTCCATGAACGCGCCGGGATCCCCTTCGTCCCCGTTGCATATCACGTACTTGTCGTCGCTCAGCGCCCCGCGCACGTTGCGCCACTTCTCCCCCGTCGGGAAGCCGGCGCCTCCCCTGCCCCGGAGCCCGCTGCGCCCGATCGCGTCCACGATCTGGTCGGGCGACATCTCGTTCAGACACTTCCTCAACGCCTGGAAACCCCCGGTGCGTATGTAGTCCTCCAGCCGCACCGGGTCCAGCTCCCCGCAGCCCTCCGTGGCGATCCGCTTCTGGCATCCCCAGTATTCCGCGACCGGGCCGTCCCGAAGGTCCACCATGAAACGAGTCACCGGCTCCCACGCCTCGTCCGTGAGTATCTTCTCGAGAAGTCCGGACGCGGCGGCGCGGAGCTGCTTCACCGGATTCGAAGGGGTGAAGTGACGGTGCAGAACGGCGGAGACGTCCTGCACCCCGACCCTGCCGTAGCGGAAACCCGATCCGCCCGCGGGGGCCACCTCCACGAACGGCGCCTCGTAGGATATGCCGGTGCATCCGACCCGCTTCACGAGTATCGGTATCCCTTCCTCGGCGACCCGCCGGGAGAACTCCCGGTACACGTCCCCGGCCCCGGCGGCCCGGCAGCTGGAGCAGGTACACATACGTATCTCGAACGGCGGGCGGAGAGGCGCGGCGCTCTCGACTTCCTCTTCCTCGCCCGCGCGGGCGGCGTGTTCCAGGAAATCCCTCAGAACGCCCGCAACCTTCTGTGTGTTCACGTAGCCGTACGTCACGTCGTCTATCTGCACCGCCGGCGCGAGCATACAGCACCCGAGACAGGCGACCTTGGTGACGGTGAAAAGACGGTCCGCGTCGGTGTCTTCCCCTTCAGGAATGTCAAGATACTGCCTGAACCCGTGGTACACCGTCTCCGCCCCCTTCACGTGGCAGGCGGTGCCTACACAAACCTTTATGATGTGCTCGCCCGCGGGCGTGAGGCGGAACTGCGAGTAGAACGTGGCCACCCCGGTGATGGCGGCCGGGGTGATCTCGGTGGTCTCGCACACCCTGCGGAGCGCCTCCTCGGGCAGGTAGTTGAACTTCTCCTGGATCGCCCCGAGTATCCGGATGGTCCCCTCGGACTCGCGTCCGATCGACTCCACGATCCGATCGACTTCCTTCAGATCCATGCCCATCACTTCTCCCCGACGCAGTAGAGGTGCTTCCTGCCGCGGAGGAATATCCTGCCGGTGACGATCGCCGGGGTACAGTCGGATTTCTCCCCGAGCGGGTTCGCGGCGACCTCCTCGTACTTCGCGCCTGCCCTGAACACATGGGTGACCCCGTTTCGGTCCGTCAGGTAGACCCTGTCGCCCGCGGCGATCGGGGACGCGTAGAAGCCGTCGTCGAACTCCCTCTGCCAGAGCACCTTCCCGGTGCGCGCCTCCAGGCAGGTGATCTCTCCGGCGCTCGACGCGAGGAAGAGAAACGCGCCGACGGCCAGCGGGCTCGCGCAGTCGGGCAGCTCCTCGAGCCGGTCCCACAGGATCTTCTCCGTTTCGAGATCTATCGCGGCGCATTTCGCGTTATCGTTGGCCGCGAACACCAGCCCGTTGGCGTACGCGGCGGAGGGGCCGACCTCCGCGCCCTCCAGGCACTTCACCGCCCACAGCTCCAGTCCGGTCTCCGGATCGTAGCCGGCGACCGTCGGGTCCGCGCAAAGAACGGCCAGCGGTCCGCTCTCCGTCTCGACGATGATGGGAGACGACCACGACGTCTCCACTTCCCGCACCGTCTCCTGTCTGGTCTCGCCCGTCCGCGCGTCGAGAATGAGGAGCCTGGCTCCGCCGGCGTGGTCGTACTGCACGAGCAGGGTGTCACGGAACACGATCGGGGACGACGAATGCCCGTAGCCGTTCCGAGGGACGCCGAGGTTGCGGCCCCAGACCTTCTTTCCGTCGAGGCCGACGGCCATCAGGTCGCCGGTCGAGAACATCGCGTACGCCCTCCGTCCATCCGTCGCCATCGTCGGCGCCGCGTGGCCGGTGTCGTCCATCACCTCCGGAAGCGCCGCCGGGGACCCCGGAATGCCGCTCGCCGAAGCGCGCCAGAGCAGATCTCCGGTATCCGCATCGAAGCAGAATATCTCCCGGCCGTCCCTGTCCGCCCCGGAGAGGAACACCCTGCCGCCCCACACCACGGGCGAACTGAAGCCGGGCCGGGGCACCTCCGTCTTCCACAGGACGCCCTTGCCCGTCGCGCCGTTCCATTTCAGCGGCGCGCGCGTGCAGTACGCGATGCCGTTCCCGTCCGGTCCCCGGAAGCCCGGCCAGTTCCTCAGCATTTCCTCCCGCGACGGGAAGAGCGGCACGTCGCCCCCGTCGGGTCGCGGGGAAGGCGGCCTGGATACCGAGGCGGGGGGAACGGTGCGCGATCCGAACAGTATCCCGAGCACCACTGACGCGGCGAGAGCCGCTCCCCCGGCGATGCTCATCGCCCGGCGCCCGCGCTCCGAGAAGAGATGCGGCGGCTCCGCGGCATCGGCGGCGGCCGGTTCGGGGAGCCTCCTTTCCAGCACCGAGAGGACCCTGAGGGAAGCCAGCAGAAGCACGACGCCGCCCAGAAGAAGAAACGCCCCGTTCCGTATGAAGGCCCTGGTCGCGAAGTGAGCCCTCCTCGTCAGCAGATCGAGCGACCGGATCTGGTATTTCAGGTCCTCGTCGTCCGGTCGGTCGGCCATCTCGCGTATCAGCTTCTCGAGCACCGGGGAGTCTATCGGGTCCGCCTTCCTCGCCTGGGCCAGGCTCATGGCGAGAATGACGACGATCACCAGGCAGAACACGGCGGTGACCGCCGCCGTGCCCCGCGCCGCGGCGTGGAGTATCCGCACCGCTCCCTGCGCGCGGCTAAGGTACCCTGAAGACGCCATCGGACGTGCCTCCCTGTTCCTTCACTCGGACATGCTCCCTCGGGCAGTAGGAGATGCACCGCGCACAGCTCAGGCATGCCCCCCGGTCGGGCTCGTAGTCGAACCTCTTCCACCGGACGGACAGCCCGATGAGGTTCAGCCCGAACGCGAGCCCGAGCAGCCCGCCGAGCGTTCTTCCGCCCGCCAGGAACCGTTTCCAGATGTTCTCCGCCTCCTCGTGGAGCGCGGAGAGCGGCGTCTTCATCTGCCGGAACGTCTCGCTCTCGGTCGTCCCATCCGGTACCTCGCCGGCGTCCTCACGCGCGATTCTCTCCGAGAGCCGCACCTTCGGATGGGCGCGGGACAGCGCCCCCTCCGCCCAGCCCCCGGCCAGCACCCCCGCCGCGACGAACACCGGAATCAGCAGAAGGAGCATCCCGAGACGACGGACCCCCGCCGCCCGCGGCTCCGGCCCCTCGTCCTCGACCGGCTTGCGTATCGCGTCGAACGGGCATGAATCCTCGCAGAGCCTGCACTTCACGCACTCGTCCGGCGTTATCGTCAGGTGCCTCTTCGAGAAGCGCGACATCCATCCCAGCAGGACCCCGTACGGGCAGAGGAACCTGCAGTACGGACGGGCGACGAACATCCCCAGTACGAGCAGGACCCCGCCCATCACCAGACGGGAGAGCTCTCCGCTCATGCGGAAGAACGACACGAACGGATCGTATCTGCATATCACGAACCCGGCGCCGCCCGCCGCGAAGAGCACGGCGAGCCCGAGATAGAGGTACGGGATCGTTCCCAGCGCGTGCGACAGCCATCGGGGCATCCGCACCGGCTTCACGACGACCACGTCCTGAATCGCCCCGAGCGGACAGACCCCCGCGCAGAACGTTCTGCCGCAGTAGAGCGCGAAGCCGAGCGGCAGCACGAAGAACGCGAGCGCGCTGAGGGGAAGGGTGTAGCCGGGGTCCGTCAGGGCCAGTACCACGTTCTGGAGGGAGCCGACCGGGCAGATGCAGCCCCTGCGCCAGAAGCCGAAGTACACGATCGAAAAGACGGTGAGCGCGAACATCCCCTTGCGCCGCCTCCACTTCAGCGCCAGGTACGACGCGGTGACGAGCGCCCCGGCAAGCACCGCGACGTCCAGGTACTCCCACGCGTTCCCCCAGGCGGACGGGTGCGCCTGCGCCGGCATCTGGTAGCCGCTGTCGAACTCCGGCTGAGGGAAGCGCTCGGCCGACGCCGTCGCGCAGGCGACGATGACAACGACGATGGTGAGAGTCAAAACACAACACAATCCGGGCGTGCGAGTGCTCTTCGCCTCATTCTCGGCGCCCTTTACGGAATTGGGCGCCTCCGAGGAAGTCTTCGCCCGGCACGAGGAAAGGTCCGCCGGAGGGCGGACAGCCGGGCGAACATTAAACCCGGCGAACAGCACCCCCGCGCCCGTCCTTCTTGCCGTTCTTTCCCCTCGCATTACCCCTCTCCCTTAAGCAGGTACGGCTCTCTTACCGGCACGCGGCGGTACGCGTCCGACGGGCACGACCGGGCGATGGAACACTCGTTGCAGTTCAGGCACCGGTCGTGCCTCACCTGGAGGAACAGGGAACCGTTGCCGAACGCGGAGCACCCCTTGACGCACTTACCGCAGCCTATACACAGGGACTCGTCGATGACGTACTCGTAGTACGGGTCCTCCACGAAGGTCCGTTTGATCGCCCCGGTCGGACAGATCTCGTTCTCCGCCGCGGACGTGATGGCGTTCGCCCCGGGCCGGAAGTAGCCGAAACAGAGGTTGCAGTACCCGCACATCGCGAAGGCGTGGACGCATTTCACGGCGGACGGGGAGAGCACGCACTCGGTGGCGCACCGCCCGCACTGCTGGCACTTCTCCGGGTCCAGCTGCCAGACATAGTTCGATCCGCGTGATCTCCTCGCCATCAGCGCGACGACTCCGGCGGTGACGGCCGCGACCGCGGCGCCGATGACGCCGCGCAGGAAGGATCGCCTGTCCTTCTTCTGCTCGTCAGCCATCGGATCCTGTCCCCTTTCCGGCCGCCTTCCGGTACGAAACCGCCTGGGGCAGCGCGCAGTCGGACGAGGAGCTGCAGTTCCTGCAGATCCAGTCGCCGGTACACCGGTGCCGCGCCGCGTCGGGATTCCGCCTGCCGCGCAGTGCCGCCCCGATCAGCGTACCGAGGCCTGCGGCGAGCAGCGCGCGTATGCCGGCACGAAAGAGACCGCGCCTATCCATCCGTCTCCTCCTCGAATATCCGAACGGCCCGCGCCGCGGGGTCCAGGACGAGAATGCGGCCGGTGGAATCCACCGCGACGTCGATGCCCACGGTTCCCTCGACGAAGTCGTCGGGGCCGGCCACGACACAGACGAACCTTCCCTTCGGACCGTATACCTTGACCCTCTCCAGCCCCTTCTCGGCCGTGACGAACGAGCCGTTCGCCGCAATCGCGAAGTGGGACGGGTTGCAGCACCCGCTGAACCCGGCGAGTTCCATGGACGATTTCCCCCAGGTCTCCTCGAGCTTCCCGTCGAACGAGTACCGTTCCATGCGGTGCTTTCCGGTGTTGGCCGCCCAGAGCGCGCCGTCCGGACCGATCGCGACGTCGAAGTACGGGCTGGGAATCACGAACTTCTCCTCCCCCATCCTTCCCAGAAGCTTTCCGTTCCTGTCGAAGCGCCAGACGAGCCGCTGTCCGTAGTCCGCGACGAACACGTCGTTCGCCCCGGCGGCAATCGAGGTGATAACCGCTTTTTCCCCGAGGGAAGGCCACGACGCAAGCCGCTTCCCTTGAGGCGTGTAGACCTCGACGTGACGTTCCATCCCGAGGTACACCATCCCCACCAGATCGAACGCGATGCACCGCGCGTCCGACTCCACCTGGAACCGGTGCGCTTCCTCCCCGTCACCGAAGAACGCCGCCACCGTTCCGTCGCCGGTTACGTATATGCAGTCCGACCCGTCCCACGCGATCCCGCGCGGCTGTTTCATTCCGGTCCCGATGCGCTTCGCCTCCCGGTAGCGCACCAGCTCCGCGGGCACCTTCCGGTACGCGCTGATATCGTACTGATAGTGCTCCTTCGATGCCCGGTCGGCCTCCCGCAGAAGGAGCAGCCGGATGGCGTACACGGCCGTTCCCGCTGCCGCGAGCGCCGCAAGGACGCGTATCGCCTTTCTCATATATCCTTCTCCGGACCGGCTCGAAGATCGAGGCAGACCATCCTCTTCAGGTCCCTGACGATCAGCAATCCGTTCACGAACGCCATGGGCGCCCACGCGTCCCGCCCCTCCAGCACCTTCGCCCGAGCCATCTCGACGTACCCGCTCGCCGACGCCTCCGTCATCGTCAGCTCGCCGTCGTCGCTGAGTATGAACATCCTCTCGCCCGCCGCCATGAACGGCCCGAGACCGAACCGGCGGGTCCTGCCGCTCGACCACACCACGCTGCCCTCCGGATCCAGGCAGACGAACTGCTGCCGGAGCTCACCGGCATCCTTGGGGAGCACCGCGAACAGCCGGCCGAGATGGAATATCGGGGTGTGATGCTCGCACGCGAACACCTTACGGTCCATCCGGTACACCGTCTCGGTCGCGAACGCGTCGTTCTTCTTCGACACCTTCAGCATCATGCTCCCCACCCCGTAACCGGCGGTGAGGAAGATCCGCCCATCGCCCAGCCCCGCCGGCGACGGGGCGACCACGGAATGGTTCCACTCGTTCGTCTTCCAGAGCACCTTCCCGCGGTCGTCACCCTCGGCCGACACCGCAGCGACGCCCCCTATCGCGGCGTACACGTACATCCGCCGTCCCCCGAGCGTCATCGGGACGACGGACGAATGGGACATCCGCCATCCGTCGGGGTTGGGAGTGCGCCAGACCGTCTGGCCCGTCTCGCAGTCCACCCCGATCATGAGGGACTCGCCGCCGGGGGCGACGACCGCGACAGAACCGTCGATGACGGGACACTGCCCGGTGTACCACATCGGAACCTTCGTGCCGTGCTCGCGAGCCAGGTCGATGCCCCACCGGAACGCGCCGGTCGCTCTATCCACGCACATGACGTGACACTTCGGGCCGATGGTCACCACGTATCTGCCGGAGACGGCGGGAACGGTGCGGGACATCCCGTGGTTACGCTTCACCCGGACCTTGTAGGTGCGCCGCCAGATCTCCCTGCCGTCATCCAGGGAGAAACAGCGCAGGGAATCGCCCGGCACCCTCTCGTCATAATCGAGCAGGTACACCGCGCCGGCGTAGACCGCCGGGCCGGCG